>NZ_BAAHBI010000061.1:0-126489 GCF_054776755.1 Spirosoma litoris | reverse complement strand
TGGCTTACCCAAACAAAATTTGGCCTAAAACTTGACTTTTGACACAGTTCATGACAAAAAAAATTCAATAGGAACAAGAAAAATCAACCAGCTTCCTAGCTTATACCGTTTGTCGATATACCGTTTTTTGCAATACCCAGGCAATCCCCACCACAAATAGACAGCCAATAACATTCAGCCAGAGGAATGCTGTCAGGTTCAGATACCAGCTTACAATAACGAGAAGTTCGCCGATAATGGTTGCCCAGAATGTGGCGCGCCCACCCACCGATTTGACGTAGAAAGCCACGACGAATACCCCCAGAATGACTCCGTAAAACAGCGAGCCCAGAATATTGACGGCCTCAATCATACTACCTAGCTGGTTGGCAAACTGAGCGACCACAATGCAGAAAATTCCCCAGCCAATAGTTGCCCAACGAGAAGCCTGCAAATAGTGCTGATCGCTTCCCTCCTTCTTGATCAATCGCTTGTATACGTCAACGACTGTGGTGGAAGCCAGCGAGTTGTAGGCCGAAGCAATTGACCCCATTGAAGCACTAAAAATTACGGCAATCAGTAAACCAATCAGACCATGCGGCAGGTAATCCAGCACAAAACGGAGGAACACGTAATTGACATCATTGGTATCGGCTGCCGGATGATTCTTCTTGATCAACTTTTCAACATCGGCCTTCACTACTTTTAGGGCTTCGTCTGTTTCGCGAAGAACATTCCCTGCCGCGTCCTGACCGGCTTCATCATCGGCCTTCAGGGCAACCTGCATATCAATGACAGCCCGTTGACGCTGTGTAGCCAGGTTCTGATGCTTAATTTCGGCCAGTTGGTAGTCTTTGGCGTACGGGCTCTTCTTGAGCAGCTCGGTTTCCTGCTTATTGAAAAAAGTGGGCGATGGGTTGAATTGATAGAATACGAATACCAGCACCCCAACCAGCAAAATCAGAAACTGCATGGGCACTTTCAGCAAGCCATTCATGAGCAATCCCAATCGGCTTTGCCCTATTGTTTCACCTGTCAAATAACGCCCCACCTGCGACTGATCGGTACCGAAGTAGGATAATTGCAGGAAGAACCCACCGATCAGTCCAGACCAGAGGTTATAGCGACTATTGGGATCAAATTTTAAATCGATCAGGTTCATTCGGCCAGCCTTCCCCGCCACATGCAACGCATCCACAAAGCCCACACCCTCAGGCAATAACTTTACCGTCAGATATCCGGCCAATGCCATCGCAAAAGTCACAATGGCCATTTGTTGCAGGTGCGTGTACGAGATCGCTTTTGTACCACCTGTTACGGTGTACAGGAGCACGATACCGCCCATTAGTAGGTTAGTCCAGTAAATATTCCAGCCTAAAATGGTAGACAGAATAATAGCTGGTGCATAAATTGAAAGACCGGTCGATAGGCCACGCTGAAGCAGGAACAAACTGGCCGTCAACGTTCTAACCCGAATATCGAACCGATCTTCGAGGAATTCGTAGGCTGTAAAGATTTTCAGTTTGTGAAAAATCGGCACGAAGGTCACTGCTAAAACGACCATCGCCAGCGGAAGTCCGAAGTAAAACTGAACGAACCGCATACCATCGGCAAAACCCTGCCCTGGTGCCGACAAAAAAGTGATCGCGCTGGCCTGGGTTGCCATGACCGACAGCCCCACATGATACCAGGGCAATGAGTGGCCCGCCAGCAGGTAATCGTCCATACTACGACTTCCCCGGCTCCGAACGATACCATATACGATAATGCCCAGCAGCGTCAATCCTAAGACGCCCCAATCAAGAATACTCATGATAGCCAGCGCATTAACACATAAAACAGGACAATTTCGGCAACCAGACTACCAATAACGATAGCATATAATTGCGGCCACGAACGAACAAACGGTGGAAGATCGGTAGGGGTCTCAGGCATGTAGGAATGGGTTGTCTCACTATAACGGCGAAATTAGCGGAAATTGATGTATCGACTTCAATTATCACATCAATGATAACTCTATCGACTAGTAAAACGCTTTTCCCCGTTCGTCTTACCTAATCAGAAACCGTGCCATGCCAGTCAATCCATCAAAATAAACAGCTCATTTCCCAATCCTGACGTGATAGCTCGCAAAGGGAATAAAGGTGACGGGTGTCGAAACAGTTCGGCCAATGACCAGAGGCACATAGGCTGCCAGGTCGAACGCATGGCGACGCCGATCGAATCGTATACCGCCCGACAGTATGCCCGCGAAATCAACTCCCCCGCTACCGAACAGCACAAAGTTTTCGCTAATAAACGAGAGTTTGGGACTGACCTTCCGAACCAGTCCTAAAGACCCGACAACATTTCGAGACAATTCACCATTCGACAAACTCCAGCCCAGCCCATAGCTTGTATTATTTTGTCGATCACCGGTCGTAACGATCCCCTGTATATACCCAGCACCTTCCAGGGTTCCGGGGCCACTATTACCTAGTAATCCATTTAAACGAACCCCCAAATATTGGGCGCTTACGCCCAGTCGAACTCGATCGCTAACGGGTAGTGTTAGCTTAGTCGAAAAATTAAAAATAGCCGTTGGTACAAACGTAAAGAATGTCGTTCCGACACTCCAATTGTCGGTAATACCGTATTCAAACTGGCTGAAATACACCAAATAATTCCGGTAGTAGAGCCTATTTTTCTCGGCAGAAAATGCAGTTGGTACTAACCGCATCGTTTGCGGAAATTGGTTGGGAAAGCCAGCACCGTCCGTCTGACTTCCTTCCTGTTCCATCCTGACAATCTGCTCTGCTTTCAGCCGAACTTCGCCCAGTTCTTTGGTACGAATAACAGCCTCAACGCTGTCCTGTTTGACAATTTGTCCACGCAGTCGGGTGCCATCTTTCAACAAAATCGAATAGGTTTGCCCGGTGGGTACCGACTTGTTATTCTTCTGGTAATAATCATCCTGTGCTGTAGCCAATAAGGGCAACAGCACAATTAAGAGCATGAATAAGTGTTTCATTCGTTAGGGTTTACCGATAATCAGATTATAGGCAAGGTAGGGATAGAAATAAGCCTGAGTTTTCGGTCCGCCAGGATAGCTGGCGTAGTAATTATAATACGGCATAAGCGACGAAAATACGCCTATATCAAACGCATGCCGCAAACGATCAAAGCGTAGCGCAATTGACAAATCGGCGCTTTTACCGCCATAGAAAGGATTTGGGTAAAACGTGTTGTCACTCAGGATGGTCAGGTTTCGCGAAATTTTGTGCATAACCCCTGCCGTAATAAATGGAACGGTGTTGTTAGTGGTATAATCAGGATATATAAGCAAACCATACCCTAAGGTCGCATTCCGCTGGCCATCTCCAAAGGATAGTAGTCCATGAAACGTTAACTGCTGGCTAATCGAGGAAAAATATCCTTTTTGTTTGGGCTGGTAGGTCGTGTTTATACCAAATCGGAACTGCTCTCCAATTGGAAAGCTTAGTTTAGACAAGAAGCGCACATTGGCTCCAAAAATCGTTTCTCGTGCAGTATTATCAGGTTGGAACTGGCCAAAAGCGGGATTCACATTCAGTCCAATACTCCAATTTTGAGTAATGCCATAATCTAGCTCATTGAGCACTAATAAGGTATTTCGATAATAAAATCGCCCTTTTTCAGGGTTAAAGGCAGTTGGATTTAGGAGTAAAAATGGAGAAAATCGGTTGGCGTAAGCGGGTTTGCCCGATACGGTGAGGCCAGTATTATTTCCCGCATTTCGTACGGTGTCAACTCGCAACAGCAACTCTGGCTCGAAGTAAGTCAGCTGTCCGTTACTCTTACGCACCGTAATCATTGTGTTATCGCGTCGGATAAACGTGCCGGGTAATTGTGTACCATCTTTCAAGACAAAAACAGTAGAACCGACTGCCGAATTTTCGGATACCTGCGCAATATGGCCTGCCGAAATGCGGAGTACCTGATCGGCCTCTACAAACGTCATGTCGCCATTCCCTTTCCGGATTGAAATGACAGTAGTATCCTGACGAAGCACCTGACCCCGTACTACAGAACCATCGCGCATGAGGATGTACGAGTGCTTACGCTGGGTGTCTTCAGGAGAAATTTTGAATAATTGAGCCCGGACAACGAATGGGCATAGCAATAGGAAAAGCAGAACTGTTTTCATGGTTGACGGTGTTAGGATCGGAGAAGTACTATTGATAGATTTATTATGCCAACGGTTACACACCGACAATTATTTTTCCAGCATATAGCCCAGACCTCCGATTTCCCCTTAGGGTTGGAAATTGACCGAGCCGAAGGCATTTATCTTTTCAGACAGGGCGACCAAAAACCAAATATGGATCTGATTTCGGGCATTGGCGTAAGCAATGTTGGTCATCGGCATCCACAGGTACTAGAAGCCATTCAGAACCAGCTAGATAAATACCTGCACCTGATGGTTTATGGCGAATACATTCAGACTCCTCAAACTCAACTGGCTCATGCGCTGGCCCAAACTCTACCCGCTGGTTTAGATAATGTCTATTTCACCAACTCAGGTACCGAGGCTGTTGAGGGGGCGATGAAACTGGCGAAACGCTACACGGGCCGCTCCGAATTTATCAGTTGCTTCAACGCCTATCACGGTTCTTCGCAGGGGGCTCTATCGCTCTCAGGCGATGAAAATTTCAAACAAAATTACCGTCCGCTCCTACCCGATGTCCGGCATATTCAGCATGGAAGTCTGGACGATATTGATAAAATCACGTCGCGAACAGCGGCCGTTATTATAGAAGTCGTAGCCGGTGAGGCCGGCGTTCGTTTAGCCGACGCGACTTATTTCCAAACCCTCCGACAACGCTGCACCGAAGTGGGTGCTTTATTGATTTTCGACGAAATTCAGACGGGCTTTGGTCGGACCGGAACGTTCTGGGCCTTTGAAGGGGTAAATACCATACCCGACATTTTGCTATGCGCCAAAGGAATGGGCGGTGGTATGCCCATTGGAGCGTTTATTAGCTCGGCAGAGAAGATGAGCGTCTTTAAAAACAACCCAATTCTAGGGCACATCACTACATTTGGCGGGCATCCGGTTTCGGCGGCTGCTTCACTGGCTACCCTTCAAGTGATCCAGGAGCAGAAATTGCACGAACAGGCCGAAGCCAAAGGTCAATTATTTCGGCAGTTATTACAGCACCCGGCTATTCGGCAAATACGGGGCAAAGGGTTAATGCTCGCCGTTGAATTTGACTCGTTCGACGTACTGAAGCCTGTCATCGACCGAGCTATTGACAAAGGGGTTATCACCGATTGGTTCCTGTTCTGCAACAATTCCATGCGGATTGCACCACCGTTGATTATCACGGAAGATCAGATTCGGGAAGCCTGCGCGGTGATTCTGGATTCGATTTAAAATTCGCCAGTTATGCCATATCTCAAAACATATGGCATAACTAAGTCAAGTAATTGTGTTTACGGAAACATCACGGTTAATGTTCCGACGATTAAGGCCAGGCTAAAAATAATCAGCAGTCCAATTAATACGGTCCTTAATAAACTGCCCGGTTTTTCTGGTGTTGGAAGTGCCATAAGGTTGATAGAGTTACAGTTTACTACATCGTTTGTTTATCGAACATTGTTTCTTGGATCGGACCTGGTTTCGATCTGGTATTCTTTCGGCGGCTCAGCTCCTAACAGGTTTTTCACAAAGTAATCCCAACGCCGACGGGTCATGTAAGGCGAGTAGCTGCCATAGCCGTGGGCACTATTTGGAAACACAATCAGGTCGTAGTCTTTGTTGGCTTTTTCGAGAGCTTCAACCACTAGCAAGGTATTGTAAGGTGGTACATTATCGTCCATCATCCCATGCGCCAGCATCAGCTTACCTTTCAGATTTTTAGCGTACACCTGATTAGCTTGTGCAGCGTAGTCAGATGCAGACGTTAATCCATTATAGCGTTCGCCCCAATCGTCCTCGTAGTTGCGGTTGTCGTGGTTACCTGATTCTGAAATACCTACTTTGAAGAAATCTGGGTACCGAAACATGGCTGTAGCGGTGGCAAACCCTCCCCCTGAGTGCCCCCAGATACCCACGCGTGTGGTGTCGATATACGCGTAGGTTTTCGCCAGTTGCCGGATGCCGGTTATCTGATCCGCCAATGTATTGTCGGCCATATTTCCATAACTCATGTCATGGAAACTTTTTGATCGTAAAGGATTGCTCGTTCCTTCGAGCTGAAAGACAATAAACCCAAGTTCTGCCAATGCCTGATTATCACCCCTAGCAGCAGAAAAAGACCAACTACCTACGCTTCCACCCTGCGGGCCGGGATAAATGTAATCGATTATCGGATATTTCTTGCTGGCATCAAGGTGTGTCGGCGTGTATAGCAATCCATATAGATCGGTCTTGCCATCATGTGCCTTCACCGTAATGGGCATTGGTGGTTTCCAGCCAGTAGCTGTCAGCCGTGAAATGTCCGTTTTCTCAAGGCCGACGCTCATCTTTCCATCCAACGCCCGTACAACCGTGACTGCGGGAGTATTAGGTTTCGAATAACTATCGATAAAATAAGTACCTGATGGCGAAAGTGTTACCTGATGGTTCCCTTCTTCGGGCGTAAGCACAGCGAAGTGTTTGCCATCAAATCCAATCTGACAGAACTGACTAAAATAGGGATTAGCTGCCTGCCGACCGTTGGCCATGAAGTACAACATACGCTTGGCTTCATCGACCTTTACCAGCTTCGTAACCAGCCAATCTCCTTTGGTAATCTGGTTTTTCAGCTTTCCTGTGGCGGCATCATACAAATACAGATGGCCCCAGTTGTCGCGCTCCGAAAACCAGATAAACTCGTTTGTTTTGTCCAGGTAGCGCCAGTTGATAGCACCCCAGCCCGACTCATATTGCGTGGGAACCGTTTCCTCAAAAACCTCGCGTACAGTTCCTGTAGCGGCATCGGCCAGACGAACTTTTTCCTGTTTATGATCGCGTGAAGTCGATAAAAATGCCAGCTTCGCGCCATCGGCAGTCCAGTTTACATCGTCGAACGTTCCACTACTGGATATATCATCGCTTAATGTAGCCCGGTGAGGATCAGCGGGAATCTGCAACGAAATCACCTTCGGCTCATCGACATTGATAATGACACGCTGAATGGTAGCGATGTCTTTATCGCCCGGTAATGGATACTTCCATTGCTTTAACGTGGGTTTTCCTACGTTCGTCGTTACCAGATACATATCACTTACCGCACGCTGATCCTGCTTAAACGTGGCTATTTTCTTCGAATCCGGCGACCAGGCCAGTATGGGCCGATCGCTTGAACGCCAGCCAGCGTTATCAGTAGCATAGCCAAAGTCCTTTATGCCATCGGTAGTCAACTGCTTTTGGGCACCGGTTTGCACATTACGAACCCATAAATTATAGTCTTTGATATAAGCAGCTTGTTTCTTGTCGGGCGATAGCACTTCATTACCTCCGCCACGTCGGCCTTCGGCGCTGGGCATAGAGGGAATCACAGATGCATCAGCGGTCAACTGACCGGATTGTGGCTCATATTTCCACTGTTTGCCATCGGCCTGAATAATGATTGACGTATTATCCGACGAGTAACTAAACTGCTGAAACGGCAATTTGGTGGCTTCGTATGTCTTACCCGTTGCTTTAGACAGAGCATCGGCTAACTTCTGATGGTCAAACGCAGGCAACCGGGTTCCTTTCACCGGGTTGACCAGGATAAATTCGCTGCCTTTGGCGTTTAGATCGCGGTACCAGAATCGATCACCCGGCAACCAGTTGGGGCGAACACTAGTATGATCAACCAGCGATTCAACGTTTGATCCAAGAAATCGCTGGGCCTGTTCATATTGGCTGGCAGTCAGCGTTGGCCGTTGCTGTGCCTGTGTTGCTAGAGAAAGAGCCAGAAAGCTACTGGTTAGTAACGTTATCTTCATAGGTTATTGATGAGTGCGTAAGGCAAATCTGTTACAGCGGGATATTCCCGTGTTTTTTCTTGGGCATGCTGGCGACTTTGTTTTCCAGCATGGTAAACGCCCGGATAAGTTTCTGGCGAGTCTGGTCGGGCATGATGACCTCGTCGATATAACCCCGATGTGCGGCCCGGTACGGATTGGCGAATTTCTCAGTATAGTCCAGCACTTTTTCCTGCAACTTGGCCTGCGGGTCTTCGGCTTCGGCAATTTCGCGCTTGAAAATAATCTCGGCGGCTCCGCTCGCTCCCATTACTGCAATTTCAGCCGATGGCCAGGCATAGTTCATATCGGCACCAATGTGCTTGGAATTCATCACATCGTAGGCCCCACCATAAGCTTTTCGGGTGATGACGGTTACGCGCGGTACAGTCGCTTCGCAAAAGGCAAATAATAATTTAGCTCCATTGCTGATGATGCCATTCCATTCCTGATCGGTGCCGGGCAGAAAACCCGGAACATCTTCCAGAACCAACAAGGGAACATTGAAACAGTCGCAGAAACGCACGAAACGAGCTGCTTTTGTGCTAGCATTGATATCCAGAACGCCCGCAAGTACAGCAGGTTGATTACCCACAATGCCAATACTTCGTCCACCAATTCGCGCAAATCCGACGACAATGTTCTCGGCAAAGTTCTTGTGAACCTCCATAAAACTACCCGTGTCCACCAATTCGTCGATCACCTCGCGCATGTCGTAAGGTTGGTTCGGATTGTCGGGAATCAGGCTATTTAAGGCAGATCGAGTTTCGTCGGATGGCTCGTACGCCAGCATCGGCGGTTCATCTTCACAGTTTTGGGGAATATAACTAAGCAGTTGCTTAAGCGACTGAATACAAGCCAGTTCATTCGCGCAAGAAAAATGCGTGACCCCTGATTTGGTGCTATGGGTACTAGCTCCTCCCAGTTCTTCGGCCGTAACCGTCTCATGCGTAACGGTTTTCACGACATTAGGCCCAGTCACAAACATATAGCTCGTGTTTTCGACCATGAAAATAAAGTCGGTAATGGCAGGGCTATAGACGGCTCCCCCAGCGCATGGCCCCATAATAGCCGATAATTGTGGAATAACGCCCGAGGCTCGTGTGTTGCGGTAAAATATATCGGCATAGCCCGCCAGCGACAGTACGCCTTCCTGAATTCGGGCACCGCCCGAGTCGTTCAGGCCAATTATTGGCGCGCCATTTTGCATCGCCAGATCCATCAATTTGCAGATTTTTTCGGCATGAGTTTCCGATAAGGCTCCACCAAAAACAGTAAAGTCCTGAGCAAATACATAAACAAGTCGCCCATCAACCGTACCATAACCAGTCACAACGCCATCGCCGAGGTAATGCTCTTTGTCCATGCCGAAGTCGCGGGTGCGGTGCATGACAAACTTTCCAATTTCCTCAAATGAGCCTTCGTCTACCAGAAGCGCGATTCGTTCGCGAGCGGTCAATTTCCCCTTTTTGTGCTGAGCATCAATCCGTTTCTGCCCACCACCCAGTTCGGCTTCGGCATTTTTAGCAGACAGAATTTCGGTTTTAGACAATCGCAGGGAATTGGCCTGACTGGCCTCTGGATGAGCTTCCGGTTGCATATAATTTGGCTTCGTGAAATCAAGTATAGACAAAGTTAATTTTTCTTACGAATTCCAACGGCCTGGATTGATTTTGTATCCTAAAGCCACTAAACACATTTGCACCATGAATCGACTTTCTCACGCTTTCTCCTTACTCGTTTGCTGCCTCCTGCTCGATGGGTGCGGGCACCCTTATACACCTCCGCCCCCATCTGCTACGAGCGACACCTATCGCCCAATCTATGCCTCCTATGCCGATATTCGATCAATACAGACATTGCCTCCTCAACCGCTCAAAAACGTCGAAAAGATTTACCTCAAAGACAACTATCTGTTTGTCAATGATGTCGGTAGCGGCATTCATATCCTGGATAATCGAGATCCCGAAAAACCGGTGCAATTGTCCTTTATCTCCATTATCGGCAATCAGGAATTAGCTATCAAAGACAGCATCCTATATGCCGACAATGTAACGGATCTGGTGGCTCTCAACATCACCAATCCGTTAAACGTCCGGGTCGTCAAACGGATTGAAAATGCATTCGCATACGCAGCTTACCCCATCGCAACGAATGTGCGCTTCGAGTGTGCTGACCCGAATAAAGGCGCGGTTGTCCGTTGGGAAAAGACCGCTGTTGAGAATCCACAATGCTATCGGTAGAACGTCTCCTGATTATGCTCATGAAATCACTTTTCTACCTACTTATTGCCTTAGTGGTACTCACATCCTGCTCGAATAGCAGTAGTGTTGGCCCCACTCCGGGAGCGGGAACAGGTGGCTCAACGGCCCGGTTTACGGTCAGCGGCAATACGCTCTATATGGTCAGTAATACAGACTTACAGGCTTATGATATTTCGAACAGCAGCGACCCCAAAAAAGGGAGCAAAACGAATCTTGGTTTCGGTGTCGAAACGATATTTCCATACCAGAACAACCTGTTCATTGGTACGCAGACGGGTATGTATATCTATGACATCAATCAACCGAACTCTCCCAAATCGGTCGGTATCTACAACCACATTTTAAGTTGCGATCCGGTGGTGGTTCAGGGGAAGTATGCCTACGTAACACTCCGCAGTGGCACCAATTGCCGAAACCAATCGATAATAGCTAATACGCTGGACGTCATTGACATTAGCAATTTATCTAATCCGAAATTACTACAGAGCTACCCGATGACCAACCCTCGTGGCCTCGGTGTCGATAGTACGTTGCTATTCGTTGGCGAGGGCGACTATGGTTTGCGGCTCATGGACATCAGCGACCCAACCAATGTTAAGGAACTGGAGTATTTCTACGACACGAAAACGTATGACGTCATTCCCTCAAAAAAAATACTGATCGTAACGGGGCCGAAGGGGATTTATGAATACAGCTACGCCAACCTCAAACAGCTGAAGCTACTCAGCACGATCCCCGTCCAGCCATGAGAACGCATCGTATACTAGACTTACTGGCTTGCGTGGTGACGGGTATTTCATCGGCCTTAGCTCAGTCAGAAAAACCGCTGCCCTTACACCCATTTTATGCCGAACAAAGCCAGCGTTGGGTGGTTAAGTTTGCCCCAACTAGTTTAATCGACCCCAGCAATACTATTCAGTTTGGGGTCGAGCGATTGGTAGGTCAACATCAATCCATACAAGCTGAATTTGGCTATGGTTGGCAAGGCATGGATCTATGGGATGTTTCTCAACGCTCTCGCTATACAGACATGAAAATTTGGCGAGGGCGGGCCGAGTGGCGCTATTACTGGCGCGGTGGCCCTATTGGATCATACATCGCTCTGGAAGGGCTTTTTAAGCAAACAAATGCCTTCGAAAATGGGACGGTTGGCAAAGGCTGCGACACTGGACCTTGCCAATATTACCAGATGTACTCGGCCCCTATTAACAAACGAGTTTGGGCTGGTCACCTCAAATTTGGCCGTCAGTTTCCGCTTTCCCGAAATAATCGATTTCTGGGCGATTTCTATGGTGGACTTGGCATTCGTTGGTACGATCTCGACCGCTCTCACGTTCCAGACGGTCTTTCTTTCTATGATCCGTACAGGGCCATTCTGCTTGATCCGTTTTCAGGGCCCATTCGCCCAACGCTCAGTCTTTCATACGGGATCAAGTTTGGGTATTCGTTTTGAGTCAGTTAACCGTCTTTTCGTCTGAATGTTGACACACATGCGGTTGCTGGGTTAAAAAATGGCTTTCTTTGTAAAAAACTGCGCCTGACGTCCGCTTGAAATCCTGTTTCATTTCGTTGTTTCTGGCCTTGCTTTGGCCCATTCTAACAGTCGCTCAACCGTTGAGTGGACAGCGTATTTTTTCATTCCTCGACCTGCCTACTCATGCTCGGGTAGCGGCATTGGGTGGACAAATCGCTACAGCCACAAGCCCCGATGGCTCTTATCACCTCAACAATCCTGCTTTAGCCGATTCGGTTAAGGATAACCAACTGGCTATTAGTCTGATGCCGTATCTGGCAGCGGCCAAATATTATACCTTACAATATGGCTTACCCATAAAGTCGCAGGGGAAATGGGCAGCAGGTTTGCAGTATTTAAGCTATGGTCAGTTTACCATGACCGACCCGGCGGGCAATACCACAGGCACCTTCTTGGCCAATGATTACGCCCTAAGCATCACCCACGCTCGTACCGAAGGTAACTTCACCCTGGGGGCAACGATTAAAGCGGTTGGTTCCAGTATTGAAATGTATTCGGCCTTTGGTATTCTAGCCGACTTAGGTGGGGTTTGGCGACATCCAAAAAAGTATCTCACCTTCGGCTTGGTCGCTAAAAATGTGGGATATCTGGTCAAAAATTACGGTTCCCTTGACGCCGATTTACCGTTTGATCTACAGGCCGGTGTAACACTCAAACCCGAGCACGCCCCCATTCGGCTCACGTTGACCGCACACCATCTTCAGCGTTTTGATATCAGCTATAATGACCCCAACCTGAATGTACGCTATGACTTGAGCGGCAATCCTATTCCGCAAACAACCAGTGTAACCGAGAAAATAGCCCGGCACCTCAATGTGGGCGTCGAGCTGCTGGTTCACCGAAACGTCAATCTGTTAGTAGGCTACAATCACCAGAAACACCAGGAAGGCAAGCTGACAACCGGCGGAGTGGGCGCGGGTATTTCTTTCGGAGCATCCGTGCAGGCAAAAGGCTTCCAGTTGACCTACGCCCGATTTACATCGGTACCCACTGCCGGAACTAGTCAGTTGTCGCTACGAATTGATTTGGATCGCTGGCTTAAGTAACCAAATAAATCCTATCACCTAGTTGATCTCACACAAATACTAGCTACTTTTAGTCAACGAAAAGCAACTCAATATGATAGCGGAAGAAATTCACAAGCGCATCTACACAGTTGACGAATACCTTGAATTCGAAAAGAATTCAGAGGTAAAGCACGAGTTTGTAGATGGAACTCTAATTGAGATGCCCGGCGAGTCAAAGAAAGCAAATGAAATCGGAGGTAATATTTATCTGATCTTCCGCGTAGCCTTGAAAGGCTTTCCTTTCAACGTATATAACCACGACGTTAAACTCCGTACTGTTCCTGGCCGAAAATATCGTTACCCGGATATTATGGTTGTTCCGACTGATGATGTTGATGATACGCACATCGTTCATCGTGCTGTAGTAACCGTTGAAGTAACTTCAGAAAACTCCTCGGGCGTTGACCACGACGAGAAATTCCACGAGTACATTGCCCTTTCCTCTATTGAGTGCTATGTGATTGTTTCTCAAGCCGAACCACTAGTCGAAGTTTACCAACGTACGGGGAGCAAATGGGAGTACGCTTTTTACACAAGCCTAACCGATTCTTTTGACATCCGCGCACTTGGCATTACCGTGCAAGTCGGTGATGTATATGAGGGCGTTTTCTGATAATTAATTGGAACGCAAATCTTTATGATTATTAAGATGTTTCTGAATTCTTGCCACCATAATGATCATAAAAATCTGCGTTCCAATGCAATTAAAACCGCCCAATTCGCTTCTGCAAGGCGTCCCGTGAGAGAGTAATCAGATGGCCAATGGGTTTACCTGCGCGGTAGGTGATTACCCGGAGATTAATCGGCCCTTCCGGCAAATCTACGGGTTGGGTATAACGGGTTGAAAACTGATCGGGCATGGTATCGTCGATCGAATAGAAAATATCCAGACCCGGCGCTTCACTAGCTAGTTCCAATCGCAGCTTGCCATCGTTCATGCTTGTTTTTACAATGGCATCGTAGATCGCTTTCGAGTAATTGACTTCGGCCAAATCAGCCCGCTCAAAATGGCTTTCCATACGTTGCACAAAGTTTGGCCAGTTTTTGACCTCTTTCGGCGACCAATACACTTCCGACAGTGCCCAGGCCCGTGGATACGTCATGTATTCAGCATACCGCAACGTAGGTATTTGCTCAGTCCAAAGGTTACCCTGTCCACCCAGAATGTATTTGGCGTCCACGCCATCTGGAACCGGTTCGTAACTGTAACTTTTCTGGGTTCGCAGGAAGGCATAAATTGGCGGATCAACCGTTGGGTCGCCCTGATTATAATCCAGATAAGCGAACGTAGTAGGCGTCATCACCACATTATGCCCTTCCTTGGCGGCCTCTATACCCCCTTTTATACCTCGCCAGCTCATAACAGTAGCTGTGGGTGAAATTCCACCTTCCAGAATCTCATCCCAACCCAACAGCTTTTTGCCTTTGGCTGTCAGGATTTTCTCCACGCGCCCCATAAAATAACCCTGCAAATCTTCAACGTGTCGAATGTTCAGTTGCTTCATCAACGCCTGGCAACCCGGATCATTCGCCCAGTAACCTTTGTAACACTCATCGCCACCAACATGAATGTATGGGTTTGGAAAGAGCGCGGCCACTTCGGTAAATACCTTATCTAAAAAATCATACACTTTCTCATCTGATGGGTTCAGCGTATTCTCGACCTTCATTTTGAACGTCCCATTACCGTACCAATCCGAAAACGCCGTTCCTGGATTAACGCTCACGATGGCTTTGGTGCAACTCAGTTCAGGATAAGCCGCTAAAGCTGCCATGCTATGGCCAGGCACATCAATTTCGGGAACGATGGTCACGTTACGGGCCTGCGCATAGGCAACCACCTCCTGAATATCGTCCTGCGTATAAAATCCACCATAAGGCGTTGGTTCGCCGGGTTGGGGTTCGGCACGGTCGCCAAAATGGCCCGCACGCGCTACCCGCCAGGCACCTACAGAAGTGAGTTTAGGGAGAGATTTGATTTCAATTCGCCAGCCGTTATCGTCAGTCAAATGCCAGTGAAAGGTGTTATACTTCAACTTGGCCAGCTGATCGATGTACTGTTTTACTTCGGCTTTTGTGAAAAAATGGCGGCTTACATCAAACATAATTCCCCGCCAGCCAAAGCGGGGGTAATCGGTAATTTTAACGGCAGGCACCGTCCAGTTCTTCGTAACCACAACCTTACCCGCAATTTCTTTGGGCAGAAGTTGAGTCAGGGTTTGTATGCCGTAAAACAATCCGGCTGGGCGGTTAGCTGTAATCACGACTCCCTTCGGTGAGGCTTCGAGCGTGTACCCTTCCTGACCCAGTTGCGCGTTAGGGGTTTCGGTCAGGTTTAGTTGAATCTTGCCCGTTTTACCTGGTTTTGCGGCTAATCCGAAGCCCGTTGGCGTATTCAGTTGCTGACTGAGCATGTCGGCAACGGCTTTTCCTTCGGCCTGATTATAGTGAATTGTGGTTCCTTTCGTAAGTGTAAATATGCCCGCTTGAGGCTGAACACTAACAGGTTGGGGAATTAAATTAATGGGCGACTGGGCCTGCGCCGTGACAATAAAAAGACTAAAAACTAGTAGTCGACTAAGATTCATGCTGCGTGTAATTGATGATTAAGAAGTAAAGTGAATTTGATTATGATTTTAATGTACGTGTCTAAAATCCAAATTTCGTCGTTCTTTTGGCACAATTTCAGGTTTCCTGTGTTTCTATAAAAGGGAGCGCAAATACGCTCCATTTTTTCAATGACCCACTCACTCAAAGACCTTACCCCCCGGCAAATCGTTGCCGAGTTAGATCAGTACATTATCGGCCAGCAAGATGCCAAGCGAAACGTAGCCATTGCGCTCCGTAACCGTTGGCGCCGAATGAACAGCCCCGCCGATATGCAACGCGAAATTACGCCGAATAATATCCTGATGATTGGGGCAACCGGCGTTGGTAAAACCGAAATTGCTCGCCGATTAGCGAAACTGGCCGATGCACCCTTTATTAAAGTGGAAGCGTCGAAGTTTACGGAAGTGGGCTATGTTGGTCGCGATGTCGAAAGCATGGTGCGCGATTTGGTCGAGCAAGCCGTCAATATGGTGCGGGCTGCTAAGAAAGAATCGGTACAAGCCAAGGCGCAACAGTTGGTTGAAGATGCCATTCTGGATATTCTGATTCCGCCCGTAAAGCCTGCCAATGGCCAACTTGGTTTCGAGAACGAGAAAAAAGATTCGGATGCCGAGCTCAACGAACGCACCCGCGAACGATTCCGAGAAAAAATCCGATCGGGTGAAATGGACGATCGAAAAATCGAGATCGATGTCCAGCAAAGTCAAACGCCCAATATCGGCATTATGGGTGGCTCGGTTGATGATCTGTCCATGATGAATATTCAGGAGATGATTGGCGGCATGATGCCCAAACGGGGTAAAAAGCGGAAAGTAAGCATTGCCGAAGCCCGCAAAATCATGCTCGAAGACGAAGCCGCCAAGCTCATCGACATGGACGAAGTGAAAGAAGAAGCCATTCGGAAAGCCGAAGATGCGGGCATTATCTTTATTGATGAGATCGACAAAGTAGCGTCTGCTCGCTCAGGCAATGGCGGAGGTGGCCCGGATGTTAGCCGCGAAGGTGTACAACGCGACTTGCTTCCGATTGTGGAAGGCAGTGCCGTAAACACAAAATATGGCGTCATCCATACCGATCATATTTTGTTCATTGCCGCTGGAGCTTTCCACGTAGCTAAACCCAGCGATCTGATTCCTGAATTACAAGGGCGTTTTCCGATTCGGGTAGAATTGCAAAGTCTGTCGGAGAATGATTTCTACCAGATTTTAAAAGAGCCGAAGAACGCACTAACCAAACAATACGAAGCCATGTTGCAAGCCGAAGACGTTAGCCTGACATTTCAGGATGATGCCCTTCGCGAACTGGCCCGGATTGCGTTTGAGGTCAACAGCGATGTCGAAAACATTGGCGCCCGACGCCTACAAACGGTGTTAAGCCACCTCATGAACGATTTTATGTTCGATATTCCGGACGTCATCGGCGCTAATGCACAAGTTGTTATCACCAAAGATTTAGTAAATGAACGGCTGAATGGGCTGGTGAAAAACCGGGACTTGAGCCAGTTTATTTTGTAATGACTTCTGTAGCGTGGACATCCTGTCCGCGTAGCCGAAGGCTAATTTTTAAGCTGAATTTTATTAGCCTTCGGCTACGCGGACAGGATGTCCACGCTACACCAATACCACAACCTGTTTAATAGCCCGATCAATATCCGCTCGCTTTCGATCAGGTAAATCAAAACGATTAAAAGGCGTTAACTGGAGAACAAATGTTTCTTCAACGGCTTCGTCATCAATAGGTGTGTACAGTTTGTAAGCGGTCACCTTTACGGGAATCAGCCCATGTCTGGTTTTGAAGCGGGTTACAATAGAAGCCAGCCATTTCTCAACTTCTTCAATTGAAATCCCATCGGCAGGCACAAACCGGACTTCGGCGTGATTGCGATCAACAAGTGTTTGATCTTCAGGCAAAAAATGACCCTCGCAACTTGAAAACGTGCGAATAAGCCCCGTACTGTTTACCACATCGACTAGTGGGCGAATTTTGGGTTCAATAGCTTCCATCAGGGCTCCCCGTCCAATAATGCCACCTCGTCGGCTTCGTCAATCTGGTGCGAGTTCAATGGAGCTTCCTTCCGCCATAACCATCCCAGGTACACAACGGCCACAAGGGCTAATACACCCGAAACGGCAAAAGACGCATCGATTCCCGACTCCCCGTCAAAGTGATTCAATACCCAGCCCGCTCCCAAAGCACCTAACCCAATGCCCGCTTCGAGCGCGATGTACATAGTAGCCATCGCTCGTCCCCGCGTTTTCTCGTCACTTAAATCAGCCGTCCAGGCGGTTACCGTTGGCGAATTCATCCCCCACGACATACCGTAGAAAATGGCCGCTGTCCAGAATAAAAACGTGGAATCGGTTAAGATTAATAACCCCATCGAAAACGCCAGCACGATTGTCGAAATAAACAGTACCGGAATGCGGCCGTAGCGATCTGATGTTCGGCTGAATACCAACCGAATAGCCAAGGAAGCCACGGTATATACCGTAAAAAACAAACCTTTGTTTGTAACGCCCAGCGACGCACTAAACGAGGAAATTACCGTCAGGATAACGCCCGATGAAAAGGATTGCAACAGCAGAACCAGAAAAGGAGGAATGGCATTCTTGTCGAAAATTTCGTCTTTCTTCAAACGAAGTAGTCCGAATCGAAAGGGTTGTGTCTGCTTGAGAGTTTCGGGCATTCGGAGCAGGATACCGATTGACATTAGTGCAAAAGCCGAAGACGTCCAGAACATAATGTTCATGGAAAAATCGGTGGCTAACCAACTGCCAATGGCTGGCCCCAACGACATACCCATTGCCGTAAACAAACCCAGCATACCCATTGCTTCGCCCCGGCGATTGGCCGGAACCACATCGGCTACGTAGGCCGAGGTAGCCGTAGGTTTTGTTCCTGTAGAAAAACCGTGAATGAGTCGGAGCGTTAGAAAACCCCAGACCGTGAGCAAATAGGGATAAAGCAAGCCACAAACAAAACAGACAACCGAGCCAAAGGCCATAACCGGCACACGCCCGACGGTATCCGTAATTTTTCCGCTGAATGGCCGCGACACACCAGCCGTAAACGTAAAGAGCGCGATAATTAACCCAACATATTCCCGCCCTCCCATTTTTTCCAAATAGGCGGGTAACTCAGGAATCATCATCGAAAAACTGGCCGAAAACAGGAAGTTACTGACCGAGAGTAACCAAAAGGAGAACGTGTAAAGAGAGGGGCCGCTGGGGCTACGTCGAGAGAAAAGTGAACGAACGTCCAAAGTGACTGGATTTGGTTCGCTCAAATTTACAATAGTTTTGACAGGATTTACAGGATAAAACAGGATTTAAGCGTAAGAATAATCCTGTTTTATCCTGTAAATCCTGTCAAAAAACTATGCTTTTGGAGATTACTTCGGTTCTGGCGTGCTATTGCCTCCGTCGACCACAAACCGCCATTGGCCGTTGCGCTGGCGTTTCCAGACCGTTACGTAAACACCATATTGGGCACTCCGTTTTCCGGCATCGTCTTTTTTCGTGAGCATCCATTGACCAAACGTATAGCCTAAATCACCCGATGTAGCCGCATCGGCCTTCAGGACTTGCCAGGTCAAAACGGGTCCATTAGCTGGCAGGCGACTCATCTGAGCCCTCAGCGAATCAAAACCAATCGTGGGAGCGGCCCCGTCGTTGAGTTTAATCACATCATCGCTAGCATAGGTCGTAAAGGCTTTCGCCATGCCCTGTTTTTCAGACATAATACTAAAATTCTGGTCTGCCTCCCGAATCTCGTCGATGGCTTTCTGACGGATGGCGGCCGCCGGATTCATGGAGCGTGGACTATCGACCTGCGTACGGCAAGAGGCTGTCAATCCTAAAAGTAGTATGAGTGATAATGCAGACTTCATGTGCAGTAGGATGATTAGTTGTGATTTGGCGTAAATTTGCACTTGAATTACGAATTACGATGTACGAAGTACGATTTGAGTGCGTGCATCAGTAATAAATCGTAATTCGTACATCGTAATTCGTAATTCAAGTCATGTCTCGTAATTTAAAAATTGCCCTTTTCCTCACCGTTTCGATCCTGCTAACGACGTTTTCGTTTTATTTCTGGCAGGTTTTCAGAAGTCCGAACCTTCAGGTAAACGATGGCGATAAAACGTTTGCGTTGCTCATTCCACGAGGAGCTACGTTTGAGTCGGTTATGGATACGCTAAAAACGCATAAGGTTATCAATGATGAGACGTCCTTTCGGTTTTTGGCCAAATTGATGAAATACCCTGAACTTGTCAAAGAAGGTCGGTATGAAATTAAGCCCCGTATGGGCAACCGGGAAGCGCTGGTTAAACTCCGTAGTGGCAATCAGGATGCCATGCCCGTTACCTTCACCAGCATGCGGCAAAAAAGCGATCTCATTCAGCGAGTCGGCAGCAAGTTTGAATTTGGCCCCGAAGCACTCGGCAAATTGCTCAATGATCCGGCTACCTGTCAGAAATTTGGCTTCGATACCACTACGATTGTTTGCCTGTTCTTGCCAAACACTTATGAAATGTTCTGGACAATTAAGCCCGAAGCGTTTCTGGAGCGTATGGGTACCGAATACAAAAAGTTCTGGACGCCCGATCGTCAGGCCAAAGCGAAAGCGTTGGGTATGAGTCAAACGCAAGTGCAGGTACTTGCTTCTATTGTAGCTTCCGAAACCAATAAACGTGACGAGCAACCTCGCGTGGCAGGCGTGTACCTGAACCGTCTGAAACGTGGCATTAAGCTGGAAGCCGATCCAACTGTAATTTTTGCCTTGCGTGATTTTACCATACGTCGGTTATTGAATAAGCAACTGACCGTCGATTCGCCGTATAATACGTATCGGTATGCGGGATTACCACCTGGCCCAATCAATCTGCCTGCCCCAGCTACCATCGACGCCGTTCTGAACGCTGAACAGCACGATTATCTTTATTTCGTGGTCGATGCTCGTTTCAACGGCTACCATACGTTTTCTAAAACCCTGGCCGAACATCTGGCCAACGCGCGTCTATATCAGCAGGCTCTGACACGCATGAAGATTATGAAATAAAAGGAGGAAAGGGAAGAGAGGGAAGAAGGAAAACAGGTCTGACCAGTACTTCCCTTTCCCCTCTCCTCCCCTTTCTCCCTCTCCTCCCTATTTTATGATTATCCACGACGTTACGAATATTCGGGTTCGTTATTACGACACCGACCAGATGGGCATTGTCTACTACGGGAATTATGCTCGTTTTTACGAAATCGGACGAGTTGAAGCACTCCGACATTTAGGGCTGGCTTACAAGAAAATGGAAGAGGATGGCATTTCGATGCCGGTCTACGATCTTACATCTCGCTTCATCCGTCCCGCCAAATACGATGATCTACTCACGATCCGGGTAACTATTCCGCAGCTTCCCAAAACCCGACTGATGTTTGATTACGAGATATTTAATCAGGAGGGCCAACTATTAAATACGGGCCAGACAACCCTCGTATTTGTCCGAACAGAAACCGGTCGACCTTGTGCAGCCCCACCAGAACTGGTTGAAGCGGCCAAACCTTTCTTTGATCAGTAGGTTTTAAAAGTTGACAGTCGCTAAAAAGCCTTCTCACTGGGCTATTATCGACTATTTGTATTGATGGTTGTACCCCACCTGCGACTAACGACTTTTAGCTTATGTTCGACAAACTTTTAGGATTTAAAGCATTACGAGGTGTTCGGGTCTGGCTACATGCCAATCATCCGTTCAATTCAAAAACGACCTGGTATTCGTTTTTAAAACGGATGCTCGCTCAGATTACCGACAACGACACCAGCGAGCGGGCCGCTTCTGTATCCTATAGTCTTATTCTGGCCGTTTTCCCAACCGTTATTTTCTTCTTTACCCTAATTCCTTATATCAGCTTCATTCCTGATCTTCAGAATCAGATCATGAAATTCTTCCAGGAATTGCTGCCCGGCGATACATTCAGTACAGTCGATACCACAATTCAGGATATCATTAGTCGGCCCCGAAGCGGTGTGCTTTCCTTCGGCTTTTTTCTGGCGTTGTATTCGGCCACCAGTGGATTAGTTGCGCTCATGCAAGCGTTTAACTCTTCTTACCATTCGGCCGAAAAGCGGAGTTTTTTTAAAATCAGAGCCATTGCTATTGGCCTCACCTTCACGCTAGCCTTTGCCTTGATTCTGGCCATTGTTGTTTTAATTATCGGCGGTATTGTAAGCGATTACCTCCTTCATTTTGGTATTCTGAACAACATTGTTTTCATCAATCTACTCGCTATTGGCCGGTATCTGGTTGTTTTTGCTGTGTTTGTGGGGACCATTACGGTCATTTATCGCTTTGGGCCGAACGTCGACATGAACTGGATTTTTATTATGCCAGGAGCCATTACAGCCTCGGTTCTGATTGTGCTGACTACCTTCGGGTTTTCCTATTACGTCTCCAATTTTGGATCGTACAACAAAGTATATGGCTCCATTGGTACGCTGATCGCGTTGATGATCTGGATCAACCTGATCTCGTTATTACTCATTCTTGGGTTTGAAATGAACGTGTCGCTCTACAATCTTGAAGGGGATAAACACCCGAGTGTAGCGGCAAAAACAACAAACGCCACCTCAGAGACTTGAGATGACGTTTGCAAAACCTAACCCATAAATGTAAAAGCACACGCTTCGGTCAAGCACCACGAATGGTACGACCAAAACGCGTTCGGTCAGAAAATCCCAAAAATCGCGCCAATCTTACAGCTAAGGGGAAAATATTTCAAAAATTTGACCGATAACGAACTGGGCATCTATCCGTCCAAAACATAGACATCTAACTATCAGGCCATTTAGGTAATTAACGGTAGCCGCAAGGGTCGCAACTTTTTTTTTATAACTATTTTGGCAAACGAGTTAAGCCACCCACCACTAAATTCTTGCCAAACTCAATTACTTCCTTGGGTGACAGTTATTTGTATCTGCTATAATCACCAGGATTATGTGTTGCAGGCGCTGAAATCAGTAGTTGAACAGGACTATCCAACTATAGAATTGATCGTCATTGACAATGCCAGCACCGACCTTTCCCCAACCCGTATTGGCGAATTTGCTCAATTATTTCCAACCATCCGATTTATCAGGAATGCGGTCAATGTAGGCTTAAATCGAGCATTCAATCAGGGATTGGCGCTCGCTCGAGGGCAATATATCATTGATCTTTCGGCGGATGATCTATTGTTGCCCAACCGCATAAGCAGGCAGGTTAACGCACTTGAGCAATTGCCAGCTAACTATGGCGTTGTCTTTTCTAATGCCGCCTACATTGATGCAGGTGGAAAAAAAACAGGTGTTCATTATCCCGTCGACAGCAACGGCCATACGCTTGTGGATGTCCCAACCGGATTTGTTTTCACGCACCTTCTGAAAGCTTATTTTATTTGTACACCAACCATGATGATGCGTCGAAACATGCTCACTGAACTGGGCGGCTACGATGAGACACTTAGTTACGAGGATTTTGATCTGTGGGTACGATCCTCGCGGACTTATCAATATGCGTATATCGATGAAATTTTGACCTTAAAACGGCTACTACCTACTGCGCTATCAACACAGGTTATACAACTCCATAACCCCCTTCTACCCTCAACGCTAATTGTTTGTCAGAAAGCCTTTATTCTATGCGATAACCCTGATGAATTTCAAGCTCTGGCCGCTCGAATCCAAACATTTATTCGGAAAGCATTTTATGCCCAGCACTTTGAGCTGGTTGCGCAATTTGGCCAGCTTCTTCAACAAATTACGCAACCTGATCTGTTAACCCGGCTCATTCTACTACTGAGCCGATTCCACTTCCCGGTCAATCTATTTTATCGAATTTACCGCCAATGGCAACCTGTTCGTGGTTGGCGAAACCGAGAGGGGTAGTTTTTCGTTAGTAGGTTACTATGTCTGCTGAATTTATTAAGCTTTATCCAAAAAATCCTGACCCACGCCGGATTGACCATATCGTGAAAGCCCTGCGTGATGGCGCTGTGATTATTTACCCAACCGACACGATTTATGGTATGGGCTGCGATATTCATAATGCCCGGGCAGTTGAACGAGTAGCCCGCATTAAAGGCATTAAGCCTACCAAAAACGACTTCTCATTTATCTGTTACGACCTGAGTCATATTGCCGATTATGCCCGTGTAAGCAATCAGGCATTTAAGTTGATGAAAAGTCTGCTTCCTGGCCCGTTTACATTCATTCTCCAAGCAACGAATAATGTACCTAAACTACTCAATACTAACAAGAAAACGGTAGGTATTCGTGTGCCAGACAATGATATTCCGCGTCAGATTGTCCATCAGCTTGGCAACCCAATTATTACGACATCGATTCGGGATGAAGATGAAATAATTGAGTACTCCACTGATCCAGAATTAATTTTCGAGAAATTTCAGAATCTGGTCGATATCGTCATTGACGGCGGCTATGGAGGCAACGTTCCTTCAACAATTGTTGACGCTACAGATGACGAGTTCGCCGTTGTCCGTCAAGGATTAGGTGAATTAGTGCTTTGAAAAGTTACAATAAGATTCTATACTTGCACCGTAGGGTTAATACTCCTTCAAACGGAGTCTAACCCTTTTTTTGCGAATCAACTTTTAACTCATTTTTATAGTATGCGCTTTTCTTTAGCCGCGCTCTCTTTATTAGCAGTTTGTCAGCTTACCAGCTGTTCTTCGCAATCGAAACAGGATGATTCGTCAAAAACGGGAAAACTTACTACCGAAGCCAGCGCGAAACCAGCCGAAACAGCACCAGACTCGTCGGGCAAACCAGCAGCAGAACCCGTTGCGTCAACCCGCGCTGTTAGCACCGGAGACTCTACCCTCGACTCGCTGACCTTTACTCCTCCCGCTGGCCCGTTGATACCTAAATATCGCATCTTCGCTTATTACGGCAACCCGCACTCCAAAAAAATGGGGATTCTGGGCAAATACCCGAAAGAGGAAATGCTGGAACGGCTCGACAATGAAATTAAGAACTGGCAAAAAGCCGATCCAGCTACCCCGATTCAGTCAGCCTTGCATTTAGTGTCCATATCAGCGCAGGGGGCTCCCGGAAAAGACGGGGGTTACCGACTCCGTATGTCTGACAAAACGATTAAAAAGGTTATAAAATGGGGGAACGACCATAAATCTATTGTATTTCTGGACATTCAACGCGGTCACGCTCCGCTTGGTCCTGAAATGGAATACCTAAAAAAATACCTGAAACTTCCGTTTGTTCACCTGGGAATCGATCCTGAATTTTCAATGGTAACGGGTGCCAAACCAGGCACCAAAATTGGGTCTTACGATGCTGCTGATGTTAACCAGGCAGTCCAATTTTTGAGCAAGATTGTTAAGGAAAACAATTTACCTCCTAAAGTGCTGGTCGTTCACCGATTCACCCAGGGGATGATTAAAAATTATAAAAACATCAAGCTCGATCCCAATGTCCAGATTGTGATGGATATGGACGGCTGGGGACCGCCTGTTCTTAAGAAGGACTCCTACCACGATTACATTCAGAAAGAGCCAGTCCAATATACCGGATTCAAGCTGTTTTATGAGAATGACTTTCGCAAACCAGGCTCAAGAATCATGACTCCAGAGGAAGTATTGGCCCTAACGCCCAAACCGATGTATATCCAATATCAGTAAATCAAACTCTTTGATAATCCCCGGATAATTTATGCCATTTCAGAACGGCATAAATTATCCGGGGATTATTATTTTATAAAATCCAGAAAAACAATCCAGCGTATTTATAGTTAATTAATTACTGATTTTCTGACAGTTATCGTCAGTCTTACAAAAACTTACCTGCGTGTAAGCTAATTACCTAAAATATAGTATAGGCTATTCTATAATTGCTTTCGTTTTTGTTCGTTAAGTTTTTAAGTGGTTGGTTTGAGTAATGATAGTATTGTATATCTTGCAACGGTTTGCTCTACTCAACAAGGTTTCCCATCTAGGTTAACCCTTCTCAATTTTCAGTCCAGTCTTTTTCATCTTTTACATACTACCTCTATCGTACATATCTACGATTTCCCTGATTTCACTGCCCTGGATAATTGTGTCCATACAGTTCTATTGACAAACAATAGCCATGTCAATTAACCGGCATGAGGGCCTCAAAAAACCAGATTTACGCCTGATTAACAAAGCGCTGGCAATGGCTAGCGGAAAATGGAGATTGTATATTATCCTGCTTTTGGGAGAGCAAACGCTCCGGTACACTCAGCTCAGTGAGTTACTGCCCGGCATCAGCGAGAAAGTCTTGGCTGGCGAATTAAAAGCACTGGTAGCACTGGGCGTAATGAAACGAAAGGCATATGCAGAAATGCCTCCGCGCGTAGAGTATAAGTTATCAAAGAAGGGCCGGTTAGCCTTACCGATTCTGAGCCAAATTCAGGAAATCGGTCAACTATTTAATTGATGTTATTAATGCGAACCCCATTAAAGTTTAAGAATACGAGTCGATCACTGTTTTACCCAACAGTCCGTAAACGAGTTGACGCCTATTTTACCGAGAAGTCTCTGTCGCCACATGCCAATGGCGCTATGTGGGCCAAGGCCAGTTTCTTTTTAGTTGGCTATGCTCTACTCTACGTCCTGATTATGTCGAACCAGTTTACCCTCTGGCCCATGCTGGTTATGGCTGTTGTATTGGGTATGTTCGGCGCATTTATTGGCTTCAATGTCTCCCACGATGGTTTACACGGTGCATTTTCGGCCCACAGTTGGGTCAATCGGCTGTTGGGTAACAGTTTTTATCTGTTGGGAGCCAATCCGTATATCTGGAAAATTACGCACAACGTTGTTCATCACACCTATACCAATATTCCCGGTCATGATGAAGATATTGACCTTGCCCCTGGTCTCGTGCGGTTAGACGCCGGCGAAGAGCTTCGTCCCTGGCATCGTTACCAGCAGTGGTATACGTTTCCATTATACGCACTGGCGTCCTTGTCATGGGTGTTCCGGAAGGATTATGTGAAATTCTTTAAGAGCGAAATTGGTCATCACGACAATTCATGCCATCCCCGTAGTGAGTACCTTAAGTTATTTGTCTCGAAAGCAACCTATTATTTCTTTTTTCTGGTGTTGCCTTTCCTGATACTTGATTTAGCGTGGTGGCAAATCCTTATTGGCTTTGTTCTGATGCACCTGGCCGAAGGTTTAGTATTAGGCCTTGTTTTTCAACTGGCTCATGCTGTTGAAGGTACTGATTTCCCCTTGCCAGATGAACACGGTGATATTCAAAATGCCTGGGCCATCCATCAGATGCATACAACGGCCAACTTCGCACCCCGCAGTGCAATGGCTGCTTTTCTGTGCGGAGGATTAAACCGACAGATTGAGCACCATTTATTTCCTAAAGTTTGCCATATCCATTACCCCGCCATTACCAATATTGTCAAGAGTACAGCCCACGAGTTTGGCCTTCCCTATCTGGAGAACGAAAGTTTTGGATCAGCATTGGCTTCACACTTTCGACTTTTACAAAAACTGGGTCGTCAGCCCGACGATGTAACCGTATCGGCAAAAGCACATTCGATGGCCCGCCCAAACCCAACGCCGATAGCGAAGCCTATTTTATCCAGTTCACGATAGCTGCGTTTTAACAGTGTTCAGTAACGTCATTTCTTCACTCATCCTCTACTCCCATTTCCTCTTCGCTTTATGGCTTCACAACAAGACCTCGACTTCACGTATACGACCATTGATAAGATTTTTCGCTTAAGCGTGGGGGAAACCGGCGACTATAGCGGGGCTATGTATAACGGAGATTTCTCTTTGACACTGGAAGAGGCACAACGTCAGAAACATGCCTTTATTGCCGATAGCCTGCGTGTTGGCAAAGGAACGCGTATCCTCGACATGGGTTGTGGCTGGGGCCCCTTTCTGACCTTTGTCAAAGGGCGTGGGGCCAATGGTCGCGGGGTGACCCTTTCTAAAGGGCAAGCCGAAGCCTGTCGGGCAAATGGTCTGGAGGTTGAGATTAAAGATTGCCGACTGATTACCCCCGCTGATTATGGCACGTTCGATGCGGTTAGCTGCATTGGCGGTATGGAACATTTCTGTTCGGTGGAGCAATATCAGGCAGGTCAGCAGGATCAGGTATATGCCGATTTCTTTACAAAACTCAATGATCTGCTACCTGTGGGTGGTCGTTTCTACATGCAGACCATGGTGTTCGGTAAAAATATGATTCCATTTGAGGAAATCAGCCTGGATGCCCCTAAAGACTCTCCTTCCTACGCGTTGGCACTCATGATTGCTCAATTCCCAGGTTCGTGGCTACCCTATGGCCCTGAGCAGGTAATTCGCAATGCCAAACCGTATTTTAAGCTCGTATCGCAAAGTAGCGGTCGGCTGGATTATATCGAAACCATTGGCCAGTGGCGCAAACGGTTCCGAGCGTTCAACTTACAGAAGTACTTTTTGTATGCTTCGCTTTTGCCTAAATTATTGACGAATAAGCCTTTTCAGGATTTGATTGCCGTATTCAGAGTAAGCCCCAATCGGGTTTGTTTTCAGAATGAGACTATGGAACACTACCGCCTAGTGTTCGAAAAAGTGTAATCAAGAAAGATTATACAGCACTTTTGTCCACAGAAGCACGGGAAACACAAAGAATTGAAAATTTCATTTTTAGAATTTTACATCTTTGTGCTCTCCGTGCTTCTGTGGACAAATTCATTATACTAGCCCTTCATCTACTATGGCCGTTCGCGTCGCTATTCACCACCACACTCAATACGACTACGATCGGGCGGTTTTTCTGTCTCCTCATTTTATCCGGCTTAAACCAGCAGCCCACTGCCCGGCTATTATTGAATCCTATTCACTAACGATTCGCCCAACGAATCATACACTCCACTGGCAACAAGATCCCTTTGGCAATTTTATCGCCCGCGTCGACTTCTGGGAGTCCATGCAATTGATGTCCATCGATGTGGAGATTGTGGCTACGTTAGCACCAGTCAATCCCTTCGATTTTTTTCTGGATACCTACGCTAATTCGTTCCCATTTGTGTATGAGGATCAGCTCAAAAAAGATCTCATGCCCTACCTGGAGACCGAAGAACAAGGCCCTTATTTAAGCCAATGGTTACAGAAGATTGATCGATCCAACCAGAATACGATTGACTTTTTGATTAATCTGAACAAGCAGGTTAACCAGGATATAGCCTATAGTGTCCGTATGGAGCCTGGTGTACAAACACCCGATGATACCTTAAAATTAGCCATAGGTTCCTGCCGGGACTCAGGTTGGTTATTGGTACAAGTTCTGCGAAATCTGGGTTTGGCCGCTCGTTTTGTTTCTGGCTATTTGGCTCAAGTAGGCCTGGAAAAAACGAAGGAAGCCAATTCCGATAATCCTGAAGAACGCAATTTGCTTGCCTTACATGCCTGGGCAGAAGTATATATTCCCGGTGCAGGCTGGATTGGTCTCGACCCCACATCGGGCATGCTGGCCACTGAGGGCCACATTCCACTGGCTTGTACCTCGACCCCAGCAAGCGCAGCACCACTAACAGGTACGGCTGGTCTTGCAGAAACCGTGCTTACCTACACCAATACATTGACGCGTTTACCTGACAAATCATCGACTTAAAAATAAGTATTTCAACTATTTACAATCATTTTGCCGAAAAACGTGTTGAATTAAAATAACCCTTGTTGTGTGCTTGCTTACCGGCAGTAAAATGCCAATACTAATGGAAGATTACGCCAATGCAAGTAGAAACAAGGTGCTCGTCACGATTAGTACTTCTCTCCTCCAGTTTGGGGCTTCATTAGCCTCTACTTACATTTCTAACCAATTTCAGGTACGCCAGCGTACATTGATTTCTATTGCCGGATTTGTTTAACAATTTTTTCAGCCGGTATATACCAGTCTCTATTCCTCCGTTCAACTCGTCTTGTTCTCGCTACTCTATTTACTTACAGTTTCACGCAGTTAAACCAGTTTAATTATGGCTAATAATCAGAATAAAAAAGTGGCGACCAAGGCTCCTAAAGTACATGGCGCCCCCAAAGTTCCTAAGTATGAACAGCGTGAATCAGCATCGCAGTTAGAATCATTACCTAGCAAAGCTCCATCAAAAGGTAAAAAATAAGCACCATGAGTCATCCGCTAAAGTTAACAGCCCAGGAACGTCAGCGCGCGGCTCATCAGCTAGCCGAAGCCAGCAAGAAGCCTTACATTGCCAAAGGTACGATCCGAACTATCTTATTTTTAACCGAAGAGCAAGCGGCTAAACGATCTGATCTGATTCCTCAATTTGGGCGATTGCCTTTGGGAAGTTAAGAATTCGCTATGCGGCTGTGCGATTACCCAAGCCTGTCATGACAATTATCTTTAATTACCTCTTTACCCAAATCGGCGATGGCTTTATAACCCGCGTTCCGATCCGTATTCAGCGGGGAGCATTGCTGAAGAAAGGCGTCAGTCTGGATGCCCTTAATTTAAATGGCGTCGATCTTCATCAATGGGTAGGCAAGAGCTTAGAAGTTGATATTCAGGAGGGAATCCATACGATTAATGGCTTGACAGACCGATAAATAGTTGAGTAGATCAATTTCCTTCACCCTATCTCATCCAATACACGCTTACATAAACCCTGCTTATAGCAGCAAAAAATGATACAAAAATTCATTGCTCAACTCGTCAGGATGGTCCAGCAAATTGGCTTTGGTGCGCTATCCGACCGGACGTTTCGCCCGGTGATTGTTCAGTCTCAACGGCCGGATAAGTCAATTAGAACAGGGCTTATACACGACAGGCACAGATAAAAGCCTATTCTTTTTGCAAAACCCTATCTAGTTATGTTATACACCTCTGATCAAATTAAGCAACGCTTAAATCGAGTACATCAATTGTTAAAGTCTCCCTTATTTGACCCAAAATCACTTGACGATAGTTTCTGGAAAGTAGTCTTCGCCGAGCTAATCATGGTCAGCGACGAATTGTTGCGTCAATCGTCGGAGCTAGGGCACCGCATTGATTTTTACGAGGGTGTCGGCGTTACGGGCAAGATCCAGGATATCACCTCACTAGTCGAATGGATGCGGGGACGCTTGCCTAAGTCAGTTGGCGATTTGGCGAGTCAATTGGCTACTCAACGCTTAAATCGCTATTTTGATCAGGGAACAGGCTATTTCGCCAATGGTTATTTTTTCACCGGCGAATTCGATGGCGAACTTGCTTTTTACATCGATGATCAACGAATTTATTTAAATCGTCAATTGGGTCGGGCTATTGAGGAAGCCGAGCAATTTTTAGTACATCTTAATTAAAAATAAAACAGCCCGATCTAAAATCGATCGGGCTGTTTTATTTAGTTCAGGAAATCGATTAACGATTTTCTACCAGGGCTTTGAATTCATCAACTGTGATATCCTGCGAGGCAGTTGTCAGTTGAGTTTTAGCATAACCAATTACTTTATCATCAAACACCCGGTTGAAGGTGCTGGTGTAATTCTGACCGTTGTTCTTCTCATCCATCAGGTAGTTACGAGCAATACGGTCGATGGTTTTGTTCATTTCTTCGTCTTCACTACCTGCAAAACCAAACTGCTCACGTACCATCTGACGAGTTGCATTCAATACTTCTTCGAAGTCAACTTTAATGTCAGCTTTATCAGCAATTTTGTTTTTGATGAGCTGCAGTTTAACCGACTTCGTGAAGTCGTCGTATTGCTCGTCAATTTGCTCTGGTGTAAACTTACCTTCGTTTACTTCCATCAACCAGTTTTTCAGGAACTCGTCGGGCAATAAAATCGGGGTGTTGTCAATCAACATTTTCTCAATGTCCAACCGCAACAGTTGCTCCGACTCACGCCCGTAGTTGCTCTTAATGATTTCAGCTACTTTCGTCCGGAACTGCTCTTCATTTTCAACAGCACCTACGCCAAGTACTTTATCAAAGAACTCCTGATTCAGCGCGGCAGGCTCATGCCGGGTGATGTCGTCAATGGCAAATGTGAACTCACCGGTCAGATCAGCGGCTTCTTCTTTTTTCACGCCGGTAGCATTGGCGCGGGCTTTTTCATCTGGGAATGCCTGTTCCAATACGAACGTAACCACATCCCCTTTTTTCTTGCCAACAAACTCGCCTTTAGCCTCTTCGGCCATCTGGTTCATTGGGAAAGCTGTTTTGGCTGTAAACTCACCACCGCTAATTTGCTTTAATTCGCCATAGATGGTGTCGCCTTCGCCCACTTCTTCGCCATGTGCATGGGCATGAAAACGCTCCTGCAACTCGGCAATCGTTGAATCTACTTCTGCTTCACCAGCCTGAATTTCATACTGGTTTACAGTTGGCAGATCACTAAAATCAATATCGAATTCTGAGGCAAGGCCCAGCGTATAGCTAAATGCGAAATCGGTTTGACTATCCCAATCGATCGCATCGGCGGAATCACGATCTGGAACAGGATCACCTACAACCTGCAGTTTATTTTCGCGGATATAGTCACTAACGGTTTTGCTCAGCATCGCGTTGATCTCATCGACCAAAATGCTTTTACCGTACATTTTCTGAACCAGCGAAGCTGGAACGTGGCCAGGACGGAAGCCCTTAAGCTGAACTTTACGGCCGTAATCTTTTAACTTTTTATCTACTTCTGGCTTATAGTCAGCTGGGGTCAGGGTAATTTTCAGCGAAGCATTAGTGTCGCTTGCTTTTTCGAGCGTAATATCCACGTTTGTGTCGGTTTAAAATGAAAGAGCGAAAGAGTGAAAAAGCGAAAGAGTGAATTGTTACAGACAACGCTCTTTCGCTCTTTCACTCTTTCGCTTTTAAACTTTGTACGGGCGGAGGGACTCGAACCCCCATGCCTTGCGGCACCAGATCCTAAGTCTGGCACGTCTACCAATTTCGCCACGCCCGCAGGTAGCCGTCAATGAATAATGTAGAATGAATAATATAGTACGCGTAACCGCCCTTATTCATCATGCATCTTACATTATGCATCGGTTTGGGACTGCAAAAGTACGAAAAGATTTTAACTCTCCAAGAAAAATTACAGAAGGTTTTATTTTTAGCTAATCTTCGCTCATTTTTCGTTTATTATTTTGTTATCTTGGTAGTAGAGTACAACTGAAGGGCAAGGCCCACCAAAGACACCCCTATGATGAATGCAGTCGAACGTCAATCTGATACCGAGCCCGTAATTGATTTAGAGCTGGAACGGCAGGAAATCCTGAAACGCTACCGGCGATTGCTGCGGGCGGCCAAGCCAATGCTCAAGGGAGATGACGCTAAACTGATTAAGAAGGCGTTTAACACCTCGGCAGAGGCTCACAAAAACATGCGTCGCCGGTCGGGAGAACCTTATATTTATCACCCACTGGCCGTTGCACAAATCGCTGTTGAAGAAATTGGTCTCGGAACGACGAGTATAGTAGCCGCCCTCCTCCATGATGTTGTTGAAGATACGGATACAACAATTGCCGACATTGACCGGGCCTTTGGCCCCAAAGTGGCCCGAATTATTGACGGCCTGACCAAGATCTCGGGCTTTTTTGAGTACGGCTCCTCACAACAGGCAGAGAATTTCCGGAAAATGTTGCTGACACTGTCAGATGACGTTCGGGTGATTCTGATTAAGCTCGCCGACCGGCTTCATAACATGCGAACGCTGGACTCGATGCCCCGCGATAAGCAGTTGAAGATTGCCTCCGAGACGATTTATATCTATGCTCCGCTGGCGCACCGGTTAGGATTATATACGATTAAATCAGAATTGGAAGATCTTTATCTAAAGCACGTAGAGCCGGAAGCCTATAAAGATATTGCCAAGAAACTACGAGAAACCCGACTCGCCCGCGATCGATTTATTGGTCGATTTATTGAGCCCATTGAGAAAGACCTCGCCGAAACAGGGATCAAATACATCATTAAAGGTCGCCCGAAATCGATTTACTCGATCTGGACCAAGTTGAACAAATCGAAAAAACCGTTCGAGGAAATTTACGATTTGTTTGCCGTTCGGATTATCCTGGATGTACCGCCCGACGAGGAAAAAGCAGCTTGCTGGCGTGCCTATTCTATCGTTACAGACCACTATAAACCTAACCCCGATCGGTTAAAAGACTGGATCAGTACCCCTCGCACCAACGGCTATGAATCGCTTCATACAACCGTTATGAGTAAGCTGGGGCAGTGGGTAGAAGTACAGATTCGTACGGAGCGGATGAACGAAATTGCGGAAAAAGGCTACGCGGCTCACTGGAAATATAAAGGTAACGATACGCAGACCGGCGCCGGGATTGAAGCCTGGATTAGCCAGGTTCGCGATATGATCGAGTCGGCGGGTAGTGGCGACAAAAAGGCTGCCATCGAGTTTGTCGACGATTTTAGGAGCAACCTATATAGCGAAGAGGTCTTCGTCTTTACCCCTAAAGGCGATCTTCAGGTGTTACAACGGGGCGCAACGGCCCTCGATTTTGCCTTCGATATCCATACCCAGATTGGAGCACGGTGCATGGCGGCTAAAGTCAACAATACGCTTGTGCCCCTAAGTTACGTCCTGCAAAATGGCGATCAGGTTGAAGTCATTACCTCGAACCGGCAAAAGCCCAACGAAGACTGGTTACGCTTTGTCGTCACCTCGAAGGCGAAGACGAAGATTAAAGACTTAATCAAGGAAGAAAATAAGCGTTACGTGACCGATGGCCGAGAACTGGTCAACAAGAAGTTGCGCTTACTTCGGATCGAGATGACCAATGAAATCATCAATCAGTTGCGGGCCTATTTTGGTTCTAAAACAACGGATGATTTCTTCTATCGGGTTGGTAAAGGTCACATTGATGTTGGCGAACTCAAGAAGTTCAAAGCCGATAAAGAAGCCAAGGAAAATCGCACCAATAAGCTCAATACCGATGCCCTTCCCGACGCAAAGGCGTTTGTAAAAGAACTCAAGAAAATTCACGGCGAGCGGGCTGATGCCGACATGCTCCTCATTGGCGAGGACATGGATAAGATCGACTATACGCTCTCGAAATGTTGTAACCCGATTTCAGGCGATGACGTTTTTGGCTTCGTAACGATCAACGAAGGCATTAAAATTCACCGGGTTACCTGCCCTAATGCCGTCGAATTGATGTCGAATCACGGAAACCGGATTATCAAGGCGAAGTGGACTTCCCAGAAAGAACTGGCTTTTTTGGCTGGCCTTCGAATTACGGGCACCGACCGGGTAGGCTTAATTAACGATGTCACTCGCGTTATCAGCAACGAGCTGCACATTAATATGCGCTCTGTAGCGATTGATTCGAAGGATGGGATTTTTGAAGGCAATATTCGGCTCTACGTCCACGATACAAGTCACCTCGAAATTCTGATGCGCAAACTAGAGCGCGTTCAGGGTGTCTTTGAAGTCGTTCGCTTCGACTCTTAATGTGTTTCTGGTTCAAGGTTTCATGTTTATCGAATAGAACATGAAACCTTGAACCAAACTTACTTACATTTGCACTTTCACCTAATCGGAACCGGATATGCCTGCGCCGACACAAACGAATTTAGAGGCTGCCCAGATGATTTTCAGGGCTTATCTCGAACGAAAGGGCCTTAGAAAAACGCCCGAACGTTTTGCTATTCTGGAAGAGATTTACAATCGCAAAGACCACTTCGATGTAGACGAATTGTATATCTCCATGAAGAATAAGAAGTACCGGGTTAGCCGGGCCACCGTCTACAATACCCTCGACGTACTCGTTGACTGTGATTTAGTCATTAAGCACCAGTTTGGTCGAAACCTGGCGCAATATGAAAAATCGTACGGTTTCCGTCAGCACGACCACTTGATTTGCACCGACTGCCATAAAGTAATGGAATTCTGCGACCCACGTGTGCAGAATATCCAGAACATGGTTGGCGATATGCTGAAATTCAATGTGATGCACCACTCACTGATCTTTTATGGTTCCTGCGCCCGCGATTTCTGCGAGAACAAAAAGGATATTCCAAACGAGACACAGGAGGTTGCTGTAGCCATGGAAGAGTAAATGAGTACTACCAACTGTTAAATAAGATGAATCCATATTCAACATTGGTCGACTTCATGCTGACACATATAAAGCCAGAAGATATTCTTCAGTTTAGGGCTTCAGAAGATATGCATGACTATTTTTATCTGCTACTGGATAAAGAAAAAAATGGTACGGCTACCCAAGAGGAAATAGGATTAATCAACGATATTATGAATGTAGAGCATATTATGCGATTAGCCAAAGCGAAGGCAAAGCAATATGCCCACCAATAACGTACCCGTTTCGGCAACGGTACGTAAACGCGTTGCTCAACAAGCATCATACACTTGTGAATATTGTCTCGCTCAAGATGAGGGTTCATTCATTGGATTTGAAGTAGATCATATAATCAGTCGCAAACACAATGGTTCAAATGTAGAAAGCAATCTGGCATACGCTTGCCCGGACTGCAATCGAAATAAAGGAACTGACATTGCATCCATTAACTGGAATACACAGGAAATTGTGCGCTTTTTCAATCCTAGAACTGATATTTGGGCCGAGCATTTTAGGTTATCGAGTGGGTTTATTGAGCCACTAACAGTAATAGGAAAAGTGACCGTTGATATTTTTAAGTTCAACGACAAGGTTAGACTACTTGACAGGGGTCTTTTTTAATTTATTCAAGAATGATCGATGTTTTATTAGGCCTCCAGTGGGGCGACGAAGGAAAAGGTAAAATTGTGGACGTACTGGCTCCACAGTACCAGGTGGTAGCCCGGTTTCAGGGTGGTCCTAATGCGGGCCATACGCTTGAATTCAATGGCTTAAAGCATGTGTTACACCAAATTCCATCTGGTATTTTTCGCGACGATATACTCAATATTATCGGGAATGGCGTAGTGCTTGATCCGATTGTATTTAAAAAAGAAATCGACGGACTGGCGAAGTTCAACCTATCCTTAACCCAGAATCTGCAAATTTCCCGCAAAGCCTCCATCATTATCCCAACGCACCGACTCCTTGACGCTGCTTATGAACAGGCAAAAGGTGAGTCGAAAATTGGATCGACGCTACGAGGTATTGGCCCAACGTATCAGGATAAAGTTGCTCGACTGGGTTTACGGGTTGGCGATGTTGAATCACCAAACTTTCGCGCCAAATACGACAAGCTGGTAGCGATTCATAAAGTCATTCTGGATCAAAACAATTTCGATTATTCGTCGGTATTGCCACAGGCGGAAGCCGAGTTCTTTGGTGCTGTGGAGTTCATGAAGGGCTTCCAACTGAGCGATAGCGAATATGCGGTAAACGATGCGATACAAAGCGGCAAGAAAATTCTGGCCGAAGGCGCTCAGGGTTCTTTGCTTGATATTGACTTCGGCTCTTACCCATTCGTAACCTCATCGAGCACGATGACTGCCGGAGCTTGTACAGGCCTGGGCGTGGCGCCCCGGCAGATTGGCGAAGTATTCGGTATTTTCAAAGCCTATTGTACCCGCGTTGGTAGTGGCCCCTTCCCTACTGAACTTTCTGACGAAACAGGCGAACGCATTCGGGCAGAAGGTCGCGAGTTTGGCGCAACTACGGGTCGTCCTCGCCGTTGCGGCTGGCTCGATTTGCCCGCTCTGAAGTATGCGATTATGATTAATGGCGTGACTCAACTAGTGATGATGAAAGTCGATGTGCTCAACATCTTCGACGAAATCAAGGTGTGTACGCACTATGAATTGCCTGACGGGACTACGACCGAACAGATGCCCTATGATCTTTGCGATACGGCGGTAACTCCTATCTACAAATCATTTAAAGGCTGGCAGACCGACCTGACGAACATGCGCTCTTTCGAGGAAGTGCCTGCTGAGTTGGCAGACTATGTGTATTTCCTGGAAGATGTGTTAGGCTTACCGATCAATTTCATCTCGACAAGCCCTGACCGTGAAGCCATTATCCATCGGCGCGCCGTGATTGCTTAACTGATATACATTAACTATACACAAAAAATGCCCTCGTATACACGAGGGCATTTTTTGTTGAAATAATCTGATAATCACATCCTTATATTGTGTTTATATAATTTTTTAATTACTTTCACTTTCCTCTGTAACTATCTTAACTTATGCTATTCAAAAAAAATATCAGTTTTGTGGACCAAATTGTGCGGGCCATACTCATTGTAGATTTGCTAGCACCTTGTTTGTTAGGGCTTTTGTCTGAGATTGTTTCTTACCTGTTCATTAGCTTTTCGATAGTCCTTCTTATTAGCTGTGTAACGCGTTATTGTTGGATTTACGATTTATTCAACATTTCAACCAGCAAACAAGAGATCAATTATTGAATAGTTAACTAGCATTGAGCTGAAGTCGCCCCTGTTCATAAACAAGCAGGGGCGACTTTTTTGCGTATTTTTGACCAACCGAATCAGGGGTGTCTCCAAATTATGTCCGCCAAGAATTTTTATCAAACTCTTTATCAAAACGATTCGCTCTTTAAACTCCCCGGCGAATCTTGGGATACATCGACCGTTTTACAGCCGAATTCGGTTGATACAGTTCTCCCTGTATCACCGGATGGAAAAGAGCCCCTTGATTTATTAGCCGAGTTGGATACGTTGTCCGCAGAGACATTGCTGGTTCAAGTGGACTCAAAAGTGATTATCCCTGTACCAGCGGAATCCATTGCTCCTCCAATTGTTGTGCAACCTGAACCTGTTGTTTTAATTCATACGCCAGAACCATTGCCTCAACCAGCCCCACGACCGACAACTCCTTCAGTACTGCTCCCTACTCAGAAACCTCGACTACCACAGCTCAACCATAAAGTTCTTTTATTGGCCGATGAAGAGTTAGACCCCAGCAACTTATTATTTCTGGAGAAAATTTTAAAAGCTGTCAATCTGAACATCGAAGGAGTCGATTTACTCAACCTGCATGGCGTGCGAGATATGGACTTCCCCGAACTATTGCGCGGCAAATACATCAATCACTTCATTACGTTTGGAGTACCCTTTGAGCGAATAAACCTCGATATTATGATGGATCGCTATTCGCCTGTTCGGTTCGAAGGCATTACGTTCCTGATGGCAGACTCGTTGCCCACGATAGAAGCGGATCAAAACTTAAAGAAACGACTCTGGGGGGCTCTTCAGCGGGTATTCCCTCGCTAAGAGCCAACTATCAACAACAATGTATTATTCCGGCAGCATCGAATTCAAATCAGACCCATGCGTGGGGTAAGCTAATAACGTACCAGCGAGGTCTTTTGCCGAAATGCCATGCTTCATGGCGAGTGTGAACAGGTTAATGAGATCATCGCTGCCCGAGCCAAGTAAATGCGCTCCTAGTAGTTGACCCGTATCCGCATCAACAAGCGTTTTGACCCCTGTATATGGTTCGTTAATACGTCGGCTAACATACCAGTCGGTCGTTTCCTGAAATAGCACCTTTACGTTTCGCCCCTGCTCCTTGGCTTGCTCTTCCGTTAACCCAACAGACGCCAGCGTCGGTACAGTGAAAACAGCCGATGGAATTGGCGCGTCATCATAGGTACATCGATTGCCCGTTAGGATATTATCAGCAACAATCTTCCCTTCATAAGATGCCAGGGGCGTTAAGGGCGGTCCTTTATCTGATGCATCTCCACAGACATAAACTGCAGGATTTGACTCACTTTGCAGGTATTTGTTGACGGTCACCCCTTTCTCATTCACATCAACATGCGCCTTCTCCAGCGCCAGTTCGGCAACATCGGCTACACGGCCAGCTCCATGAACCGCTAATTGCGTCGAGATCGAATGAATTTTCCTACTCTGTCGATAACTAACGGTAAGATTACCCTCTTTGCCTTTTACTGATGTTACGCTTGCTTCCAGAATGATCTTAATGCCGATCGCTTCCATAGCCTTTATTAAAAGCTTCACTAAATCGGTATCAAAAGCTTCTAGTGGGCGTTTGCCCTGATGAAGAATCGTCACTTTCGCGCCAGCACGAGCGGCAATATGCGCAAATTCAAAAGCAATGTAGCCGCCCCCAATCATCACGATTTTCTTTGGAAGCTGGGCCAGCTCCATAAAGCCAGTGCTATTTGTGAGCAACTCTTCTCCAGGAATGTTAAGTATTTTAGGGCGTTGGCCAGTTGCAATAACTATGTGGGTAGCTCGTAGCTCATTTTCCCCTACGCGGATCGTATTTGTTGATAAGAATGTAGCCGCCCCATGAAAGGAAATAATACCCTCATCCGCGAACTGTTTCTCGGTTCGATCTGGTATTGGTTCTGTAAATGTTTTTTTGAATTGAATCAGGTCTGGCCAGTTAATAGCAGCCTTGGCCTTGATTCCTTTTCCAACCAACTGTTCTGAACGGGCAATAACTTCGGCCGCTCCTACCAGCACTTTTTTAGGATCGCATCCACGTTGCGAACAGGTGCCTCCAAAAGGTAATTTATCGATAATGCCCACCGTTTTACCCGCCTGGCGAACAGCCTCAGCCACCGTTTTACCCGCCGATCCTGTACCAATAACAATAACATCAAAAGACTGCATAGAATAGTGTCTGGTAGTTTTTAGGATATAACTAGCAAACACAGGGTAATGGCTAAAAAGAAAACGGGGAATCTGGCAGATTTACCAGATTCCCCGTTTCAAAAGGTTCTATACATTAATTAAACTATCACAGCATACTCTTTACATACGCATCAATGATCGCTCGTTAGCAAGTATTAGTACATCAACTTGTGGGAGATATCAATAGACATAATTTAGACCTCAGTCTTCGATTTTTGAAGAAAATGTGGCAGGGTCTAATTTAGTACCTTTAAGCAGATTTTTGATTCGCTCAATTTTATGTGGAAAGAGAGGCTTATCGCCATATCGTTCATCTATTGTGGGATCAATAGTGAACTTCCCCTCGATTTTTCCTTTTAAATTCTTCATAGCCATCCGATTGTTTACTTAACTGGATTTACGAATTATAAACGCAATGTATTGTTTGCCAGTTTCAATATCAACTTCAATACCTTCCTGACTCCATCCCGAAATTAGTAGCTTTCCTGAAAATTCGTTATAAAATTGTGATACTATACGATTGTAAAGTAATGCTCTACGCGAGTCGCTTCCCATAAAGATTACAGTTTCTTTTGGATATTCCTCCAAGAATTGGACTAATGTTAATGCTACAGTTTTAATAACTTTTCGGCCATCTCCATTATCTGAAATTACCTCATCGTCAATTTTATTACGAATTGGATCAAAATCACCAAAACCAAGGTTCCAAAGATTAAGACCGTCCAGATAAGAGTACTCTACAATTTTCCGAATATGTCCTTTCCGACCTACGCTAATAAATTCGTAGCGCGACTTATTTTTAGAAACAGCAACATCATAACTTGGGTAATTCATGCAAAGCAATCTATCTGTCAGGCAAACATAGCTTAAATAAACAAAAAATGGGAGATTGACTATTTTAAAATAGTCAATCTCCCATTTTTTGTTTATTATTTCTACTACGCTACTGCTGCGTACAACTCTTCACGTTGTGCCTTTACTCGATCGTCAGAGATGAATTCGTCGTAGGTCATCAACTTGTCGAGGATACCAGCTGGGGTGATTTCGATGATACGCGTTGCAATCGTCTGTACAAACTGGTGATCGTGTGAGGTGAACAGAATCGGTCCTTTGAAGTCAATCAGGCCATTGTTCAACGATTCAATCGATTCGAGGTCAAGGTGGTTGGTAGGCTCATCGAGCATCAGAACGTTAGCGCCCGACAACATCATTTTCGATAGCATACACCGCACTTTTTCGCCCCCACTCAACACCGTAGCTTTCTTCAGCGACTCTTCACCCGAAAACAACATCCGTCCCAGGAAGCCTCGAATAAAGCTTTCATCTTTTTCAACCGAATACTGTCGTAACCAGTCAACTAAGTTGAGATCGGTCTGGAAGAATTTTTCTTTTTCAGCATCAGTCGGGAAATACGACATGGTGATGGTAATTCCCCAACGGAATGTACCCGAATCGGCTTTGCGTTCGCCAGCCAGAATATCCAATAAAGCCGAAACAGCCAGCCCATCGCGGCTATAAAGGAAAATCTTATCGCCCCGATTCATGGTAAACGATAGATTTTCAAACAGCTTCGTGCCGTCTTCAGAGGTATAGGTCAGATTGTCAACTGTCAGAATCTGATCGCCAGGTTCACGTTCGGGCTTGAAGTTTACGTACGGATATTTCCGTGATGAGGGCTGAATATCCTCTAGCGTGAGTTTTTCAAGCAATTTAGCCCGGCTGGTAGCCTGTTTCGATTTCGACGCGTTGGCCGAGAATCGCCGGATAAACTCTTCCAGTTCTTTCCGCTTATCCTCCGTTTTCTTGTTCTGATCCTGCCGTTGTTTCAGCGCCAGTTGACTCGATTCATACCAGAATGAGTAATTACCCGCAAACAGCTTCACTTTGCTGAAGTCAACGTCCACGATTTGTGTACAGACCTGATCCAGGAAGTGCCGGTCGTGGGAAACCACGATAACGGTGTTATTGAAATTAGCCAGGAAGTTTTCGAGCCAGATAACCGATTCGACGTCGAGGTTGTTGGTCGGCTCGTCAAGCAGCAGTACGTCCGGATTACCAAATAGTGCCTGCGCTAACAGTACCCGTACTTTTTCGGAGCCATTCAGATCGCTCATGAGCGAGTAGTGTACGTCTTCTTTAATGCCCAGTCCCGATAATAAAGTGGCCGCGTCTGATTCAGCATCCCAACCATTCATCTCAGCAAATTCCGATTCGAGTTCAGCCGCTTTTTCGCCGTCGGCGTCGGTAAACTCTTCTTTAGCATACAGGATGTCTTTCTCCTGCATAATGTCATACAGGCGTTTGTTTCCCATAATGACCGTTTGCAGAACTGGAAACTCATCGTAGGCCGACTGGTTCTGGTTCAGCACCGACATACGTTCGCCGGGAGTCATGGTTACTGAGCCCGTTTGCGGCTCAATTTCACCCGACAGAATTTTCAATAGCGTTGATTTACCAGCTCCATTAGCGCCGATAACACCGAAGCAGTTACCGGGTGTAAATTTTATAGTTACGTCGTCGAAAAGAACTCGCTTACCGTAGCGAAGTGAGACGTTTTGTACCGATAGCATGTCGTGGTTTTTCGTTCAGATTGAACCACAAAGATACTAAATTTTAGTGGGATTTAGGCAGATACGATGGAACGCAGATTACTAGGATGGTTATGATCTAAAACGATTTTTATCTGTGTAAATCATAATCATCTTAGTAATCTGCGTTCCATCTTTTATTTATCCCGAACACAGCGAAAGCCAAGGTTATTACTTCCGCTGCTTACTTCGCCTTTGCCCCGGCTACCTGCTTTGTACCGAATACAGTACTCATCGCTACATAAGAACGAGCCGCCCCGTTGTACACGCTTCACGGCACCGGGTTCATCGGGATCGTAACTGTCGGTTGGGCCTTGTGGATTATTAGTAACCAATTTTGTGTAGTAATCGGGTCGATAAAAATCCTGACACCACTCCCAGACATTACCGTCCATATCGTACAGCCCATATGGATTTGCGGGGAATGATTTCACGGGGGCGACACCCACAAAACCATCTTCGGTTGTGTTATGATCGGGGAAACTGCCCTGGTAAATATTGGCAACCCATTTACCAGCCGGTTTCAATTCATTTCCCCAATAGTACGTATGATTTCCTTTTCCACCCTGAGCGGCAAACTCCCACTCGGCTTCGGTTGGTAAGCGTTTTCCAGCCCACTTCGCATAAGCAAGCGCATCGTCATAACTTACATGAACGACGGGCTCGTTTTCATGCCCTTTGATCGAGCTATTAGCTCCCTTGGGATGTTGCCAACTAGCTCCTTTCACGTATTCCCACCACTGTAACGGATTCGTGAGTGATACTTTTTGAGCTGTTGGCTTAAATACTGCCGAACCAGGTACTAATTGCTCAACGGGCACATTAGGATAATCTGCCGGATTCAATGGCCGTTCGGCGATGGTTTTGTAACCCGTTGCCGCTACAAATTTGGCAAATTCAGCGTTGGTCACTTCGTGTTCATCCATCCAGAAACCTTTCACGTTTACGGAATGGACGGGCCGCGCATCCACAAACTCATCAGCACCCATTAGAAACGTCCCACCCGGAATCAGAACCATCCCTTCCGTAGTTCCAGTGCCCGATTCAGATCCGGAAGCAGCGTTCCGAATAGCTGCCGATCGCGATGGCATTCCCTTCGCAATACAGGCAGCGGCAGAATCGGCGGATGCCTTTGCCTGTTCTTCGGTTGATTTGCTAGACGTTTGGCAGCTGGTTAAGCTAAGTCCGAATAGGCAAGCGGAGAGGAGGAATCTACCCCACGGCAGCGGCCGACCGCCCAACTTCTCCCCTGAAAACAAGGGAGGGACTAAGTAAAAGGATACTCTAGTCCTATTTCCTAAAGTTAGGATTGATAAAGCTAGTGCCCCTTTTCTCCCCTCTCCTGAAAACAGGAGAGGGGCCGGGGGCGAGGTTATTTTTTCACTAGTTACTTTCCAAAATCTTAAGCGCTTCTTCATCCTTATACTTCAGAATCTCCTTCTTTAGTTTTCCTTTCAAATCAGCCGTAATCGCTTCATAACCTTTTGAATCGTACAAATTATGCAGATTGTGCGGGTCTTTTTTAATGTCATACAATTCCCAGAAATCTTTCGGTCCGTAAAACCGAGCCAATGTATACTGTTCGGTTCGAATGCCGAAATGCGGAGATACGTGGTGCGGCTGCGGGAACTCGTAATAATGATAATACGCTTCTTTTCGCCAATTCGTCTTTTCTCCTTTCAATAACGGCAAAAACGATTCACCCTGAATATACTTTGGAATAGTTGTACCCGTCAGGTTGAGTAACGTGGGCGCCCAGTCGATATTAGAAACCAGTTGGTTGATGTGCGTATGGGGTTTGATCACGCCTGGATACCGAATCACAAAAGGCGTTCTCAGGGATTCTTCGTAAATCCAGCGTTTATCGAACCAGCCGTGCTCACCCATGTAAAAGCCCTGATCGGATGCGTACACCACCACCGTATTTTTAGCCAGACCTGTTTTATCCAGATAAGCGAGCAACTCCCCAATATTCCGATCCAGCGAATTGGCAACTGACAGATAATCTTTCAGATAGCGCTGATATTTCCATTCGACCAATGCCTTGCCAGTTAGCTTCTTCGCATCAAACTCCTGACTGATTTTATCATAATAGGCCTGAAAAGGCTTACGTTGTTCGGGGGTAAACCGATTGTAAGTACCACTTTTCTCGTAGTCGATATGCACTTTCAGGTCTTCTTGCAGGCGCATGGTTTTATCAATCGTCATGTCCTGATCCTGAGCGGCTAAACGCCCTTTGTAATCATCGTAAAAGGTCGACGGTAACGGGAATGTTTTGTTATCATAAGCACCCAGATCGGGAATATCGGGCAGCCATTCGCGGTGGGTGGCTTTGTGTCCGACAACCAGAAAAAACGGTTTCGACTCATCGCGCTGCTTCAGCCAGTCGAGCGAAAGCTTAGTAATCACGTTGGTCACGTAACCCGGATACCGAACCGTCTCGTTTTTCGAATTCACAAAGTCTGAGTTGTAATAATGCCCGTGCCCTGGCAGTACATTCAGGTAATCGAATCCATGAGGAAGTGCCCCCAGGTGCATTTTCCCAACCCAGGCCGTCTGGTACCCATTTTTCTGCAATTCTTCCGGAAATACCGACTGCCGAACGTCAAATACTTTCTCGTTGAGTTTATAGCCATTCACGTGACTAAATTGTCCAGTCAACAGCGTAGCTCGGCTGGGTCCGCAAATCGAATTGGTGACGATGTTGGTATGCAGAATGGCACCTTCATTCGCGATCCGGTCAATGTTCGGTGTTTTAGCCAGCTTGCTCCCATAAGCGCTGATGGCCTGATGCGTATGATCATCCGAGAAAATAAAGATAATGTTGGGCCGGACGGCATTCGGACGAGCAAGGGGCGGTGGTGACGAAGGTGTCTCCAGCTTTTTTATCGAATACGCCGAGAGCGTTATGAAGGCTACTGCCAGAAGTAAGCCAGCTAGTAAATAGAAACGATTTGTTCTCATGTGTTTAAACGCAAAGGATGCGCAAAGATCTTTATTCTCTCCGCGCATTGGTAAGCACTAGCAACTTTGTTTTTACTTCCGTAAACGTTGATTCCGGTTCAGACGGGTCGGTAATCAAGCCGCTTCCTGGGGCGAAACGCCCGCTATATAAGTGCTGTTAGTTCCTGCCACGAGATCAGCCCAATTGCCAGAATGGCCAAAGCCAAACCAATTTTATTCGCAGTCGAAAGTTGCTCTTTAAAAAACAGGGCAGCCATCAGTGCAGCCACCAGAATAACGCCAATGTTATAAAGCGGATACACAAAAGCGCCGTTGCTACCAAAAGCCGACAACGCCAACAACAGGGTATAGAAGCTCAGAAAATTGGGTACGCCGAGCGTTACAGCGCCAATCAGACTCTTGACTTGAATTTTTTCTTTCCCTTGAATGATCCGTACAACTAGCATCAGCAATCCAGCTACAATAGCTCCCAGTACCATCGTCAGTGTTACCTGAATGGTTTTATCAGCAGAAGGAATGTAACGGATGTTCATGTAATTGATCATCGTATTGGTTGCTCCATAAAACAAAAACACAGCAACCGGCAACAATACATTGGCTCCCAACCGGCGCGATGTGGATTTAGTTGATGAATCTGCTTCAACAGTCGGCGGTTCCTTTTTATAGGTACTCAGTCCTACCGCAACAACGGCCAGAATCAGCCCCAGATAATTTAAGAGATCAAAAGTTTTACCGCCCGTCTGGAAAACGAAAAGGCTAAAACAGACCGGAATAACTAACGACAGGTTATTGGCTAACGATGTAGCCGTAATACCCATCCGCTGTGTAGACGCCCCCGACAGCAGAAAGGTCAAAATAAAACCCACGCCTAGTCCGAACGCCAGCCAGGTCCAGGTTTGTGAAAAATCGATGGCGAACGATTGGCCCGCGGGTAGCAACAACAGGCCCGTCAGAAAGCAAACGGGATAATTGAATACAATTGCCTGAAACGTATTGACTTCGTAACGAGGAAATATCCGAAAATTCAATAGCAACAGTACCGAAAGCAGGATACTAAGACCTAAAAAGAGCATGAGTACAAACGTGGGCTGGTAATTTTGGGGCGAAGTTAACTGCTCGATTCGGTTTGTTGGCGTATCTTTCCGTTACTCAACTGGCCGTTTTTTCATGAACTTGCGTTTACGTTTTCTAGTTGCTGTCCTGCTTTTTCCGGCTGCGCTTGCCTGGAGTCAGCCGACATTATCGATTGCACCTACACTGTCGCCAACGTTTTCCCACACTGTTTATAATTACCGCTATTTCTATCCTGAAAGTGATGGACAAATTGTAGAGCCGGTTTATATAAGTGGCAGTCGGTGGTCGACCGGTTTCTCGGCGGGCCTATCAATTTTGTATAATTACACTCCTGGCTGGTCGGTATCATCAGGCATCTGGTTCCAACAACAGAGCCTTCGGCAGGCGCGTCAAGCCATAGCAGGGCCCGGAACTGTGACAGTACATAACCGGGTGATTCGCTTTCCGCTTTTACTGAACTACTATTCGTCGACTCAGCGCTTATCTCCGTATTTTTCGCTTGGTGTCTTTGTTGATTTGCCAATTACCTCCCAAGTGGTTGTCCGACGAGGAGATGAACCAACGCAATATCTGCGACTTTTATCGTCGCCCCGCCCAATTTTCAATGGACTGCTCGGTGCCGGTGCCCGCTATAAAGTAAATAATCGCTACACGCTCATGGCACAACCTACCTGGACGTATAAGTTTGGTCAATTGGGTGGTGCTACTACCAATGATTCGGCTTTTGAGCTTAGTTTAATAACGCAATTGGCTTATACGTTTTAGTCAGGGATTCAAGGTCCAGTATTCGTGCGACAGGGAAACGCTTTAATAAGGGTTTTGACTCTTTCCAATAACTTTATTATATGGACTTGTACAATGACAACGAGCGATTCATTTCGATTCTTTCCGATTACGGCTTCAAAGTGACCTTTGGTAACGAGTCCGACACGCGATTCTTACGCAAGGCTTTACAGGCTCTGATTCAATCGCCCGTAGCAATTGCCAAAGTAGAGTTTATTGAAAGCGAGATTCCTGGCTTGACCAAAGACAGCCGTAGCGGAGTATATGACATAGCTTGTGTGGATGAAAAGGGTAATCAGTTTATCGTTGAAATGCAGTTGAGCAAGTACCCAGACCTCATTCAACGAATGAAATTCTACTCATTTTACCGATTAAATACGTTAATTCGGAAAGGGAAATATCGATTTGAAGGATTGCCGAGAATATACTGCATCGGCATTTTAGCGGTAAATATATTTCCACATATCACTGACTATCATAACGTTGCCATTCTGAAAAACGAAAAGAACGAACTGATTGACGACCAGACTACGTCTATAACCATAGAATTAGCTAAATTCAGGAAGCGTTTAGCCAGCGTTCAAACTGATTTGGACAAACTCATTTACACCATGAAGACGGTACACAAAGCTACTAAACCCAAGCAATTCCCACAGTTCTGGAATGAGGAATGGCTAGAAGCGGCTATCAAGGAATTGGACACACGGGCCATGACCCCGGAGAAACGGATGGCTTATGAAATGACCATTTCGGCCAATGCCCTAGCTGTTGAAAATGAAAATAGAAAGATTCAAGAGGCAGAAAAGCGTGCCAGAGAAACCGAGAAAGCTGAGACCGTTAGAAATGCACTGCAAATGGGACTGACTACGAACCAGGCAGCTAAACTGGCGGGAGTTTCGATTGAGTTTGTTTTTGAGATTCAAGAGAAGTTATCTAACGATTAAGCTCCCTTGCAACAGGAAGGACGACTCGAAGTCAAAGTTTTTAGACCAGTTGGTATGGACACCATCACATGTAATTGTTAGGTGTTTCAAAGAAGCGGAAAGTACATGTTTTCGGTCGACATGAAACGGGTCTTTTGGGGCGTTCCTATCCAGCTCCTACAGATATAAGAAACGCCCCATCTGGCTGCTTTACACGATCATATTGGGCTTGGCTGCGACACAAAAACGCCCCCGATTACAGCTCGATAGCAGATAACCGGATTTTAAATACTTAGTCAATTGAAGGAGAATTACTGTGCTTAGACCAGATAAACAACAAATTGAGGAAATTGCCGAGCAGTTAGACTGCGGCCTTCGTGCCTTTTGCCATAAGGAATCCGGTCAACTGGTCTTTATCATTGACAGCTCGAAGTTTCCAACCGCCGACTGGGAAGAAGAGGAACAGCAGGCCCAAGACGAGATAGAGACCAACCGGGAAGACTATCTGGAGATTGAAGCAATGGGTTCCAGGGAGTCGTATCAGGTGATGGTCGATTTTGCCAATCAACTGACCAATGTTCGTTTACAAGAGAAGCTGTTTCGAGCATTGGACAGACGCGGGCCGTTCCGGGAGTTCAAATATGAGATTGACAACTCGGGCGATTATCGGGCGGAGTGGTTTGCCTTCAAGAATCAACGGTATATCGATTGGGTCAGTCGGCAGTTAGCGGTTGATGAGTAAGGATAATTGTTCGGGTGCAGGATACTGTTCTTCATGACTGTTGCTGGTATTATCAGGCAGCCCATTAACCTTATCGACTGCATTACTTAAAATTTCTGGACTTTAGTGGCAGACCTCAGCTACCAACTCATCCAACCCGATCCGGTGCTTTCCGATTTTGTGGAAAGTTTCTGGATGCTTGCCAATCCCACTGATGTCGAAAAGGAAGTAATTGTTCTACCAGATGGTCGGTTCGATATTTTTTTCTCGTATTCAGCTAATGAGCCTTTCCATGTCACCATTGCTGGCTTAGCTAGTGAGCCTTCTCAAGGCACCATTGCTCCCGAATCCGTCATTTTTGCGATCAGTTTTAAATTACTGGCAATCGATTATCTCCTCGATACAACTATTTCGTCGCTGGTAAATAAGGTCGACTATTTACCGAACGACTTTTGGGGAATTACTAAAGACGATTTGCGTGATTTTAGCAGTTTTTGCGCCAAAATCTCCAACAGGATGATTGGCCAGCTAAAAGGCAATGTAGACGAGCGAAAACGAAATTTATTTGACCTGATATATAGCTCAGAAGGGGCTTTATCTGTCCAAGAACTTTCCGAATCCGTTCATTGGAATAGCCGTCAGATCAATCGATACTTTAGCCAGCGGTTTGGCCTTTCGCTGAAAACCTTTTGTACTATTTTACGCTACAAATCGTCGTTCACTCAAATTAAAGAAGGGAAGCTTTTTCCCGAGCACTATTTCACTGATCAGGCTCATTTTATTAAAGAGGTCAAGAAGTTTTCGGGGGTTACGCCAAAGGAACTCACCAAGAACAAAAACGACCGATTTATACAATTTTCAACATTGCCCCGAAAGTAGTTTTGCGTCACAATAAACGATTTCAGCTATGTTGATTACGAATAAACAAATAGCCATTGTGGGCGGAGGCCCCGGTGGATTGACGCTCGCTCGCCTGTTACAACAGCGTGGCGCCAATGTAAAGGTCTACGAACGGGATGTAAATAAAGATGTTCGGGTACAGGGGGCAACTCTTGATCTTCACGATGACTCAGGACTACTGGCACTTCAGGAAGCTGATTTGATGGATGCCTTCAATGCTAATTTCCGCCCAGGAGCCGACAAAATTCGCATCGTCGATAAACACGCAACGATCCTCTACGATGACGATACAACGGAAAACCACCAAACATCCCGGCCAGAAATCGACCGAGGGCCTCTAAGAAAAATTCTGCTGGAATCCTTACAGCCAGATACGGTTGTGTGGGATAGGTACCTCCTTTCGCTATCGCCTGTTGGTGATGGTTGGAAGCTTGATTTTCAAAACGGTACGTCCGCCCTTGCCGACATTGTTATTGCCGCCGACGGAGCCAATTCCAAAATACGTCCACTTATTACCCCTATCAAGCCTTTTTATTCAGGCGTTACCGTTGTTGAAGGCAAAGTCTATGACTCTGCAATCACAGTTCCGGGTGTTCATAAGCTTTTAAACGGAGGCAAAATATTTGCCATTAGCGACGAAAAAACATTGATTGTCAGTTCTAAAGGAGATGGAAGCCTTGTATTTTATACCGGCAGCAAAACCGATGAGAATTGGGCTCGCACGAGTGGCATCAATTTCAATGATAACGCACAGGTGTTGGCCTGGTTTCAACGGGAGTTTGCAGGCTGGGATAGTAGTTGGTTCGAACTATTCGAAAAAGCAGACGCTCCGTTCATACCCCGCCCACAGTATTGTATGCCCTTAGATCAGCATTGGAATACGCTACCGAATCTAACCATGTTGGGCGATGCCGCTCACCTGATGCCCCCTTATGCAGGCGAAGGCGTCAATATGGCTATGCTCGATGCATTAGAATTGAGCAAGTGTCTGACCATCAGTAAATTTCTGGATGTGCAAACAGCCATTGCCGAGTATGAAAAACAGATGTTGGTTAGATTTGCTCAAATTGGCGGAATCACATTAGAGCAAACGGCCTCTTTGCACTCCCAAAATGGGCTTTCCAACATGCTCAGTATGTTTGATGAATAAAGTTCTGATGAGACATCACCCTTGCAACAACGCCGGATTCTCAGCCAGTAGCCGCATTCGGTAGGCATTCATGGCGGTTCGGCCCAGCTGGTTAACGAGTCGATAGTTGACCACTACCCCAACCGCAGCCCCGATACCGGGAATCAATTGCGCCATTTTTGCCAGATCAATATAATCACGATACTCCTGCTGAAATGTTAGCCAATCGAATTGATTAATATCTTCCGGTAGTTGTCGACTATGTTCGGGCCAGTTGGCTACATACTCATAAATCACTTGCCGACGTTCCTGGCTCGAAAAAGCCAACTGAAAAATATACAGAATAAACACCCGTTCGCGGTAATCACTCACAGAAAATCCATACAAACTGGCGATCTCAAACAGCATTTTCATTTTCAGACCCAACAATATCGGAAAATCGGCCATGCTTAGCCAAAAGCCCCCAGCGCCTGTAACACCCCCTTCGGCAGCGCTGGTTTTCCGATAAAAATCAATTCGTCTGGCTACTGCCGAATCGCGCTGAGCCAGTGTTTCACCAAGCACAGGAGTACGCGTAAGAAACTCCGCCCCAAACAAAACGGCGCGCGTCATTTGCTTGATCGTGGCCGTAATAATAGCATGTACACGATTGGGAATGATGCGATTAATCCGATGTTGAAGCGATGTAGAGAGCTTACCAAAAGTTGATGGTGGCTTTTGCATAGCCTGCTGCCAGCGCGTCAATTCATTTCGAACAGCTTGTTCGTAAGCGGTCATACGATAATTTTTTTAGAGAAAAAGTAGTATCTTCATCGAATTAAAACACCTATGAGTCTGTTGTCAATATACATCCTCATAAACCCATAAACACACTTATTTGTCGGTATGAAGAATGTTCTTTTGCTTCTGGTTGGTTTAGTAGTTATTTATTTTGCTACCACTGGACTCAAATCTACCCGTAACGTTGTAACTGCGGCCCCTGTCTCGGCCCCTAAAACGGTTAAAGCTGTTGGACGCCTTGCCATCTACGACGAGCTTAACTTAAGTCAAACCGGTTTACAACGAGCTGTTTTCGAATATGCGCTACGTGGTTGGCAGAAAATGGATACGGCCAAATCGATGCTGACGATTGTTGATCTAAGCCAGCCTTCAAGTCATAAACGGCTATACGTTGTCGATTTGTTCAACAAAAAGCTGGTTTTTAACACCTATGTAGCCCACGGACGCAATTCCGGCGATCTGGTTCCCAATCAGTTTTCGAATACGCAATCATCGTTCCAGAGCAGTTTAGGCTTTTACCAGACGCTCAATACCTACATGGGTAAACATGGTCTTTCGCTGCAACTAAAAGGGTTGGAAAAAGGCTTTAACGACAATGTCTTTAACCGAAATATTGTACTGCACGGTGCCGATTACGTTTGTGAAGACATCATTCGTAAAACAGGTCGATTAGGTCGGAGCCAAGGGTGCCCAGCTGTGCCGTACGCCGATTCTAAAGGGATTATTCAGGCAGTTAAAGGCGGTTCGTGCTTATTTGTGTATGCCCCTAACTCCGACTATCTGAAACAGTCAGCTTATTTGTCAAGCGCATATACATCTTTGTAAAACCGTAATTTTCCGGTTGCGTCGACATCGGCAATGTTATAGGCAATAAAAACTGGGAACGGCTTTGGAATGCTCAGTGTGCGCGGTTTCTGGTCGACCAGGCATTTAGTCATAAACGCAGCATCGAAGGTCTGACTTCCTAAAATCAGATTCGCTAGTTCAACTGGTTTCTGCACCCGAACACAGCCATGACTTCGCCAGCGATCGGCGGTTTGCGTAAATAAGTCCCGACTATTGGTATCGTGCAGGTAAATGGCCAGTGGATTAGCCAGATCAAATTTTAATAGCCCCAGCGAATTCTCACAACCTGATGCCTGCCGAACACGGTAGGGAAAATTAGTTGTCGATAAGCCATCCCAATCTATTTCTTCGGGGTCGATTTCCTCATTCTTCTCATTCAGGATCTGAAGATTTTGATTGTAGATGAACGCAATGTTCCGTTTCATGCGAGGTAGCATTTCATCCAGTGCAATGTTCTGTGGTACATTCCAGTACGGATAGGCCACAATATCCTGCACATAGGTTGTCATACAGGGTGTGCGCTTATCGGGCTTTCCTGCAATAACCTGCATGGGCAATAGCCGTTCGCCTGCTCGACTAAATACGTTCAATTCACCCGCCGGAATATTGACGAGTACAAACCGGTCGGCATCGAAGCGATTGACGTACCGATAGAAATTAAGCGTCTGTCGAATTAATCGCAGTGAGTCAGCCAAGGCTGGATTCGATTTGGCTAATTTTCGCAGGCGACTATAGTGCCCTACCAACTGATTGTAAGGCCCAAACGGCGCAAGCTTTACCAAAGCTGTGGGCTTACTAGCCTCGTATACATTTTGAGTCCAACTAGAATCAACTGCTTCTTTTAATCCGCTAAACTCCAGACGGGAGGGCTTTTTACCATAGCGAATTTCGAGAAGTAGATCAGTCAGTTTTGCTTCGGTTTCAGCTTCCGGAAGGCCAGCTTTAGCTCCAAATCGAGTCGTATCAATGCCAACCGAATCGGCATAGCGGCAAACAAGATGTAGCGTTACGAGTGCTTGTTTTGCTTTCTTTTCCGCTTGTTGACGAGTCTGTTCAACTTTAGCCTGCTCTTTCTTTGTTGCTTTCTGTTTAATAAACCACTTACCCACAAAGAATAGGAGTACAAGACCGGCTACCACCGCAACACCAATTCCAATTCTTCGTTTATCCAGGTTATCCATGAGTATTATTGCGTTTTACTTATATTCCAAACTGAGCAAACCTACCTTTGTTTTTTCTGAATTATCCAACAACGAAACGGGCAACCCTGATTGAGTTGCCCGTTTCGTTGATTAGCTATACGCCGGCTTGTCAATACTCGGCTTAGGGTTGGGGTTTCGATTTGGGTGCGTCATCCGCACGTTGGCAGCTATGTTGTCGCCATCCATATAGTCTTCTTCCAACGCATCAGGCTCTAACTCCTCTGGGTCGATCTGACTACCTGGGCCACTGGTTCCTTCAATCGATTGGTTTGCCAAACCGGCGGGCGAAATGGCTTGCTTAGCCCGGATGATGTCTTCTTTTTCCTGATTTTCCATAACAATCTTACCTGTAAAGTTCCTACCTAATCATTAGTCTATCAAACCAGTAAGCTAGACTATTGTTTTTTAAACTCTGGCGCGAGTATGTACTCATGCCTGTTAATAGAGCAAGCATTCGCTTGCGTCAGTGGATACTGACTTATTAATAGGCACGAGTACATACTCGCGCCAGAGTTTAACATCATTTCGTGCCTGGCATCAATACGGAATCAATTGAATACACTACGCCATTGGTTGCTTCTGCGTCCCCTTGATCGATGGTGGCGGTGTTGCCTGCTCCGTCGGTGATGCTTAGCGTTTCACCTTGCTTGCTTACGGTTAGAGTGCCTCCCGTTACCGTTTTAAGCTTCTGTCCATCCTGCAACTGATCGGCCGTATATTTACCCTTCACAACGTGATAAGCTAACAACTTCTGTAGCTTAGCTTTAGCAGTAGGTTTCATTAACTCATCCAGCGTTCCGACGGGAAGTTTATCGAAGGCTTCATTCGTAGGTGCAAACACCGTGTATGGGCCTTTACTACTCGCCTGCTCTGTCAGGCCTGATACACGCATAGCCCTAAACAAAGTCGTGTGCCTGGCCGATCTGGCAGCACTGATCGCCAAGTCTTTATTCGTTACCGAATGACTTGGTTTCAATACCGAATTGGCTTCGGATGTCGTACTGGTGGCCAGTTGGCCCGCCGAATTCTGTGTTTGCGCATTAGCCGCTACAAACAAACCAGAGAGCAGTACACACGCCACTACTCCACTCAAACCGAGTTTCTTTTTCATGCTAATTGAGTCTAGTTGGAAAATGAAACATACAGCTTATCACAAGATAAGCCCGAAGCAACTGCCCCGATTTATTGAGTAAACGGTAGGTTAACGGCAGAAAATTGCCCAAAAAGTCAGAAAATGAGCGAAAGGGACAACGTTATTTATTTAGAGAAAACGCCCTTTGCAATAAGGTATGGAATCAACAGCCAAAGGAGGCCTTTGATGAGGAAGAAGAAAAAGCCCAGCCAGCCAACGCGCTTGAGCCAAAATTTGAAGCGCTCATTCATAAAGCAAAGATAGCGATTTCTGGCTGTTGCCTTCTACACACATCTGGACTACTGGAAGGAGATTATAAAGATGACCAACGGATTTTCATCGTCAAGGAATGGAGGATATTCTAGCCAAAGAAAACGCCTTGCGAGACGTAATCACAGTCTGGCTTAACCTACTGGAAGCGTCATTTTACGAGGGTCCCAGCTAGGCTTAAATCAGACAGAAAGTAAAAAAATTTTCTATCAACCAAACTTATCAGGGCTAAGCGAGCTTATCAATTAAATCTAAACCACAAGCACCTTTATTTCTTCGCTTGTTGTCGGTGAAGAACGAACCTTGTTCACTAGAAAACCATATGAACATTACAAAAAACAAAGTAGCTTCTATTCACTACACACTTCGTGATAGTAGTGGTAACATTTTAGATTCTAGCCAGGGACAAGATCCATTATACTATCTACATGGGGCTAATAACCTCATTCCGGGTATGGAAGAAGGGCTGGAAGGCCGTACGAAAGGCGATCATTTTCAAATAGACGTTTCTCCTGAGAAAGGGTATGGTAAGCGCGATTCCCGATTGGTAGAAGCTGTTCCTCTTCGGGCATTTGGCGGCCAGAAAATTGAAGTTGGGATGCAATTTGAGACCAATGAGGGCCAGGTTGTTACCGTAACTGAAGTTGGCCCTGATACGGTAACGGTCGATGCTAATCACCCCCTTGCCGATCAGAATCTTTATTTCGATGTCGAAGTAATCGACGTTCGGGATGCCACAGCGGATGAACTAACGCATGGCCATGCGCATGGTCCAGGTGGCCATCACCATCATTAAAAGAAGGGAGAAAGGAGGAAGGGGGCGAGAGGGAGTAAAGGGAAAATAGACCAATCCTTTCTGTCCTCTCGTCCCCTTCCTCCTTTCTCCCTTATCTTTGTACCATGGCACAGATTGGTACAAATACGCGGTTAGCAAAGGAGTTTCTGGAAGCAGGAAACGTGGTGGGTATCCCTACCGAAACAGTATATGGATTAGCCGGAAATGCATTTAATCTGGATGCTGTCCTGAAGATTTTCCAGGTCAAGAATCGCCCTTCTTTCGATCCGCTCATTATCCATACGGACTCGCTCGAAAAGCTCGACCAGTTTGTAACCGACATTCCTGAGCCAGCCCGAAAACTGGCCGAGACCTACTGGCCCGGTCCGTTAACACTGCTTCTTCCTAAACGTGACTTAATTCCAGACCTCGTTACGGCAGGTTTACCTTCCGTTGCAGTTCGGATTCCAAATCATCCGCTTACGCTTGATTTACTACGCTCGCTCGATTTTCCCCTGGCCGCACCGAGTGCTAATCCATTTGGCTACATCAGCCCGACTACCGCACAGCATGTCGCCGATCAACTGGGCGATCAGATACCTTATATTCTGGATGGAGGTCCGGCAGGCGTTGGTATTGAATCAACGATTGTAGGTTTTGAGAACAACCAGGCTACCGTCTTTCGGCTAGGCGGTATGGCTTTAGAACAAATCGAGCAAGTAGTCGGGCCCATTTCCGTACAAACCCATTCGACCTCGAACCCGAAAGCGCCAGGCATGTTAAGCAGTCACTACGCCCCTCGCAAACCGCTAATTCTAGTCGCTGCGGGGCATACTCCTGAACCGAATGAGCAGGCAGGTGCTTTAGTGTTTCGGGAGCCATTCGGCGGCATTTCGACTGAACATCAGCGAGTGCTCTCCCCTACAGGCGACCTGAACGAAGCGGCTAAAAATCTCTTCGCGTACCTGCGTGCTTTAGATACGCTCCCCATCGACATTATTTACGCTGAACCCCTACCAAATCAGGGACTAGGTTGGGCCATGAATGATCGACTCCGGCGGGCGAGTGTACACTAAATCTCGCCACGCTCGATAGCCTTTGCTGCATTATCCGCCAACTCAATAATCATGGGCAGCAAATGCCCAAAGCGAGCGTCTTTCGTGTGCCCCTGTTTCCAGCGAGTGTAAATCTGCTGGGCAATTACGGCGTTCTTATACAGTCCGAACACGTAATAAAATAGGATTTGGCTCAGGTCACGCCCGCTCTGTTCGGCATAACGGGTCACCACTTCCTGCCGGGTTAAATTACCGGGTAGCCAGGTCAGGTTAAAATTTTTATACGCTGGGCTGTCTTCCGCTTCGGACCAATAGGCAAGCGTAGCCCCCAAATCCATCAGTGGGTCGCCGACCGTTGCCATTTCCCAATCCAATACGCCTTTAATGAGCGGTAGTGGATCGCCCGTGGCTTCGTTGGAAGCGAACAGAACATTGTCGAATTTGTAGTCGTTGTGCAGAAAAGCAGACGCTTGATCAATAGGGTAATTCTGTTGAAGCCAATAGCCAACGTGGTTCATGGATTCAATTTTGTCGGTTTCGGCAGTCCGATAGCGTTGGTTCCAGCCTTCCACTTGCCTTTGTACGTAGCCGTTTGGTTTGCCCAACTGGATGAGCCCCGTTTTCTCAATGTCTAAACGATGAATAGCCACCAAATTATCGACCAATGCCTCCGATAACTCACGCATCCAGGCAGGATCGAGGTTTAATGTTGGGGCCATGTGCGCACGCAAAATGATGCCTGAAATGCGCGTCATGATATAAAATGGCGCGCCAATTATATCCGCTGACTCGCAGTAGACAATAGGCTCTGGAATTTTATCGTAATGTCCTTTTAACAGCGACAATACCCGAAACTCTCGACCCATGTCGTGCCCTCCTTTAATGTTGGCACCAAACGGCGGTCGGCGCAATACATACTCCTGATTGCTGGTTTTAAGCCAATACGTCAGATTGGAAAAGCCGTTTGCAAATTGACGTACTTCCTGAATTTCGCCTACCGAAGGAGCAACCTGCCGGAGGTACTCATGCAACAGATTCAGGTCAAGTTCTTCGCCAAAGCGAACAGCGCGGGGCGCATCGAGAGAAAGCATTTGATATAGGATGTATGATATAGGGTATATACTATCCAACCCTCTTAATCAATCATTTATAGTATTTTAAAGTGATGATTCAGCCGCCATCATTTGCCGAAACTGGCGCAGTTCTTTTGCTTTTTGCTTAATGTCCAGGCCGTATTTTTTCAGAATATTGGTTGCCAGATTTTGTTTGTGTACTTCGTCGGCTCCGTCCCAGATACGTGCTCCTCGTTCATGCCGATACATAGCCGAAAGCACGGTATCATCGGTAACGCCTAGGGCGCCGTGTACCTGAATAGCCCGATCGAGTACGCGCAGAAAAGCATTGGCTACATAGAATTTTATAGCTGAAACAGCATCGCGAACATTGCTAACGCCCACTGTATCAATCATGTGAGCGGTATTGAGCACATAAAGTCGACAAGCGTCAATTTCGGCTCGGCTTTCGGCAATGAAATCCTGAATAAACTGCTTTTCACCCAGCATAACACCCTCTTCAATCTCACGGGTGGCAGCCCGTTTGCACATCAGATCCAGCGCTTTTTCGGCATTACCAACCCAGCGCATGCAGTGGTGAACGCGTCCAGGGCCCAACCGTTCCTGTGCCAGTCGAAACCCCATGCCTTCGCCTGCAATCACGTTTGCAGCTGGAACCCGACAGTTGGTATACGTCACTTCGGCATGGCTAAACCAGCCTTCACCCGCTTCGCCAAAAACGGGAATATTTCGTTCAATGTTGAAGCCAGGCGTATCGGTTGGAACGATAATCATACTGGCTTGCTGGTGCGGGGCGGCATCCGGATTTGTCACAGCCATTACCACCGCAAAAGCAGCACCATCGGCCGAGGATGTGAACCACTTACGGCCATTAATCACATAGTCGTTTCCATCACGTGCAGCTAAAGTAGCCATCCGAGTAGGATTTGAACCCGCAAAATCGGGTTCGGTCATTGAAAAACAAGAACGAATTTCGCCCGCCATCAGCGGTTTCAAATACCGTTCTTTCAGCTCTTCCGAAGCGAATTTGTGAAGCAATTCGGTGTTACCGATGTCCGGTGCCTGACACCCAAACACATAATGCCCGAAAAAGGGCGCGTGTGCCAATGCTTCACTAATCTGGCCAAATTCGCACAACGTAAGTCCGTGCCCCCCCTCCTCTCTTGATAGATGCAGTCCCCACAAACCGGCAGCTTTGACTAACTCCCGTTTCTGATCGAGGATGGGAATAATAGCGCCAAGATTATTATGCGAAAATCCGTCTTCGAGCGGAATCAATTCAGTTTGAACAAATTCCTGAACTCGTACTAATAAGGGTCTGACTCGCTCGGTCGTGAAAATCGTTTCCATATTGGAAAAATAGGGGATTTTTATTGATTCGTCATAGTCAACTCCGCACTCCTCCCCTGTAACCCGCCCGTATGAACGGCCACAACGGTTGCGTTAGGTGGGAAGAATCCTTTTCGGGCCAGATCATAAATACCATAAAGCATTTTTCCGGTATAAATCTGCTCAAGCAAGACACCTGTTTTTCGTTCGAACGTCTGAATGAATTGGATCAACTCAGGCGTGGTTTTAGCATATCCACCGAAATGATAGTCGTTCAATTGCCGCCAATTGCCCTGCTTATCGACATCCGAAATTTTCAACGCCATTACGCCTAAGATGCTTGTTTCTTTGAGTGCCGACTGTGCCAGTCCTTCTACAGTACCACCTGTGCCAACTGGGCAGCATACAAAATCGGGCGTATAGCCTAACTGTGTACTAATTTCTGGAATAATTTCAGCCGTACCTCGAATAGCCAATTCGTTCGTACCGCCTTCTGGCAAACTATAGCAAGGTCCGAATTCGGCAGATAACGCATTTAGAAAATCAGGCTCCCCTTTCCGTCGATAATCGGTTCGGCTAATAAACTGTAACTGCATACCGCTTTGTTGGCAAAAAGCGAGGGTTCGATTGAGCGGCTTACTGGCAAGCTCCTCGCCCCGAACAAGACCAATCGTTTTAAAACCGAACACATGGCCAGCCGCAGCCGTCGCATATAAATGATTGGAATAGGCTCCGCCAAAAGTTAACAAGGTTGAAAACCCCTGATTGCGGGCGGCCAGAAGATTATACTTGAGTTTACGCCACTTGTTGCCCGATACCTGCGGATGCAACAGATCGTCACGTTTTAGGAATAAACGGATCGTAACGGGTTCAGGAAAAGGATTCTCTACTGCCTGAAGTGGCGAGTTTCCCACCAAATGAGCTAACTGGCGGGCAAGTTCGTTCATAATCCGTAATTTTGTCTTGTACAAACCTAGGAGGTTTGAAGAAATCTTATAGGTTTTAGTTGAGAAAATGGCAGAACTAGACGACGAATTACCAGAAGACGACGAATTATACGAACACCACCGAATCGTGGTGGATAAAGGCCAGGGACTATTGCGGATTGATCGCTTCCTGATGGATCGATTGCCAAACGCAACCCGTACCAAAATTCAGGCAGCCATTGATGCCGAATCGGTTCGGGTAAACGATAAACTCACCAAAGCCAGTTACAAAATAAAGCCGTTGGATGTTATAACGATTTCGTTAGCTCATCCACCTCGTGATACCGACGTCAAGCCCGAAAATATCCCGATCAACATTGTCTTTGAAGACGACGACCTGCTGGTCATCAATAAGGTTGCGGGCATGGTTGTTCACCCCGCTCACGGAAACTGGGATGGCACACTGGTCAATGCATTGGTCTATCACTTTCAGAATCTTCCCACATCGCGTAATGGAGAAATCCGTCCAGGTTTAGTACACCGAATCGACAAAGACACGTCGGGGTTAATGGTAATTGCCAAAACCGAGTATGCCATGACGCATCTGGCCCGACAATTCTTCGAACATTCGATTGAGCGCACCTACAATGCCCTTACCTGGGGCGTTCCCAATCCGCTTGATGGTACCATTACGGGTTTCATTGGTCGATCAATAAAAGACCGGAAAGTACAGGTGATTTACGACGATGAGACCAAGGGGAAATGGGCCATTACGCATTATAAAACCTTGGAAGAGCTACGTTATGTTGCGCTAGTACAGTGTAATCTCGAAACAGGCCGCACCCATCAGATTCGCGCGCATCTGAAGCATATTGGGCATCCATTATTCAACGATGCCATGTATGGCGGAGATCGTATTTTAAGGGGCAATCCGGTTGGAAGTTACAAGGCCTTCGTTGAAAATGCCTTCAAGCTTTTACCCCGGCAAGCTCTCCACGCTAAATCATTGGGCTTTACCCACCCCCGAACGAAAGAATGGCTCCAGTTCGACTCGGACCTACCCGATGATTTTCAGGCGGCCCTTAATAAATGGAGGAAGTGGAAAATGATGAATGATGAATGATGAATTTTACCCACTTTGCCCTACTTGTACCATGAAAAAGAATAATATTGTTCTTGATAAGAGTTTTCGTTTTGCCATTCGCATTATCCGACTTTATCAGCATCTTAAAGACACTAAAAAAGAATTTGTTCTAAGCAAACAGATGCTACGATCCGGTACATCGGTAGGAGCAAATGTACGTGAAGGCAATAATGCAGAAAGTAAAGCTGATTTCATTCACAAAATGGGCGTTGCTCAGAAAGAAGCAGACGAGACATTATATTGGCTTGAGTTATTAAATGCAACAGACTATCTAACTATAGCCGAATTTGAAAGCATTTATCAGGATGCAAACGAATTACTAAAATTAATTCGTAGCATTATTCTTACAGCAAAAAGTAATCGCTGAAGGCAACATCATTCATCATTCATCATTCATCATTTAAAAATGATTTCAATTCGACCTGGCACCCTTGAGGATATCCCTGAAGCGTTTGCTTTAGTTATGGAATTAGCTGTTTACGAACGAGCTGCCGATCAGGTTAGCAACACCGTTGAACAAATGGCGCTTGATGGCTTTGGCCCCAACCCTCTTTTTGGGATGATTATGGCCGAAGACTCAGACACCAAAAATATTGTCGGCATGGCCTTGTACTTCTTCCGCTATTCGACCTGGAAAGGCAAGCGTCTGTACCTGGAAGATATTATTGTGACGGAAGATTTTCGAGGCTATGGCGTAGGAAAACTCCTGCTGGATGCTACCATTGAAACGGCCAAAGAAACCCATTGCACTGGTATGATGTGGCAGGTTCTGGACTGGAATGAGCCTGCTATTGGCTTCTATAAGCAGTTTGGTACCCGCTTCGACGACGGCTGGACGAACTGTCATCTGGATTTTTGAGCAGGGAGCAAGGTGCCCGGAGCAGGGCTATCGGCTTGCTAGAATCCCTGCTCCAAGCTCCCGGCTCCATGCTGTTCACCCAAACCCCATGCCCTTCGCCCAAAAACCCCTATCTTTGCGATTCGAGAATAGTGACTAAGTATGACGGAACGTCAACAGAAGGCTCTGCGTATCGCTGGCTGGATATTTCTGAGTATTTTTTTATTGGCCTGTGTAGGTGCTGGCGTGGCTTATTTCAAGCGCGAAAGCCTGTTAAAAACTGCCCTCGAACGAGGAATCCGTAAAGCAAAACGGGATTATCATCTTGATGTTCGGATTGGCTCAGCCAAATTTACCGGATTAAGCTCGCTGGCGTTTACGGATATTTCAGTCGTGCCTGAACAACGCGACAGTCTGGCTCGTATCCAACGGGTTGAACTGGCAGTTCGGTTCTGGCCGTTACTGGCTGGTAAAATCGGCTTGTCGGGCATGACCCTCGAAAATGGCCTTGTTCAGGTTGTAAAGCGTGATTCGCTCACGAATATTGACTTCCTGCTTCACAAAAAACGCGACTCTACAGCAACTGCTGACCCTTCGGCTGAATCATCCCAACGTACAAATCTGGCTGATGTAACCGAAAACCTGATCGACAATATTCTGTCTAAGATTCCCGATGACTTGAATATCAGCAATCTGGAGTTTCGGGCTATGGATACGGACGATACTCTAAGTTTGCTCACGCAAACAGCGGTTATTAAAGACGAAGACGTAACCTCAACGCTAAAACTAAACGGCAATCAGGCAACCTGGCACGTGACAGGCACCGCTGATCCTGCCGGTCGGGAATATAATCTGGCCTTGTATGCCGAAGGGAAGCCAATTGAACTCCCTTATATTCAGAAGAAATTTAACTTAAAACTCCAGGCCGATACCCTACGGGCCGAACTTCATGAGGTTGATCGTTCGGGCGGTGAGTTTCGGCTTGAAGGAGCGGGTTCTGTTCAGAACTTGCGGATTAACCATCCGGCCATTGCCCGTGCCGATGTATTGGTGCCCCGTGCGGCCATGGATGCCCACCTGTTTGTTGGCGAAAACTATGTGGGTATCGATAGCTCATCAACCTTACACTTAGGAGAAGTCAGCGCTCATCCTTTTTTGAAATATACGCTCAAGCCAACAAAGATCTATGAGGCCCAGTTACATACAGGCCCTATGGACGCTCAGGCCCTCTTTAATTCATTTCCGCAGGGACTGTTTGAATCGCTGGAAGGCATGAAAGTATCGGGAAAGCTCAGGTACGATGCTGATTTCCAACTAGATTCATCCTTACCCGATTCTGTAAAATTCGATTCGGGTCTAACCTCCGAAGGCTTCCAGATTCTGCAAATGGGCCGCACGGATTTCGCAGCTATTAACCAGCCGTTTGTTTATACCCCTTACGAGAAAGGTAAACCCGTTCGGGATATTGTTGTTGGCCCCGAAAACCCAGATTATACCCCTATCGATCAGATTTCGCCTGATCTGCGGAATGCATTATTAACCTCAGAAGATTATAATTTCTTCACGCACAAGGGCTTCAACGAGAAAGCCTTCCGCGTCTCTATTGCGACCAACTTTAAAGAGAAATCATTCAAGCGAGGAGCCAGTACGATTTCGATGCAGTTGGTAAAAAATGTCTTCCTGAATCGAAATAAGACGATTTCCCGTAAAGTTGAAGAAATCCTGATTGTCTGGCTGATCGAGAATCAGCACATCGTTTCCAAGGAGCGGATGTATGAAGTCTACCTCAATATTATTGAGTGGGGAAAAAATATTTACGGCATTGGTGAAGCCGCTCGCTATTACTTTGCCAAAAGTCCCTCTGAACTTGATCTGGGCGAGAGTATTTTTCTAGCCTTTGTGGTGCCCCGCCCTAAAGCTGCTTTAAACTGGTTCGTACCCGATGGCACTCTTCAGGTCCGAAACGTACGTGGGTACTTTAGACTTATTGGTCGGATTATGTCCCAGCGAGGTCTGACGGCTCCTGATTCAGGCGCTTATGGCTTCTACAGCGTTCGCCTTCGCGAAGGACTTCGTCGTCAGGTTACTCCTGTAGACTCCTTATTCCAAAGCGACAGCCTGATGACAGATCCGGCAGATATTGATGCCGACGACGACAGCGAAGGGGGTACCGGAATCGGGAACTTCTTCCGCCGGTTATTTAAAGGCAAAAAGGCCGATGAGAAACGGACGGATGAGGAGCAATCGACTGTTCAGCCTGAACGCCGATCAACGCCTGACGTCATCACGAACGAACCAGCCCCCACCGACACAGTTAAAACCCGCAAGCAACTTCGGCAGGAACGACGAGAGCAAAAGCGACGGGAAAAAGAAGCGAGAAAAGCGCTGGAAGCCAATAACCCCTAACGATCCTTATGAAAGCACTGGTTCGATTAATTCTGCTTGTCGTTATTTTCGGCGGGATTGCTCTATTCGTTATCTCAAAACTGAATCATACATCCCTAACGCCCAAGACGATTGATTTAGGGGTCGATTGTTCTGAAATAGACAATGTACTGGTAACGTCGACGGTTAACGTGGTTGTAAAAAACCACTCATCCCGTTCTCATAAAGATGTGTCGGTAAAAATAATTGCCTTCGACGAAGCCGGAAATCAGCTTAAAGAGAAATATACCACGTTTACCCGAACACTGGCTCCCAACAGTAGTTTCGATAAACCCGTTACCTTACCAGCCGAGACCAAGCGGTGCGATTGCAAGATCGTTAGCTCACAACCAGAGTAATAGGTTTCCAAGGCGTCTTATTTTCCCGTAATCGTAACAGCTTTACCCAAGTACACATCTTTATCCAACTGATCAAGCAGAAAAGCAGCGACATCGGCACGGCTGATTTTGGGTAAGGCAAACAACGAAAAGGGTAAATGTTCACCCAACCGATACTTGCCCGTAAGCGGAGCGTTTGTCAGCCGGGTTGGCCGGGCAATGACCCAATCGAGTTTGCTCTGACGAATGGCTTGCTCCTGTATTTCCTTCTCAGCGATTACGCCACTCAGGAACGTTTTGATAAACAGCTTACTGGGGAGAGAGGCTTCTTCATAACTCGTGCCTACGCCCAACGACGATACGACGAGTAGCCGTCGAACACCCGCCTGCCGCATGATGGTAATCAAATTTTTCGTACCGTCGGCTACCACATGATCGTTTTGCCCGGGTCGACTGCCGAGTGCACAAAACACCGCATCCTGACGCCTGACGGCGTGGAGAAGGGTATTGGGCTTGAGCACATCCCCAGTCAATACCGTTAGATTTGGGTGCTTAATGGACAGTTTGGTGGGATCGCGCACGAATGCTGTAACAAAATGGCCTCGCTGAAGTGCTTGCTCAACGGCCTGCAAGCCCGTATCTCCTGTAGCGCCTACGACTAATAGTTGCATAAAAAATGGTTGATTGGGTAGCTTTACAACCTGATGACACGTAAAACTGTTTATAGCTTACTATTTATTTAGTATTTTTGTAAGCTTCTACTATCTTTAATTTACACACATTAGTTACACACATGGATTATAAACTAGCCGACTTGACGGACATCCGATTTGGTGTGTATGAAAAACCGATAGAAATAGGTCCGATTATTTACCTTCAGGCTAAACACTTTACCGACTCCGGGAGCTTAAAAACAGATCAGCTCGATTCATTTCTTTCTCAGAATAATCAATTGGAAAAGCATCTTCTTCAGAAAGGTGATGTACTACTAGTCGGGAAAGGAAATCGTATCTTTGCCTGGTGTTATCACTCCGATATAGGGCCAGCTATTGCTTCAACTATTTTTTTTGTGATTCGCCCTAAACTCGACCAAATCCTACCAGACTATCTTAGTACTTATCTTAATCTACCTGCCTGTCAGGCTTACTTTCAGCAATTGGGAGCAGGTAGTTCGATTCTCTCGATTCGAAAAAATGAGCTGGCTGAATTACCAGTCCTCTTACCCAACATGACCACTCAACAACACATCGTTAACCTTCAGCAACTGCACGTACAGGAAATACAGCTTCTGGAATCGCTCATTCTGCAAAAGCAAGCACTGCTTTTAAGTTCAATTAACTCATTATTAACCCGATAGTTCATGCTCCGCATAGTCACCCAATCTGAAATCAATAACATCGTCTGGAAGGCCTGTGATACCTTTCGTGGTACCATCGACCCATCTCAATATAAAGACTATGTCCTGACGATGCTGTTTGTCAAGTACTTATCGGATGTATGGAAAGACAAGCTTGCATTTTATCAACAGCGTTATGCAGGTAATCAGGAGCGTATCGACCGTGCTTTGCGAAACGAACGCTTCAATGTACCTGCTCATTGCACCTTCGAATACCTTTATGAGAACCGTAATGAAACTAATCTCGGCGAACTCATCAACATAGCACTCGAAGGCCTGGAAGACGCCAATCGACAGAAACTCGACGGTGTTTTTCGTAATATTGACTTCAACTCCGATGCCAATCTGGGCAAGCCTATCGATCGTAACCGGCGGCTTAAAAACCTGCTTGTCGACTTCTCGGCGCTCGACCTTCAACCATCTCATCTGGAAGGTAACGACGTTATAGGCGATGCCTATGAATACTTGATTGCCCGATTTGCCAGCGATGCGGGCAAAAAAGCCGGGGAATTCTATACGCCCGCCGAAGTATCCGAACTGCTTGCCCGACTCATTGACCCACAACCAGGCAACCGGATTTACGACCCAACCTGTGGCTCTGGCTCGTTGCTCATAAAGGTGGCCAAGCAGATTATACGGCATGGCGGTTCCGAAAATTTCTCCCTATATGGTCAGGAAAATAACGGGAGCACCTGGGCATTGTGCCGTATGAATATGTTTCTGCATGAAATGGATAATGCACATATCGAATGGGGCGACACGCTTAATAACCCACGTCACCTCGAAAACGATACGCTCATGCGGTTTCATATTGTCGTAGCCAATCCGCCCTTTAGTCTCGATAAGTGGGGAGCCGAGAATGCACCAGCTGATCAGTTTAATCGATATCACCGGGGCATTCCACCCAAGAGTAAAGGTGACTTTGCTTTTATCGGTCACATGATCGAAAGCGCGTATCAGGATAGCGGGCGTGTGGGCGTTGTGGTGCCTCATGGCGTATTGTTTCGGGGTAGTACCGAAGGCACCATTCGGCGGCAGCTCATCGAAGAAAACCTGCTCGAAGCCGTTATTGGTTTACCAGCTAACCTGTTTTACGGTACAGGTATACCAGCGGCTATCCTGATTTTTAGCCGGGCAAAAGGCAATAATCACGACGTTTTGTTTGTGGATGCCAGCCGAGGTTTTGAAAGTGGTAAAAACCAGAATCGTCTGCGCGAACAGGATATGCAACAAGCGCAGGAGGTGTACGCGCAATTCCGCCAAAATCTTCCCCTCGCCCCAACAGCTAAAGGGCAGATTCTGATCGATAAGTATGCCTACCGGGCCACGCTGGCCGATATTCAGGAAAATGATTTTAACCTCAATATTCCCCGCTACGTCGATACATTTGAAGAAGAAGCTCCCGTCGATATGGCGGCTACGAAAGCTGAAATCAGCCGATTGAAAACTGAACTAGCCTCTGTGGAAGCCCAGATGGAGGCTTATTTGGCCGAACTGGGTTTATGAGCTATTGCCCGAACTACCTCTTTACTAAACCATAACTATCAACTAGTTAATCCTAAAACTCCGTTGATATATGGCGAATTTATCCGACCAATTTACCGAAGTTATTACCTTAATTCATCAGGCACGAAGCCGGGTTATGCAACGGGTCAATGCCGACCTGATTGATTTATACTGGTCTATAGGAGCTTACATTAGCCGAAAAATAACTGCCAGCGAATGGGGCCAGGGTGTAGTGAAAGAGTTGGCCGCTTACATTAAGCAGCAACAACCTAATGCCAGTGGTTTTTCGGATAAGAATTTATGGCGGATGAAGCAGTTCTATGAGACCTACGCCAACGCCCCTGAAAAACTCTCAACACTGTTGAGACAAATTTCGTGGTCGGCCCATCTGCATATTCTGAGTCAAACGAAAACAGCAGAGGAAAAGCAATTTTATGTGCTTATGACTGCTCAGGAAGGCTATTCGGTGCGTGAACTCGAACGACAAATTGACAGTGGATTGTATGAACGCACCATGCTGGCCAATACCCAACTGCCTCCGGCCGTGCGGAAACTTCCTCAGGACGTAACAAACGTTTTTCGGGATAGCTACGTCCTGGAATTTCTGGATTTGCCGACTCGCCATAGTGAGGCCGATTTGCAAGCTGCGCTGATCCAAAACCTGCGCAAGTTTCTGCTCGAAGCCGGGCGGCATTTTACGTTTGTAGGCGAAAATTACCGCGTACAGGTTGGCAATCAGGACTTTTATATTGATCTGCTACTCTATCACCGATCTCTGCAATGCTTTGTTGTTGTAGAATTGAAAGTAACTGCTTTTAAACCCGAGCATATTGGTCAACTTAACTTTTATCTGGAAGCCCTCGACCGCGACCATCGATTACCCCACGAAAACCCGAGTATCGGCATCCTGCTTTGTGCCAGTAAAGACAGTCAGATTGTCGAGTACGCACTGAGCCGAAGCCTATCACCAACCCTCGTGGCCGATTATACACAACAACTCATCGATAAGCGCTTATTGGCCGAAAAACTGGCCGAACTCTACGCTTATATCCAAACAGAACAAGCGAACCAATAATGGAAAATCAACCGATAGATTTTACCAATACATTAATACCTCAAGGATATAAATCTTCGCCAGTTGGCATTATTCCTAAAGATTGGGATGTTAAGAGGCTAAAAGAGATAGGAAAAGTGGGAAGTGGTAATACTCCTAGCAAAGACGTTAAAGAGTTCTGGTCTAAGGGTAATGTACCTTGGTTACCAACCGGAAAGGTAAATGACAGAATAATTACAGAAAGTGATGAGTTTATAACAAATTACGCGGTCAAAAAGAATTCAATAAAACTTCTACCAGTCGGAACAGTGCTTGTAGCTATGGTAGGGCAAGGCCATACAAGAGGTAGAGCAGCTTTAATGATGATAGAAGCATGGGTAAATCAAAACTTTGCATATATAATACCGAACGATAAAATAGTTTCTACATTTTTATTTATAATACTAGTACTCTTCCAATTTAGATTCTAGAGATTCTTATGATTCTACTTGATGTTTTAGGTATTGATTATCAGTAGAATATCGTCAATAGAATCCGATAGAATCACCAGAATCTATTTTGGTAAAGCACTAGAGTATCGATATGACCAAATAAGATCAGAAGGAGATAGAGGGGGAACACAAGGTTCATTAAACGGAGACATTGTCAGAAACATTAGAATTCCTCTCCCACCTCTCCCCGAACAACGTAAAATTGCGGAGATTTTGAGCACATGGGACACAGCCATTGAGCGCACGCAAGCTTTAATATCAGCCTTACAAAACCGCCATCGCAGCTTATTACAACAACTTCTCACTGGTCGGAAACGACTGCCAGGGTTTGAGGGAGAATGGAAGGAAGTGAAGCTGGGCGAGGTGTTTGATTTTATAAAAAGTGAATCGCATGCACGGGAAAGCCTAACATATCAGCAAACACATGAGCGTATCTATTACATCCACTACGGGGATATTCACGCCAAATTCCAGAAGCCATTTTTAGACTTCAACATAGAAGAAAACATACCATTTGTTAAAGATGGGCTATTAGATGAAAGTAAAGTTTCCTTCTTAAAAGAAGGCGACTTGATACTTGTAGATGCTTCCGAAGATTATCTAGGTGTTGGTGAATCTGTGGAAATCAAGCATCTAGGAGATCGAAAAGCTATTTCCGGCCTACATACATTCGTTCTTAGAGACCAATCAAATCAACTTGTAAATGGGTTCAAAGGCTTCGTGTTAAAGCACGAAAAAGTAGCCAATAACATTCGAAAAATAGCAACTGGCTCTTCGGTATATGGGATTTCAAAAAATAACCTTGCCAAGCAAATCCTTTATCTCCCTCCCCTTTCCGAACAAGCCGCCATCGCTCGCGTGCTAGATGCATCACTGGCCGAAATACGGCTGCATGAACGACAGTTAGCAACGTTACGTGAGCAAAAGCGCGGGCTAATGCAGCGGTTGTTGACAGGACAGGTGCGGGTAAAGATACACGCAAAACCAGACGAGCAGCTGACGCTATTTTAATCTATTTCTTTATTAACGAGGAGTAGGGGTAATTCTCTCCTTAGTCCTCGTTAACAAAACCTTAACAAACTTAGAACTTAGCAGGTCTGATGTAAAAAAAAGGCGATTCGTCAAACAGTCTAATTTCTTCCTCGTCCTCGGTTTCATCGTCAATATCATATAGAGCTATTGACTCCCACTCACCGTTATTAAATTCTGACTCACAGTACTCTCCATAACAAGTACCCGCATCAAAGATATTCATCATGGTTATTACTGCTATTGAGTAAAGCTCCATATCATCAATATCTTCTGCCAGCTTAATAGCATCATTATAGTCAATCTCAAATACATCCCTATCGGTTGCATAGAAATGTATAATATTACCGACTGTCTGAGCTCTATATTCTCCTTTTTTCCCAGAGTGTTTTTCAAAAGCTTGAATGAACTGGTCATACGTGACTAACACCATGCATGGTACACCAGACTAACATAAATTGCTATTATATTATTTAGTAAGCCTCTACAATGAATTTTATTTTTGAAAACTGAACTTATCGTTTAGCGCTAAAGTTGAGCAAGTAACTGAACCCCAGATGGTATCAGGATACTCATTTTTAACTAAAACAAAGGAGGTGATATGCATCCGACAACATGTACAGTTTCGATCTCACTCACTGATTTTATTGACTTCGTGTTGATGACAGGCAGCAAACGGCTTGATAAAGTCAAAACCATTAAAACCCGTGGCACATATGGGCGAGAGAAAGATTTTTATGCGCTCCTACGAGAGCGAATCCAACAAATGCACCGGCAGGACAAGCCTTATGAATATCTGGAAGAATTACTCCAACCAAGTCTACACAAAGTAAAACAGGACAACTACCCAACCATGATTAAAGGGTACCTGACGTTCCTGAAGAAAAATGCAAAGTCTGTTTCATGGGAAGAGCCACCTAAAGGAGTATGGAGCCATAACGGCTTGTGCGTAAAACTCAATCCCGAAGTTAGATTAACCATCAAGGGACAGACATACATTATCAAACTACACTTTCGCAAAGACGAACGCCTGAGTAAAGACAAAATCAGCTGTATTGTAAACCTGATGGAAGAAACAATGGCTCCCATTGTAGGAACGGACGTAAGATTTGGGGTATTAGACGTAGCAACGGGGAAATTATATCAGAAACAGGGGAAATCGTCAGGCCTAAATATCTTATTGAAGTCAGAAGCCGAAACACTACTTTCGTTATGGGGAAAAATATGAAAATAGTAAAAGGTCTTGGACGCTGATTGCGGGTTCAGCGTCCAAGACCTTTGTAAGCTCCCTACACAAGGTAAAGAGTAGAAAAAACCGCACTTCCTAAGTACGGTACGCAACTTTCGGTATTGCGTTTGCAAGGACATAAAGCCTCTGACCAGGTCCTTCACCCTTTGGGCAATGACGATACAAAAATACAAACACCATTTGATTTTCTCATGCCAACACCCTCCTTTTTAGAAGACGACATTTCACAACTACCGGCCCTGCATCTGCTTATTCAGATGGGGTTTCAGTACCTCACGCCCGAACAGGCGCTGGCTGCACGCGGAGGTCGGACGGCCAACGTATTGCTCGAAACTATTCTGAAAGAGCAGTTACGGAATCAGAACCGGATTAACTATAAAGGGCGGGAGTACGAATTTTCGGAAGCCAATCTCAATACAACCGTCCTGCAACTCCGTGATCTGCCCCTAAATGAAGGGTACATGGCGGCCAACAAAGCCTACTATGATCTCATCACGCTCGGTACCAGCCTAGAGCAAACTATAGATGGCGACAAGAAAAGCTTCTCGCTCCAGTACATTGACTGGAAGAATCCGGGTAACAACGTATATCATGTAACGGAAGAATTCAGCGTGCTGCGTTCCGAGCGCGACGACCATTATCGACCTGATATTATTCTGTTTGTCAATGGTATTCCGATGGTCGTAATCGAGTGCAAAAGTCCACGCATCAAAGACCCAATGGACGAAGCCATCCGGCAGCACAACCGTAACCAGGCCGACGATGGCATACGTCCATTGTATATGTACTCGAACCTGTTGCTTAGCTTATCGACCCATGAAGCTCTCTATGGCACAACAGCTACAGCGCGCGAATTCTGGGGAGTCTGGAAAGAACGACTCGACACCGAAGCCGAAAAGCAACAGTACCTGGTTGGCCTATATGCACTGAAAAACCGACCTTTATTGCCTGAGGCCAACCGGCAATTGTTCGGTGATCGCTTTGCCTATATCCAGCACCAATTTGACCAGTGGCTCGCGAATGGCGTAACCGTTACCGAACAGGATAAGCTGCTGTATGACCTTTGCCGTCCTGAACGGATGCTGGATTTGTTCTTCAACTTTATTGTGTATGACGATGGGGTCAAAAAGATAACCCGATACCAGCAATACTTTGCCATTCATAAAACCCTGGCCCAGATCACTACCTTTTCGCCTTCGGGCGCTCGCAATGGCGGTGTAATCTGGCACACACAGGGCAGCGGCAAATCCTTAACTATGGTGATGCTGGCCCAACTGATTGCCACCCGTATCCGAAACCCTAAAATTATACTCGTTACTGACCGTATCGATCTCGACGATCAGATTACCGAAACATTTCAGAAGTGCAAAAAAGAAGTCGTTCAGGCCACTACAGGTGCTTCGGAGGCCATTCGAAAAAAATTAAGTGGTCAATCTGATGATACAATAGATCAAAGCTCCAAACGAGACACCAGCCTGTTAGGGCTACTGCATGAAAAATCGGATGATATTATCACTACGCTGATTCACAAATTTGAAGCAGCACTCAAATCATCATCGGCTCCGTTCTCTTCTGCTGACATTTTTATTCTAGTCGATGAAGGCCACCGCAGCCAGTCCAATACGTTTCATACCAATATGCGCCGATTGTTTCCGAACGCGTGCTTTATTGCTTTCACGGGTACCCCGCTAATGAAGAAAGAAAAAAGCACAGCTGTCAAGTTCGGTGGTATTATCGACGATTATACCATTACGCGGGCTGTTGAGGATAAGGCTGTCGTTCCTCTGCTCTATGAGGGAAGACATCATTTGATGAGTACCAACGAGAAGCCCTTAGACACTTACTTCGAGAAAATTGCCGAACCACTAACAGATTATGGCAAAGCCGACCTAAAACGCAAATACAGCTCGAAGAGTATACTAAACAAAGCCGATCAGGTTGTGTATGCACGCGCATGGGACATTGTCGAACACTATGTCGATAATTTTCAGGGAACCAGCCTTAAAGGTCAATTAGTAGCCCCCAATAAGCTAACAGCTATAAAATATAAGGAGTACATTGACGAAATCGGTTCAGGTGATCCCACTAAAAAAGTAACCTGCGAAGTTGTTATTTCTCCTCCTGATGAGCGAGAAGGTTCCGATGATGTCTATAGTAAGCCCAACGATAAAGTGCTAGCCTTCTGGCACTCGTTGATGGACAAATACAACAAAAAGCCGTCTGTTTATGAGAAAAGCATTATCAATGCGTTCAAGAAACAAGACACGCCTGAATTACTCATTGTTGTCGATAAGCTCCTGACCGGTTTCGACGCTCCGCGCAATACAGTCCTTTACCTAACTCGTCAACTCCGTGAGCACACGTTATTACAAGCCATTGCCCGCGTAAACCGACTCTATCCAGGCAAAGACTATGGCTTTATCATCGACTATTATGGCAATCTGGGTAATCTGGATTCGGCGCTAAATACCTATTCGGAAGCGGGTTTAGATGAATTTGACGAAGACGATCTGGCTTTAATTCTCGTTAACCTGAGCGAAGAGGTAAAAAAGTTACCTCAAGCCCATTCAGAACTATGGGATATTTTTAAAGGCATTAAAAATAAATATGACGAAGCAGCCTACGAAGAATTGCTCTTTGATGAAGAACGACGGCATCTATTTTATGAGAAAACGACCGCCTTTGTCAAAATCCTGAAAATTGCCTTAGCGAGTGTCGACTTCCAGACGAATACGCCGGAAAAACAGATTGACAAATACAAACAGGATGCTCGATTTTTCCTGGCTCTACGAGTATCCGTCAAACGCCGTTATTTTGATGAGGCCAACTACAAAGCTTTTGAACCGCAAATTCAAAAACTGATTGACAAGCACATTACTACTGATGGCGAGGCCCTACGCATTACGGAGCTAGTCAATTTATTTGACGCTGAGCAACGACAAGCCGAAGTAGAAAAAGTTACCGGCAAGGCCGCCAAAGCCGATCACATCGCCAGTCGGACAATGAAAGCCATTAGTGTCAGGATGAATGAAGATCCTGTTTTTTACAAAAAGCTAGCAGCTCTTATTAAAGAAACCATTGAGGCCTATCACCAACAACGTATCGACGAAGCAGAGTTTCTACGTAGAGCCCGCGACTTAGAAGAAACAACGCACTCCGGAAAACGTAACGACCTACCAGCGTCCTTACAAAACAATGAAGTAGCCCAAGCTTACTATGGCCTAACACAAAGCGTGTTGGAGCAGGTTATAACCGACAAAGCCGCATTAGCTAATCTGGCTCTGGGCATTGATACAGCTATTCGATTGATCGTCTTCGATGGTAATAAACCTCGCATCGACTGGCAAAGCAATCTAGACATTGAGGGCAAAATCAAAATTGCGATAGACGATTTCCTATTCGACGAAAAAGACGCACATGATTTACCGATCACTAGTACACAAATTGACGAATTAATAGAAGAATGTCTGAAAATAGCCAAAGTCCGGTATCGGTAACGAACACAAATTCTTCAGAAAAAACTACCGGAGAGATTATGTTTGGACAAACCCTTATTCGGTTTTCAATACAATTTGCTGCGCGAAAAACATTAGGCATTCAGGTACACCCCAACGGTCAGGTTCTGGTTATAGCTCCTTTAGCGAGCGATTATCAAACTGTTCTAGAAAAGGTAAAAACCAAAGCCGCCTGGATTCGTAAACAGCAGGCGTTTTTCCTATCCTTTGAGCCCCGGCAAAAGCCTCGACTCTATATAAATGGCGAATCGCACAGTTATCTGGGAAAACAGTATAGGCTCAAACTAGTATTAGGTGCGGATAAAAAAGTTACAGCCGTTCGGGGATATCTTACTGTTCAACTACCGAATGTATCCCTAGAAGCAGTTCGTCGTTTACTGGAAAATTGGTATAAGGAAAGAGCTCTTCTTATTTTCAACGAAATACTAGCTGAAGTTCTCCCATCTTTTGAGCGCTATTCGTTAATCCCCCCCCACCTGGAAATTAAACGAATGGAAAAGCGTTGGGGCAGTTGTACCACAAAAGGCAAAATCATTCTGAACACCGACTTGGTCAAGGCGGCAAAACCTTGTATCCGATACGTTATTGTGCATGAGTTGTGCCATCTACTCAACTATTCTCACAATTCTGCTTTCTATGAGTTACTGAACCGAATGATGCCAGATTGGGAAAAATGGAAACAAAAACTGGAACATTCTCTAGCTTAAGCTACTCATCCAGCAAGTCAGGGCGTCTTGCCCGAGTCCGAGCCAGGGCCTGTTCGTGTCGCCACTCGTCAATTTTGGCTTCGTGACCCGATAGTAGAATGTCGGGTACCCGGTGGCCTTCAAATTCGGCCGGGCGAGTGTAAACCGGGGGCGCTAAAAGATTATCCTGAAATGAATCGGTTAGTGCCGACGTTTCGTCATTCAGAACTCCTGGCAACAGCCGAATGATTGCATCTGAGAGCACGCAGGCAGCTAGTTCACCACCCGAAAGCACGTAATCGCCAATGCTGATTTCTTTAGTAATGAACAGCTCGCGAACCCGTTCGTCTACACCTTTATAGTGGCCACAGAGAATAATCAGGTTCTGCTGCAACGAGAGCGTATTGGTCGTTTTCTGATTCAATCGCTCACCGTCGGGCGTCATATAAATAATCTCGTCGTAGACTCGGTCGGATTGGAGTGACCGGATACAGCGGGCAATCGGTTCGATTTGCATCACCATACCCGCAGCGCCACCAAACGCGTAATCGTCCACTCGCCGGTGTTTATCCAATGTATAGTCGCGCAGGTCATGGACAACGACTTCCACATAACCGCCCTGTTGTGCCCGTTGTAGAATAGAATGGGCAAAAAAGCTTTCCAGGAGCTTCGGCAGACAGGTAATAATATCAATCCTCATCAGTATCGTCGTCCGCTTCGTCGCCGTTGATTTCAGAATTTTCGTCCTTGCCGTTGTCTTCCATATAAATAGCGAGCAGACCGTCGGGTAAAGCGACATTGAGCTTTTGATTCGCCCGATCGATTGTCTTAACGATATCGCTATTGATCGGAATCAGGACTTCTTTGCCTTCATAATCCATGGCAATTAAATCCTGCGCGTTCATGGCATACACGCCCTGCACAATGCCTAGCTCACCTGCTTCGGCATCGACTACCTGATAACCAACAATTTCGTGGAAATAGAAACGGGTCTCGTCGGTAATCGGTTCTAACTCATCGAGTGGCAGATAAGCTCCGCAGTTGATCAAACGCTCTGCCTGTTCGATGGTATCCACATCATCGAAAGCAACAATGGCCCGGCTACCTTTCACGATAGCGATCGATTCAATAAAATACGGAATCAATTCGCCTTTCACTTCCAGCAATACCGACTCCAGGTCTGCATATTCATCAGGGTTATCGACATCCAGAAAAAGCACTAGTTCACCACTAACGCCATGCGTCTTGGTAATATGACCTACTTGATAACAATCGTCTTTTGTCATAGGGAATACGGCAGGGAAGCCGCTTTTAAACCCAAAAGCACGGCTTTCCAGCCGCATTACTTATAAAAAGAGCCTGTCCAGAAACGAACAGGCTCTTTCTTTACAAATTTACTGAAGTACTGGTTACCCAGAACCGGCGAAAAAATTATTCCGCAGCAGGTGCTTCTTCAGCAGGAGCGGCATCTTCAGCAGGTGCTTCTTCAGCTACCGGAGTTTCTGCAACAGGCTCTTCTACTTTGTTTTTCTTAGCAATAGCTTCAGCGCGAGCTTCGTTCACCTTTTTCTCCGCTTCTAAACGAGCAGCGCGATCTTGCTCTTTCGATTGCGATTTGGTTTCAGCAGCACCAGCTTTACGGCCTTGTTTTTCTTCTTGCCAAGTCGTGAATTTCGCATCGGCCTGTTCTTGGGTGATAGCACCTTTGTTCACACCTACCTGAAGGTGCTTGCGATACATGATGCCTTCGTGCGACAATACCGAACGCGCGGTATCCGTCGGCTGAGCACCAACCATGAGCCAGTAAACAGCCCGTTCCGACTTCAATACAACAGTCGAAGGGTCGGTGTTGGGATTGTACGAACCGATTTTTTCAATGAAACGGCCATCGCGAGGAGAGGTTGACTCTGCAATCACGATATCGTAAATCGCTCTTCTTTTGCGTCCACGACGCGCTAAACGAATTTTAACACTCATTTGTGCTTGATTGGTTTTGATGGGAGACGCATCCCCCCTGTAAAACGTGGCCGCAAAGGTACGAAAAAAGTTTCAGGTTTCAAGTTCAAGGTTTTAAGTTTAAATGTCTGACGATCAAATAAACCTGAAACACGGAACCTGAAACCTGAAACTTTTTAAAACCCTTTTCAACACGAGCCTATAAGCCGGGTTCTGTCCTCCCACAAGCGTGGAATGGCTTATCATTTATCTGGGATGGTCGTCACCGGCCACCTCGTTCGACCTACCCGCGTCGGCATCTGGATCGTCCCGGATGGGATTGCTCCAGAACGGGAACGAGCCGCCCCACGTCCGACGCTTATTTGGTCTTTCAGCCCCTAAGGTTTATCCTGCCCCACCGGTCGCCCGTTGGGCGGTAGGCTCTTACCCCACCTTTTCACCCTTACCACATGTAATGAGTGAATGAGTGAATGAGTGAATAAAAGCTTGCGCCAGCTATTCACCGCTCCGGCGGCCCGGTCATTCACTCATTCGCCATTAAAAAATGGCGGTATATTTTCTGTGACACTGGCTGTCGAATGGTCGTTCCCAACCATCCTCCTTCCCGTTAGGAAGTAGGGTGCCCTATGCTGCCCGGACTTTCCTCGCCCAATTGCTCAGACGCGATAAGCCAACTCGTATTAATCAGGGACCACAAAGGTAGCTAAAAACAAAGACTCCCGGTATGTGTCGTGATGATCACAAATCGGGAGTCTTTTCTACTAACGTAACTAAATTAGTTCGTCTTCGGATTTTTTGTGGCAGCACTACCCGCTACTGGTGGATTATACGCGATTTCATTATCCGGCACATCCCAATAATCCAGGTAGCCATAGGTGATAGTTGCATTGCGGCTAACAACACCCGTTCGACTCAGGGCAACAGCGCCCGTACGGCCAGTTTCCAACAAGCCCCAGCGACGAGCATCGTAGAACGACAGAGCCCGAAACAGTAAGCCAATCCGACGTTCCCGGCGCAGTTCTTCTTTGGCAGCATCGAGTGTAAGGTTTGTTCCAGCTACAGCAGTTAAGCCCGCTCCCTGCGCTTTACGAACTTCATCGATCAGAGCCAGACCTTCTTCTATTTTGCTCGTGTAAATCAGCGCTTCCGCTTTCATTAACTGGTTCTCTTCGTATGAGCTAGCCAAGTATAATTCGTAGCCACCTGCATTTGTATTCGAATACGTGATAACAGACGCACTACCTTCTGAGCCAGATGCCCCCCGGTTAACCAAATCAAACCGTGTGAAGAACGAATTACCTCGCGATGTTTCACCAATATAAGCCGACGTCCGTTGTTTAAAGTTGTTAGTAAACCGGAGATCGCCCGCTTTGAAATCCTGAATCAATCGTTCTGTAATCTTGTATGTGTTACCAGACCCAGTAGCTTTACCAGAAACGGTTCCGCTTGTAGGCGAAAGGAAATCACCGTTTGTATTGGAACGCCCGGTAAAGACATAGTCACTAGCCAGAATCCCACTATTCGTCAAGGTTAGAATATCGGTCCACTGTGCTGCTGTCATATTGGCCACCCGTGTATTCACCAGGATATTCCGAGCTTTCATGGTGTTAATATTGCGAATCCACATAGCTGGTGACAGAGCCGAAGCCACAGTACCTCCTTTACCAACCCGATTGAAGTTGGGAATAAGCCCTAACATTGAAGCCGTATAATCGGCATTAGCAGTTAGACCACTCAGAATTTTGGCAGCTGCATCGAAGTTCTTATTGGCTTCGGCAATCATGGCTTCTTTGGTTACGTAATTACCGTTGGTGCCGTTCAGTACTTCACCATTGGCCTTGTCATTAATAAGACCAGCATAATACATAGACCCAATGCGCGAGTAAGCATAGCCTTTCCACCAATACGCCCAAGCACGCAGAACACCTTTTTTTGTATCTACATCGCCCGAAAAAGTAGTAGCATCAATGTTGGCTAACAGTGTATTAGCGGCATTATTCAGATTATACATGTACGCCCATTCGTAGTAGGTCGAATTCTGGTAACCCGTTGAGTTGACATTAGCCGTAATACGAATAAAGTCAATTTGCTTACTGGGCGAGTTAGGATTCACTAGTACAGTACCATCATCCAGAGTAACCTGGTTGGGACAGCCAATCTGATTGATAAACACGTTGGCAATGTCGGTTCCGATTACATCACCCATCAATTCATGGTTACCGATAGCTCCCGACCAGAAATAACCGGGAACGCCATCGTAATATTTCACATCCTTAAAGCCAGTAATATAAAAACCCTCTCCATAGGAGATTAATCCCGATTCTGTTCTCAAGGCTGACGGAGAAGGCTGGTTAGGGTTTTCTACCTGCAATTGCTCTTTACAGGAAGCCATGAACCCTGAAAACACCAGTGTCAATGCATATATTTTTAACTTATTCATCAGTTCAAGTTTTTTGAGTGGGTTACTTAAAATCCAATATTCAACGTAGCCTGATACGACTTAAAGTTCGGCATTGTGCTGTGATCGGTACCACGGTCCCAGGCCGAGTTCGACGTTCCAGAACTGATTTCCGGATCGAAGCCCGTGTATTTAGTCGCTGTCCAGAGGTTCCGCCCCGCTAATACAAGCTGAAGTTTTTTGGTAGCTGGAATTTTAAACAATTTGGCAAAATCAATTCCTACCTGAATATTCCGCAGGCGCAGGAAAGAAGCGTCTTCGTAGAAGTAATCCTTCGTACCGTTAGCTGTCCGTTGTGCGTAAACCCCTCGGTAGAAGGCTGTCCAAGCACCAGTTTGACCATCAATGGCAATTGGGTTTGTGTAATCGCTATGGATACCATCCCTATACATCCACTCTTTGGTCTGGTTATATAGGTGGTTGCCTGCTACCCAATCAAACTGAAAACCGAATGTCAGGAAATTCTTGTAGCTGAAATCATTAATGAATGACATGTTAAACTTCGGATTTGGATCGCCAAAGCTGAACTTATCGGCTGTAAAGTAAGGCTGCTTGGTTGCCTTGTTAACTACAATGCCATTGCTGGCAACTGTATAACCCTCCTGATCAGCCTGTGCGATAAAGTAATTACCGTTTGGATCTCTGGCATCAACACTGCTAATGGTTTTATAGCCGTATAGTTGACCAATTTTTTCACCTGCTTTCAAGACGTAGTTGGTGCTTCCTGCGTTTGATGTAACAATAACTGGTGCATCGCCCCGAATCGAAATGATTTTTGAACTCTGCTTACCGAAATTAATGGTCGTATTCCATTTCAGATTCGATCCATTATACACCGTCGAATTCAACGACATTTGAATACCGTTCGAGCCTAAGGTGAAGGCATTATCAATCAGGGTCCCCAAGCCGACCGATGGAGCTACGTCAACTGAATAGATGGCATCTTTAGTTTGCCGATCCCAGTAGGTTGCAGCCAAGGCAATACCGTTTAGCCAGCTTGACCCTTTAAGTAGGCTAAATACCATGTCGGTACCGATCTCAATTTCCTGAGATACCTCAACACCCAGCGCAGGGTTACTTTGTCCATTGGCATAATAGAAGGCCGTTGTGTTGCCAACGGTTGGGGTCGTAACAGTTATATATCGATCAAATGGTTTGGGTTGAATACCAGCCTGACCGTAAGCAGCACGTAGTTTCAGTTCGGGAAGGAAGCCATTTACAACACTGTTTTGCCAGAAAGGTAGTGCTGACAGACGGACAAAAGCATCACCACGAGGGAATGTAAAAGGCTTAGACCCCTGACCAAATGCCGACGAATAATCACTGCGGAAGCCCCCCGAAATACCAGCAAAATCGCCATATTCAAACCGTTGGTTGATCAAATAACCGTATGTAATGAACGGTTCCTGATAATCACGATAGACACGCCACGAAGATCCATTAGTGGCATTGTAAGGCGCATAAGCCGCTGGTAAACCAAGCGCGACACTCGTATACTCCTTAAGCATGCTATTCCGATAATCGAACAAAGCCTGCGTAACCGACTTAAGTGGAATTTTTGAACCAAAGTCTTCTTTCAGGTCAAAAACAGCGGTAGCTGTAGCCAGAAAATTCTGGAACATCTTACTATTCGTATACTTATCCAGTTCACCACTGCTATTCGTATTGTAGTTTGAGATATAGGTGGCTGTTCCTAAGTTCTGCCAATATTTAATATTGGCATTGTTCGACTGGTTGAGGTATTCCAGATCGCGGTTTTGGGTCTGGAAATTCAAACCATATTTGGCATCCAGCTCAACATATTTCGGGAATTTGTAATTCAGGTTGACGTTCTGAATAATATCGACCTTATTATCATTATTGTTGCTATATGCCTGCCGATAGGATGGGTTCGATGCGTTGATCCCAATCGTCTGGTTCATATTATATGGAATCGAACCGTCAGTAGTTGTTAGCGAGAAATCTGCCAGCGGATACGCATTCAGCATATTATATAAAATAGTCCGATCGGTCGATCTAAGCGTGCTTTTTGTGTAAGCTAACTGCGTGATTGAACGCAAGGTAAGTCCTTTAGCCAGCTGTGCACCAATATTGGCCGAAAGGTTGCTCCGGTCATAGGCTCCATTGTTTATGATATTACTTTCCTGATGGCTGTTAGATACCGACAAGCTAAAATCAGCTTTCTGACTCCCACCCGAGATCGCAATACTATTGTTGGTCGTATTAGCGGGTCTGAAAAAGTAAGCAAAGTGATCGTGATATTGCAGGTTAGCGTCGTAAGGCTTGCTATTTGTAGCCGTTGGATCAATTGAGTTGTATTGAACGTTTTCTGAGTAGACACCAGAATCGGTCAGATAAGTAATAGGTTTACCTGAGGCTCCAATTATATTGTTACTGGCATCAGTTGCAAACGCGTGATACATTGCTTTACTAACTCCACCAACGTTCAGATACGTATTTTGAGCAATGCTCGACGAAATATCGATATTCAGTTGGCCATTTTTTCCTTTTTTGGTGAACAGTTGGATAACTCCATTAGCACCCTGTGCGCCATAAATCGTAGCAGCTGCAGCTCCCTGAACAACCTCTACACGCTCAATTGAATTCAAATCGATGGTTTGCAGGCTGGTAGCACCCATCTGAATCCCATCGATCAGGATCATTGGCGAAGTTCCCCGGTTGATGGTGTTGATACCACGCAACAGGATATTTACGTCGGCTCCTGGTGTACCACTCCGGCTGGTAATTTGTGCTCCCGGAATCTTCCCGATCAGGGCCTGGTCAATAGAAGCAGAAGGTGCCTGAGGTAAATCTTTGGACGAAACCGACTCAACCGATATTGCCAATTTACGCTTATCTGTAGCCACCCCCGTACCCGTTACTACAATCTCAGCAAGTTGCTTTGTATCGGTAGTTAGTTTAACATTCACTACTGAACTGGCCCCTAGTTCAACTTCCTTCGTTGCCATCCCAATGAAGGAGAACACTAATTTACTTTTGGCAGGAGCAGCTATTGAGTAGCCACCACTCGCATCGGTAACCGCCCCCACTGTGGTTCCCTTCACAACGACCGATACGCCGGGGAGTGAGCTACCGTCTTCGGCAGAAGTTACTGTACCTGTAATTTTCCGTTCCTGAGCCCAGGAGACTGCCAGAGTTGAGCACATCAATAAGAGGCTCAGCAGTATAGTTTTCCTCATATACAAGTTAGTGTTGATTAAGTTGATATCAAGTTAGGTTATAGTACCTAGCTATGATCATTCGACAAAACTATATCCCTGATGATTCAATTCAAAATTTCGTATTAAAAATATTATATAATCACTTCAATTGTCATTTATTTAGATTACAAAATATAATTCTGAATTATCAATACTATTGAACTATAGTTCCAAAAAATTAAGTAATAATGAAATTAAAAATTATATTATTACAATAAAAACCAATCATTCAGATAAACACTCAATAAGATAACCAGCCATTTATTATTAGAATAATACAAATTTAATCACTATTTAACCTCAGTATTAAAACGGATTGTATTTAGGTATAAACACTTAAAAAATTCCCATTTTATATATAAAACCAAAGAATTAATGGTATTTTAATAATATTTTAACCTTTAAATTTAATTTTTATGAAATCAGCTTAGATTATATGTATTTTCATATAAATGACAGAATTTAATAGTACCATTTAACTAGATTTATCTGTAGTGAGGTAGTACGAAAACAAAGAACGCGGGCCAGGATTTGAGCTTCGTAGGGATTCCCTTCGATTAACCAAATCCTGGCCCGCGTTCATAGAGGCCAAATGACACTAGTATTTCCTATTGCAGAGCTATTGCAATCCCTCCACTTTTACATCAAGCCGTCCGTGAGCATTTACAACGGCTAACATGGCTGTTGGAGTCAAATAAACCTGATCAGGCTTGATTTCATCAATTTGCCCATTGATAACGACCCCTTTGGCCAGTTGGTTATTTTTGAGCCGCTGCTGCAAGAGTTTCTGCATGTCGGCAATCTGAGAACCAACCGGGATGGTAAGTTGCTTTTCAAGTGTTCGGGCAAAGGTGCCTTTCAATAACCAGCTCGCCGATTGCGCCAGTATGTTTTTCGTATCTAAATCGAAATGCAGATCTTTTAACGAGATCGTTTGATCATGGGCATCGTAGTAAGGGCGTCCGCGCAGATAAATATCGCCATTGATCGTTCCTTTCAAGCCAGCCTTAATGATCAGATTCTCATTTTGCCCATACAAGTCGATGCTGGTGATCGTAACGTGATAGCGGTTATCACTAAACGAGAATGATTTTCCGACAAACTCTTCGGCAGCAATCTTAGCCACTTCCGGATACGTCGCTTCGCTCAGTAAACCAATCTGAAAATCATCCTTTACCTGAGATACCACCGTTAAATCGGGCAATGATACCGCCGGATGGACCTCTGGTTTGGCCCCGGTAGTTGTCAGCGTAAACCCTTCAATACCAATCGTAGCCCGAATAATTCGCCCTTCGAAACGCAAAGGCGTAATGAGCACTCGCTTAGGAACAACCTGTAGATAAGTTCGGTATTTTTCGGATAACAGATAAGGTTCACGCAGGGTGTTCCAGGCTTTCAGAACAGGGGTTCGGATATCTACATTCCGGCGAACCTGTTGGTCGATCGTTTTAGTAATACTGCCTAAATTTTTGTCGATCATTCGGCTCACGAAGTTCGTAATCGGGATATTTACACCCACAACACTCACCGTTGGCTTACGCACCCAGCCGTAGCCATCGGCCTGTGTTTGGGTATGAACCGACCAATCTTTATCGAGGTCAAATTTGGTTTTGAACCGAAGATCAATCTCAAATTCGGTTTCTTTATACTGTGTAAAACCCAATACTGATACACCCGCTTTCACCCAGATGCGTAACGGAACCATAAAATGAAACAGGCTGTCTTCCGCCGTCACGAGAATAGTACCACGTTTCCAGACTTTCGTCATGAATTGATCACGGTTGTTGTCTTCCAGGCTATTATCCTCATAAATCAGACCATTGACCTGCGCATTGATCTGTCGTTCAACATCACCCAATGCAATGGACACAGGAACGTGGACGGTCGATAAAAAGCGTTCATTTCGGACTTCCATTTCAGTGATGTTATAGGCTTCTTTAGGTGCTTTGGGATTCAATCGATTGCTGGCTGGCTGACCGCAACTTAACAGAAAAAAACAGAAACACAGAGATAGTAGGAACAGTAACTGATGGCGCAAGGCCCTGGCCTTATGCCTGCTATTCGTCGGCCTCTGGCCGATACATTGATTGTTACTACCAGCCATAGACTGAGGAATAGCAGGCACAAAGCCAGAGCCTTGCGCCATCCAACTATTTAAGCGTAACCTTCGTGGCACCATAGCCGAATTTCTGTTTCTGAGCGTCTTCAAAGAATTTAACATTGGCATGCTGCCCCAAGCGCTTATGAAGTTCTGTTCGTAGAGACCCGCTGCCAACCCCATGAATAAACGTAATGTCGCGCATGCCGCTCGCAATAGCATTTTCGAGGGTTTTCTCGAATGTATCCAATTGGAGTTTTAGCAGATCGGCGGGCGTACGATTGCCTGGGCCTTTGGGCAAAAGCTCTTCAACATGTAAATCCACAATTGCAGTAGGCCGGTCAATGGAAACATTCGTCGGTTCTGCTTTCGACTTGAACATTTCAGCTTTCAACTCATCAGGCCGGATGGTCGTTGGCTTCGGCTGTTGACTCGCAGAAGTCGGCTGCTCTACAGCCTCAGCATCCAACTGCGTCAGAAAACCGGGCTGATTTAGGACAGGCACGGTTGTTTTGCTTTTGAACAGCGTGGTTGCCCGAGCTTTAAAGCGCTTCATTAACGGTTGTCGCAACGAGGACTTTCCAGCCCGAAACCACAACCCCTGCACAACAAACGTTGGCCATTCTTCAAATTTGGCATGGGCATACATGTCATTCATTTTCTGCTGCGACTTGGGTTTCAACAAACCACTGTGCAGTCCACGGAATTGCACTCCTCCCCCAACACCAGCCGACTCTTCACCCAAAGTATACGGAAACTCCCAGTCGGTATTATTGATGAGGTGTAGCGTATATTCTCGATCGTTGACTGGAACAAACGCCAGATAAATACCCTGATTTGACAGAATGACTGGCGCAGCGGGTGTCACCGTTTTTTGTGGCTCATAGATACTTGGCTTTAGTAACCGTTCGGCTTCCATCGGCGAAACCAGCACCAGCTCTGACCGCATCACCGGAATACGGAATCCGTCTTCAATTTCAATTTCGATCATGTTGCCCGGCAAAAACCGCGACACTACTCCCTGTTCTTTTGCCCGGAGAAGCCGGACTTTATCCCCAATATTCATAATAGTCGTTAGTCACGAGTCGATAGTCGTCAGTTTTAGGAGTCATGTACTAGCAACTCTTGCCTGTCGGCTATCGACTACTAATTAGTAAACGCCAAAAGTATAACGCAGATAGTCAAAAATCTCTTCCATCAATTTTTTAAATCATTTTGGCAGCTTGTCTATCCTTCGTTATAGAAAACCTAGATAGAGTTAAAAACGGTGATTTATGCGATAATTAGTCGATAGATAAAGGGCGATTTTATTGCTCAATCGGCTTAAATCGGCTATTTTGACCGATTGCGCGCCAAACGCTATGAAAGAATCCGTTACCATAAAAGAAATTGCCCGTCAGTTAGCGATCTCACCGTCTACCGTTTCCAGAGCCCTTCAAGACAATCCACGCATTAGTCCTAAAACCCGTGAAGCCGTTCAGGAACTCGCCAGTCGGTTGAAGTATTTCCCTAACGCAACAGCCCGTAACCTACAACGGGGTAAAACAGGTGTATTCGCCGTAGTGTTACCCGAAATCCGGGAAAACTTTTTTTCGGAAGTCATTAACGGTGTCGAAGAGTTAGTTTTTGCACATCAGTATACCGTTGCTCTGTATCAATCGCACGATTTGTTTGAACGGGAGAAGCAAATTCTGGCGGTACTGGCTGCCAACCAGGTAGAAGGTGTCTTGCTTTCTGTCGCCAAAGAATCGGAAAACTTTCAACATATCCAGGACCTGATTGATCGAGGGATTCCTGTGGTGCTTTTTGATCGAATTCCGCCTAAAATTGAGACACATCAGGTTGGTTGCGACATTGAAAAAGGCGCTTACGATGCCACAAAATGGTTAGCGACACAAGGCTTCAAACGAATCGCCCTCCTGAACGGACCGCATCCTTTGGTCGCCAGCGAGGAACGCTATCGAGGATACATCAAGGCGCTTCTGGAAGATAACCTGCCGATCGAAAATGCCTTGATCAAACGCGTCGATTTAACCACGGAGGATATTACAGAGAAAATGAACCAGCTCTTAATATCGGCGACTCCCCCAGATGCGGTCCTGGCTTTTAATGATTATGTGGCACTGGATGCAATAAAGGTTTGCCGTGAACATGGTCTCCGAATCAATCAGGACATTTCGTTCGTTAGTTTTTCCAACTTACCGCTTACCGCCTACTTAGAAAACCCACCTTTAGCATCAATCGAACAATATCCCTACCAGATTGGCCGTAAGGCTGCGGAAATTTTATTGTCAGTTACCAATCAGGACGTCGATGCTTATGGACGATTTCAGCAAATTCTGCTTCAACCAAAACTAGTTTTTAGTTGCCAGACGGTATAGTTGATTGTATTTTTTTGTCATCCCGACAAAGGAGGGATCTTCGGGAATAACTATTTTTATACTTATCCGAAGATCCCTCCTTTGTCGGGATGACAAAAAAAATACAATTAACTATCAATAAGCTCTTTAACTGGGAAATCAATCCTATTTAGACTTAGGTTGTAGCCAGCAATTCCTGACTAAGCCTGACAACCTCTAACCACACCTGACTAACTATCTAACAGTCCGTTGTTATCTTTCAAGGCTACGCCCGTTATCTGTAAGCGGAAGGCGGAATTGATGAGATACATCAGTTTATCGACGGCAAGCGCTGGTGGCAATCCCCGATCGCGAATGTTTGAGACACAATTTCGGCGTTCGTCGGTAAGGCCGGGTTCAGGAGCGTAGGTAATGTAAGCACCCATGCTATCGAACGAACTGAGTCCAGGGCGTTCGCCGATCAGGATAATCGCTAATCGGGGACGAAGAATTCCGCCAATGGCATCCGTGATCGCCACTCGTCCCTGTTCAACCAGCAGCAAAGGAGCCAGGGAGTAGCCTGCCTGTTGGGCTTCCGCAACCAATCGGGTTACGACAGGGCCAGTATAGGTATTAATCGCCGTTGCCGACAGGCCATCCGCGATGATAATACTGATGTCGGCGGGCGAGCTTGCCAGTTGCCGAAGTTTGTCTTCCGAATCTTTCGCTAACAAACGCCCCAAGTCGGGCCGCTGCAAATACACATCCCGATTCTCAGCCTGGCTACGTATGTGGTGAACAGCCAAACCCGTACTTTCCAGATCAGCCTGTAAACCATCCACATTCAAATGCGAATAAACGGCATCTTTGGCATGCGCATGCGCCATCTTGAACCGAAGCGACTCCTGAAGCGGAATGGAAATACCGGTTTTGCCAAGTGCAATTCGAGCATTTGTATACGCTTTGAGCGGCTCCCAGTCGTCGGGCTCTATACCTGTTTTTTTTACGTCGTTCATGTGAAAAAGCAGGGAGCCAGGAGCGCGGGGCAGGGTTCGAGGGACGGCACTTTCCCCAGCTCCGAGCCCCATGCTCCACGCTAATTAGCTCACCAAAGCCGTATAAAGTTGTTTTTGTAAGCCTGTTGACAATCGATTGCCTACCGAATCCATGATACCTTGCCGTAATAACCACGCTTCAAACTCAGGAGCGGGCCGCAGGCCGAGTACCCGACGAAGATACAAGGCATCGTGGAATGAGGTCGACTGATAATTTAGCATAATATCATCAGCACCGGGAATACCCATAATGAAATTAATGCCCGCTACCCCCAGAAGCGTTAGCAGCGTATCCATGTCGTCCTGATCGGCTTGCGCATGGTTGGTGTAGCAAATATCCATGCCCATCGGCAGGCCCATGAGTTTCCCGCAAAAATGGTCTTCGAGTCCGGCCCGGATAATCTGTTTCCCATCGAACAGGTATTCAGGCCCAATAAACCCAACAACCGAATTGACCAGAAACGGATTGTACTGCCGGGCAACGGCATACGCCCGTACTTCGCAGGTTTGCTGATCGACGTTATGATGCGCACCAGACGACAAGGCACTCCCCTGCCCGGTTTCAAAATACATAATGTTGTTGCCCACCGTACCTCGTTTCAGGGACAGTCCCGCTTCGTAAGCCTCTTGTAAAAGCGGAAGACTTATCCCGAAACTGGCGTTTGCTTTTTCGGTACCGGCAATCGACTGAAAGACTAGATCGACGGGCACATCCTGTTCGATTAATTCCAGCGTCGTGGTAATATGACTCAATACACAACTTTGGGTTGGAATGGCAAACCGCTCCCGAACGCCATCAATCATATACAACAAGCGCGATGTAGCCGCTGGGCTATCGGTCGCGGGGTTAATGCCGATGGTTGCATCTCCACTGCCGTAAAGCAGTCCATCGATAATGCTGGCCGCTACCCCTTTCGCATCGTCGGTTGGGTGATTGGGCTGCAAACGGACGGACAGATGTCCACGTAACCCAAGGGTATTTCGAAATCGGGTTATGACTTCGCACTTTTTCGCAACCAGAATCAAATCCTGATTCCGCATCAATTTCGACACGGCGGCTACCATTTCCGGCGTCAGGCCACGGGCTAGTTGCTGGAGGGTTATTGTATCGGCATCATCGCTGAGTAGCCAATCCCGCAAATCGCCAACTGTAAAATGGCTTATCCGTGAAAAAGCAGCTTTATCATGCGTATCGATGATTAAACGAGTCACGTCATCGGCCTCGTAGGGAATGACAACCTCGCTCAGAAAGGTCACCAACGGCACATCGGCCAGTGCCATTTGGGCAGCGACCCGCTCTTCGTAGCTTTCGGCCGTCAAGCCCGCCAACACATCTCCTGACCGGAGCGGACTAGCTTTAGCCAGCAGTTCCTTCAAGTCGTTGAACCGGTATGTAAAGTTGCCGATCGTGCAGTGATAGGACATGATATTTAATGACTTAACTCCACTCCTCCTTAATTTTCCGATACCGCCCCGACACGTAAAACAACCCCATGACAGCCACCAGCCCTCCAAAAAACAACAGGCTCAACCAGCTATAAAAATAGATCATTGCCACTAACGCCACGAGTGCCAGCAGTAACGCAATGGCAGGAACAACTGGATAAAATGGCGCTTTAAACGGGCGTGGCATGGTTGGCTGACTCTGTCGTAGTTTAAACAACGACAACATGCTAATCAGGTAAACGACTACCGCACCAATTGTTGATAGAACCACTAGCTTGCTTGTATCTAATGCGATGAGGGCAATAATACCAAACACCGCCCCTGCCAATAAAGCCCAATAGGGAACCTGCCGGGATTTGCTTACTCCTGAAAGTGCATGTGGTAAATAACCACTACGCGCTAGGGCAAAAATCTGCCGGGAGTAACTAATGATGATGCCATGAAACGAAGCAATCAAACCAAACAAGCCAACGCTCGCAAAGAATTTGGTTAACGGATTCTGTCGTCCGAGGACAATGGCAATGGCTTCGGGCATTGGGTAGTCGAGGTGGTCGAGTTTTTCCCATTCGGTGATGCCGCCTACACTAATCATGACGGTCAGTGCCAGAAACGCCAAGGTCAGCACCGCCGAGATATAGCCTTTGGCGATGGCATTACTTCCCTCCTTTACCTCCTCGGCCACCATGGCAATCCCTTCGAGGCACACAAACAGCCAGATGGCAAATGGCAAGGCAGCAAATACGCCCGGCCACCCAAACGGCATCGGATTGTGCATGAACGTATCGAAGCTAGTATGCGGATATACAACGCCGATGAAAAGCAGTAGTTCACCGATAGCAATGATGGTCATAATCAGCGAAAACCAGGCAGCTTCCTTTATGCCCAATAGGTTGATTATCGTGAAAATCACAAACGACGCAACGGAACACCACACAACCGGAATCGATGGATACAGAAAGTGAACATAGCTACCAAGGGCCAACCCAATAGCTGGCGTGGCAAACAGAAACTCAATCAGCGTTGCATAACCAGCTACCAAAGCTCCCAACGGTCCAAACGCCTGTAAGGCATAGGCAAAGGGCCCACCTGCGTTCGGGATGGCTGTTGTAAGCTCGGTAAAGCTGAAAATGAAGGTAAAATAGAGCAGGGTGATGATGAGTGTGGCAATCAATAACCCCACTGTTCCGGCCACACCCCAGCCGTAATTCCAGCCAAAATATTCACCCGATATAACCAACCCCACCCCTATTGCCCAGAGGTGAATGGGCTTTAACGCTTTTTTTAATGCTGGAGGATTTTCTGTCATGTGTCAAATTTAAAGAGCGAAAGAATGAATGAGTGAAAGAGCGTCATGCTAATCACTCATTCACGCTCTTTCACTCATTCATTCTTTCGCTCATTCATTTTTTCGCTCTTTAATCAAGCAATTGCCTGCCCCATCAATGGATCGCTATAGCCAACTTTACCGGTTTCAACACGTCCGGCATATCGCTGCTCGAAGGTGTCGAATCCGGTCACTTTCACGCTGAAATCATACCAGTTATGGCTGTTTTTCAGGCTTAGCAAGAGGGTTTGTTGAGCCCCTTTTGCGCCTGCTTTGTCCAGCGTTTTCTGTTCACCTTTGGTGTGGTAAGCATTATCGGTGAGCTGAATAGCATAAGCACGTTGCGGGTCCAGGTTTTTAAGTTTCACCAGCACATTTCCCGTAAGTTGCTTTTTGGCATCTCGTTCGTAGCTACATGAAATTTCAATGGCAGGATTATTCGCGGCCCCTTTGAATTCACGCAGAAACCCGTTTGGTCCATAAACACAGAGATGATAAGGTTCATCCAACGACCAGGAATCGCTCAATTGATCACCCGCGACAACCGTATACGAGCGGATTTTCACATCGTCGGGCAGCACCTGATACACCTGAAACGGAGCGCCCAGTGCCTGCTTGCCAAAGACTTCATTCTTAGCGGCCAACGTCATTATAAACTGCTTTCCGTTAGCGTGTCCATCAACGTATAATTCGTAGGGCAAGGCATTGGCCAGACGCACACCTTTTTCCTGCGTAGGTATATGCACGGATGCGACTGGATTCTGGTTGATCTCCCGAATTTCATCGGCGCTGAAAGCTTTGTAGCCGCTGGGTACTGGCTTAAACTGCGCCTTGTGGATACTTTCGATAAAGGCTTCTTTAGCCACAAATTCGGGTAGTTTGATTTTTTCGCCCTGATAAGGTCGAAACGCGGAGGTAAGATCCCCACAAACGGTCCGGCGCCACGCGCTGATGTTGGGTTCTTCTATTTTCTTCCCTTTTTTATGGCTCAGAAATTTCTCCAGAAACTGAAGCGTCGACGTATGGTCGAACACTTCCGAACAAACATACCCTCCCCGACTCCAGGGCGATGCAATCACTAATGGAACCCGGAAACCTAAGCCAATTGGCCCCGTTCGGCCTTTGTTTAAGCGCTTGTCTTCCTGCTCCTTCGTGACAAACTCCAGGCGGGTATCAATGCCTTTGCTGGTTAAGCCGGTTTCGGGCTGGTCGGGATGGGCCGGAACGAATGGCGGAATATGATCGAAATAACCATCGTTTTCGTCGTAGGCCAGAATAAAAATCGTCTTTTTCCAGATATCCGGATTCTGTGTCAGAATATCCATCACCTCCGAAATATACCAGGCTCCGTACCAGGGTGCGCCGGGGTGATCAGAAAAGTTTTCGGGAGCTATCAGCCAGGAAACGGTAGGCAGCTTCTTGTTTTTCACGTCCTCGCGGAACTGGTGCAATACATCACCTTTGGGCACCTCCACCTTCCGTTCGATGCTCCCATCCTGATACGTTTTTGTGGTTAACGTCCGGTAATCAGGGTCGTTTACGTTGGTGGTGAATGCCTTTTCGTGGAGATTCTTTTCCCGCTGCGATAGTTTTTTATACGCTTCGGGTGTGTAGTTCACTAAGTCAGCCTTAACAATTTTCTGCCATTCCTGCTGATTAGCCAAATCCCGTTTCGTACGCACGTAGTCTTTATCGGTTTCGGGCAGCGCTTTTAGCTTGGCCTCCAACGCTTGTATACGCTCGGGCAACGCTTTTTCTTCTTTCTGGATAAAGGGATAATAGGCCGGATGGAATCGAACCCGGTGCTGCGAAAACCACTCGATGGGGTTATCCGTAAAGTTGCCCAGCCATTCGTCCTGTTTCCCCTGAAATCCGGTTGGTAAACTGATTTCGTTCTGATAAATCCGCCAGGAAATACCGAGATCTTCTAAGCGTTCGGGAAAGGTTGTCCAATCGACTTCCGAATCATAATCTACGTTTTCATTACGCACGTTGGCCATCGCCTTCGGATCGCGGGGATCCCGGAGCGTACCGGTCCAGAAATACAATCGGTTGGGGGTAGTCCCCGTCAGCGACGAGCAGAAATTCTGATCACAGACCGTAAAGGCATCGGCCAGCGCATAATAAAACGGCAGGTCTTCGCGATTATAATACCCCATCGTCAGGGGCATTTTCGCGTATTCTTTATTACCCGACTTCTTGGCGTCCAGCCATTTATCCTGCTTTCCTCCGTTGTAGGCATCCACCTGATTTTCCCAGGAATGCGGCAACGAACTCATCCAGGTCGCTTTGGTATCCTTCAGATTCAGTCGAAACGGAGCGTAGGTTTCATTAGCTGCGTTGGTTTGCAGCCAGACTTTATTTTTGTTGGGCAGGTTAATTGCTCGGGGATCGTTGAACCCTCTGACGCCCTGCAACATACCGTATGTATGATCGAACGAGCGGTTTTCCTGCATTAAAATAACCACGTGCTCGGCGTCCAGATAGGTTGTGCCGGGCTGTGGATCAATGGCAAATGCTTTCTGAATCGACTCGGGAAGGATGCCCGATAAACCCGTTGAGAGTAAAGCTGCTTTTTTAAGAAAATCCCTTCTGGAATCCATACTTTAGTCAGTAACTGTTTATCAAGATACGGTTAAAGGTGCAAAAAGTACCCGTTTTTACCGATTCTTTATTCAGTAATTGATGATTTAGTAACACGATACTGGCGCGGGTTTGAACCCGTGCCTTCCCATTTCGTCAATATTCACTGACATAGGAATAGACGACGCGCAGCGAATGCTGGTTATATGAAAAGGCACGGGTTTAAACCCGCGCCAGTCATTTCAAGATTTATTACTTTAAAATCCACATTTGCTCGTTAGTGTTGTCATTGCCACTGTACTGATTGGTCAATGCCGATTTCACGTTGGTGCCGTTGTAATCCAGCTCGCTTTGTGGGTACAGCCAGCGGATAGGCAGCTTGTTGCCCGGCACGTTCATGTTCGATGCTGTATTGACGGGGAAAGCGGGGTAACCCGTCCGGCGATTTTCGAAGAATGCATTGTATGGAGCCTGTAAAAACGTGCTCAGGAATTGCTGCGTTATAATCTGCTCGATTTGCTGTTCCGATGTGCCCGCTAGTTTCACTTTATCCGATGCTACGTAACTGCTGATATAATCGGCCGTAATGGGCATATTGTGGTGGTAGGCTGCGTCGTTAGGCGTATTGTCCATGACGAATTTCATGGCTGCCGTTATCCCATCAGCATAATAGGTCGCTGCCGTGGTACCCGAAATCCATCCCCGAACCGTTGCCTCGGCCAGCATGAATTTCAGTTGGGCATAGCTCAACAAATACACGGGTTCGCTGGCGGGTAATTCCAGGTAACGGCTGTTCACGTTTGAGTAATCTTTGGTCGCGTAGATTTTACTTAAATCAGCGTATACCATCGACGGATCGGTACCAACGTAGGCCGTTGGGTCGTTAACCGCCTTGCCTTTAGCCAACTGCACCGGCGATGGGTTCGCGTAGTAATACAACCGACGGTCGTCCAGTGCCTTGAGCTTATCGGTCAATGTGCTCGACACCATCGTGTAAATCATCGCCTGGTTATTGAGCTTATAAAACGGATAGCGTTGGCTCGCTTTATCCGAATAAACCAGTTGAAAATTATCGCTGTTGCTCGTGAAAATCGGACGGCTACTGACAATCTCTTTAAACCGATCCGTTACTTTCAGGTCGGTATCGCCGGTTTTCTTGTACAGGTTGAGTAACACCTGTAATTCAAAGGTATTGACCACCTTACGCCACTTCGTCACGTCGCCCGCATAAACAGGATCGCCCTCAAAAGTGGCTCCCTGCGCGAACAACTTATCGGCTTCATCCAGCTCGCTTAAGATACCCTGAAAAACCTGCTTCTGGGTGTCATAAGTTGGTGCCACGTTGTTACTTTCTCCCTTCAGAGCGTTGCTGTAAGGAATATCACCTACTCGCATCGTTAGGTTGAAGAATTTCCAGGCCCGCACAAAATGACCCAGCGCCGTGTATGAGTTTTTCGTCGCACCCGCTACGGAGTAGTTCAGCATTTTTTCTACGTTCGTCAGCACGGGTAGTACCTCAAAACTGGTTCGGCCTAGGTTGTTGTACTGCATATCCTCCGCAAACTCGGTGTAGAGGATCGTTTTACCCAGCATAAAAGGCTGCATAAACGTTTTTCCAGAGCTGATGGTCTCATCGGTAATATTCAGAATCAGCTTGGATGCCAACATAGGTGCCGTAACATTTACGGCAGCATCGGGGTTGGCGTTCAGTTCATCAAAATGGGAGCAACTGGCCGATGAAATCATCAAGAGCCCGGCGAGTATATAGTGTTTATAAGGCGTTTTCATTCGAAAGGCGTTGACGGTGATTAAAACGTGAGTTGGATATTAGCCCCTACGTAGCGCACAGAAGGCGAGGTAAGCTGGGTGTCATCGGCTTTGTCTGGATCGGCAAACCGGAAAGCTTTGGCCCACATCAGCACGTTTTGTCCTGTTAATGAAATACTGGCCGTTCGGGCACCAATGCGGCTGGCCAGGGCACTGGGGAGCGTATAGCCAATCGATACTTCCCGCAGTTTCAGGAAGGTTGCATTGGTTACCCCCCGTGTGCCATCGCCGTAGGTACGAGCGTAGCTTTGATACGATACCTTAATATCGTTCGGAGCAAACTCACGGGTATCGCTGGTGATCTGGCCGAGGTTATCGTAGGTAATGGTTCCACCGGTAACTTTCACACCCTGACCCACATACGATTTATTACCGTTCACCACCTCATCGTAGCGCCACTGATTGTCGCTGTCTGGGTGCGAACCGGTATCCCACATTTTGTACGAGCTATAGTTGTTCAAGATACCACCAACGCGCCCGTCGAAGCTTAGCCCCAACGTGAAATTGTTGAATTTGAAATAGTTGGCTAGTCCCCAGATAAACTTAGGATCGGTATACCCGTACAGGTAATTGTAATTACTAGCCAATGGCATACCATTCGCCTGATGGACAACATTACCAGCGCGATCAGTAACCCAGGTGCGGCCGGTATAGGTATCGGTTCGTCCGCCCGGTACTGTCCATAGATTAACCGCCGAATAGACAGGGTCAAGATCTTTAAAGTACCGGTGATTGTAGGAGTAATTGGCAACGGCGTTCCACTGGAAATTACCCGTTTTGACCACCGTGGCATCCAGACTCACTTCGACCCCCTTGCGGATATAGCTTTGTTTCGTGTTAATAAGGGTCGATGTAAAACCCGATGCCGCAGAGACAGTAGCGCTTGTCTGGATGTTATAGTTATACTTATTGAAGTACGCTACGTCCAATTTAAACCGTTTACCCAGGAAATAAGCTGATGTACCGATTTCCCACGTGCGGTTGGTTTCTGGATTAACCACGCTGTTCCGAATCGTTGTTGGATAGGTTGCCGAGTTGAAGTTGTCCCAGTCGGCTGTTGTTGTCGAATAGGTCTGGTTGTTGGCAAAAACGCCCAGATCGGTCTTCGAGAGTGTCCAGGAGCCCCGAACTTTCCAGAAATCGATTCCGGTCGGCATTTTCAGGAATTCGCTCATGACCACGCTACCCCCTACCGACGGATAGAAATACGACCGTGAACTCTGCGGCATCGTTGAACTCCAGTCATTTCGAGCGGTTACGTCCAGAAAGAGTGCATTCATATAGCCGAGTGTCAGCTTACCGTACAAACTGTTCACCTGCTTTCTCCCATACGGGGTACCATCGGTAATTGTAAAGAGAGACGACTGTGTACTTGGGCTTGGATTAACAACTACATCGGGTCGCTCGATTGAGTTATTCAGCGAATAATAACCGGGTACAACAATTCCGCCACGCGTAGAGCTGTAGAGTTCTTTGTTTCCATAGGTATAAATGGTTCCTCCAACCAACGCATCGATGTCCAGCTTACCAACGGATTTGTTGTAGGTCAACAACGCGTCGCCATTGAAACTATAGCCATTTCGCTGATCGATTGAATACATACCATTAGCCGTCCAGCCGCGCGTCGACAAAATATTGAGGGGATTCCGGCGGGTTTCGTTATTGAAGAACATATCAAACCCCGGACGAACAATGATTTTAGCCCCTGGAAACACCTCATAGGTAGCCGTCAGGTTGGTGTTTACTTTGTTCTGCTCAATGCCGTTCAACTTCTCGTACGCCATGATGTATGGGTTATCGTACCAGGCTTTGTAATGCCAGTTTTGTTGTACGTTCGGGGTAAGCCAGTAATTATCCTTATAGAGGCTCAGGTCGTATTCAGGCCCCATCCAGATCAGGATGTTATAGATATACCCCTGGGCCGTATAACCCGATCCAGAAATTTGGGGAGCTGTTTTCCGGTTGTACCCCATCTGGCTCGACAAGGTGAATTTGCTCCCGACTTTCATTTCGCCCGAAACGGAGAAATTAATCGCATTGGCTTTTAGATTCGGGTATTGTCCTTTGTTGTAAATATGGTTTAGCGAAACCCGGAAGCTACCATTCTCTCCACTCTGTGAGATACTTACCGTATTGTTGGTAATGCCACCCGGCACCAGAAAATCATTAAAATTATTCCGCCCGCGCGAGGTCAACTCCTGGTCTTCCATCTGCTTCGAAATCGGATTCCATTGCATAGCCCGCTTGCCAATATCGAGTTTGGCACCCCACACGTAATCGGTTGGGTCATAGACACCACCCAGACCCGCGCTGTACGAATGTTGTACTTCAGGCAGCATCAGGAAACCCGCATTCACCATGTTGTTCGAGTTAACCGTAACGGTCAACCCTTTCGAACCCGCTCCACGTTTGGTTGTCACAATAACAGCACCACTCCCCCCACGCGAACCATAGAGAGCCGCAGCCGTTGGCCCTTTCAGAACGTCGATGCTTTCGATATCATCCTGAGGAATGTTCCCGATGTTCATGTTCCCATAAGGTATACCATCGATTACCAACAGGGGCGTTTCACCCCGCAGAGAGAGCGCTGGAGCCTCGTTGAATTCGGTACTGTTTTTAATCCAAAGCCCGGCAACCTTACCCGTCAACGACGTGGCTGCGTTAACACCTTTTACGGTTTGCAGCGTAGTACCCGATACTTTCTGAACGGCGTAACCCAGCGAGCGTTCTTCACGCTTCACGCCCAGCGCCGTTACCACCACTTCGTCGAGCTGCTTCTGGTCATCGGCCATCGTTACGTTGATTTCCGTCCGATTACCAACGGTTTCCTCTTTGTTTACGTAACCTATGAACGAAAAGACCAGTACATCCGAAGCACCAGACACGCTAATGCGGTATCTACCCTGCGCATCAGTTGTAGCACCGCGTGTGGTTCCTTTAATCGTTACGTTCACACCGGGTAGCGGAACGTTGCCTTTTACATCATTGACAACACCGGTGATCGTAATATCGGCGGGTGTTTCATGGCCAGAAGCTGAGTTAGCCAGCCTGGGCGTGTCAAGCGCATAGGTCGAGCTAAGCGCAAAACAGGCAAGAAAAATCAGCAGAGGACTGCGGAAATTCCTTTTGAACGGGAGGAATGACCTCCATTCGTGTAAAGAGTGTACCATGTGCAGGTTGTACAGTTAGTTAGAAAAACAGGAAGAATACAGCTTGAGAAGGCACGTTGAGTGGGTTACTCGATTGACTAATACACACTCGAACTCCTTAACATTCGCTTAACATTCAGATTAAAGTACGATTAAAGCTAGTGAGATAGGCCATGTCACTCAATAGTAAATTTTAAAGAAAGTATGATTTGTGCCAATTATGAGTTGTGCAAACGTTTGCAGTACCCTAGACAAACGTTTGCACAGAAGGTTAATATTTTCTCAAAAATCCCAATATCACTTAATTTAAATATTGATATTACTAACTTCTATATCCATTAAATTTCAATAAAATAGGGAATATAAAAATAATATTAAGTTAACACTAGCTTAATATTGACGTAAACAGAGTCGAATACGAACTGTTACCATTACCAACAGTTGGACGTTTCGCTCTACGGAGTGGGCCAACGAAGTGCAATCTGGATTAGTGAAAATATGGCAAAACCTAGAAGTGAGTTTTACTGAAAGTTTTTTAAATCATTTAGCCATCCTTTCAGCTTTATATAGGATAACTATCATTTAGCTTTATGTGGATTGTATTTGCTTTATCAGCGGCTTTAGCGGCTGCTACCGTCGTTACACTTTCGAAAGCCGGTATCAAACATGTTGATTCAAGCCTGGCATTTGCAATCCAATCTGTTTTGATTTTACTGGTATCCTGGAGCGTGGTGATCGCCCAAGGTAGCCTGCCTGATGTAGCGCGAATTGAACGGCGAGTCTGGATTTATCTGGTAATTGCGGGTGTGCTAACCTGTGTGTCGTCCCTGCTTTCGTTTCGGGCATTAAAGCTAGGGAATGCGTCTCAGGTATCGCCCCTAACTAATTTTTCACTCGTCTTCTCGGTCATTCTAGCGGCTGTTTTCCTGAAAGAAAAATTGAGCTGGCAGGTTATTGCGGGTGCCGTGATGATGGCTATTGGGGCATTAACCATTGCATTGGCACGTGGATAAGCTACGTTGATTCGATGACGTTTCGGGTAAGAACTCGTCTATAAATGGAGTATCTTTGTTATTTATCTCCTGTACGTTTCTATGCCCACTCCCGTAAACGAAAAGCTTGCGCTTGCTCACAACTTTGTTCTGCATACCAATCAGAATATCTTCCTGACTGGAAAAGCGGGAACTGGTAAAACAACCTTCCTGCAACAGGTTAAACAACTCAGCGCCAAGCGGCTTGCCGTTGTTGCACCAACGGGCGTAGCGGCTATTAACGCCGGTGGAGTTACCATTCACTCGCTGTTTCAGCTTCCGTTTGGGCCGCTGACACCGGGTACTGCTCAACGTGAAGGCAAGAAATTCAACAAGGAAAAAATTAACTTATTACGTACGCTGGACTTACTCGTTATCGACGAAATTAGTATGGTTCGGGCCGATGTGCTTGATGGGATTGACGAAGTTTTACGACGGTATCGATCTAATTCAGGGCCATTTGGGGGAGTTCAGTTGTTGCTCATTGGCGATATGCAGCAGTTGCCGCCCGTTATTAAAGATGAAGAATGGGAGTTGCTGCAACCGTATTATGACTCCGGCTATTTTTTCAGTAGTCGTGCCCTTCGCCAGACGCCTTACGTCTCGATTGAATTAACGCACATCTACCGGCAATCCGACCAGCGGTTCATTAGCCTGCTTAACAGCATTCGGGAGAAAACCGTTACGCAGGCCCAACTCGCCGATCTGAACCAACGCTACATTCCGGATTTTTCGCCCAGCGATACCGAAGGCTACATTACCCTTTCGACGCACAACACCACGGCCCAGCAAATTAATAGTACCAAGCTACAGAGCCTAAAAAAGCCATTGCGGACGTTTACGGCTACTGTTGAAGGAGATTTCCCGGCCCACGCCTACCCAACCGAAGTTAGTCTTGATCTGAAAGTGGGGGCCCAGGTGATGTTCGTCAAGAATGATATTGCGCGGGAAAAGTTGTATTACAACGGAAAAATTGGTCGGATAACCGACATGGATGAGGATGTTATTTACGTTACGAGCCAACAGGACGGCGACGTAATTACCGTATACCCGGCCGAATGGAGCAACATCAAATACACCCTCGATCCCACAACCAAAGAAATCAAGAGTGAAGTAATTGGCACGTTCCGGCAGTTTCCGCTCAAGCTAGCCTGGGCCATCACGATTCACAAAAGTCAGGGGCTTACGTTCGAAAAGGCCATTATCGATGCCTCAGCCGCTTTTGCCCATGGGCAAGTTTATGTAGCGCTTAGTCGCTGCAAAACCCTCGACGGTTTGGTATTACGAGCACCTATTCCATCGCACAGCATCAAAACGGAGCTTAAACTGGAGGATTTCCACGAGCAGGTTCAGCAACAAACCCCGAACGAACAGCATCTGTATCAGGCGAAACGAACGAATCAGCAGGATCTGATCCAGGAGTTATTTTCGTTTGAGCGTGCCAACTCATTATTGTACCGTTGTCGCCGGACCGTGAATGAACACGCCAGTAGTTTAGATGCGGAAGCCAGCCCGATCATCTCTCAACTCACCGATCTCCTGCGCGAAAAGGCCCGTGATGTAACCCAGCGTTTTCTACAACAGCTGCCTGGCTACTTCGTCAGCGATCAGTTGCCCGAAGCCAATCCGCAGTTACAGGAGCGCGTCCGAAAGGCAGGCACTTATTTTCAATCCTTGCTCGGCACCGAGTTACTTCCGCTCCTACAGCGTTTCCCCACCGATTGCGATAACAAGAAAGTACGTGAGCTTATGCTGGAATCGCTGGACGAATTGGAGAAGGAGCTTTTTACTAAACTACGCAGTTTTGAAACCTGCCGGGAGGGTTTCAATGCCTTAGCCTATTTGCAAACCCGCAATCGGGCCGAACTGGATTTCCAGCCTGAACGTAAAAAACATGAACCTCAGGCTGCCGAGAAAGCGACCTCTGATGGTTCTTCTCGCGGTGGGCTTTACGGAGCCTTAATGAAGTGGCGAAATGATCTGGCTGGTGAACATAACACGTCGGGCTTTATGGTCTTGCCCCAGAAAACAATCGTTGAACTGGCTCGAGTCCGACCGACGACAGAGGCTGAATTATTAGCCGTTAAGGGATTTGGAAAAACGAAAGTAAGGCAAATAGGGGCAGCCATCCTCCGTATTGTTCAGGAAAACCCAGTCGGGCGCGCAGCGAGTTCATCAACCCCAAAAGTAAAGACACCTAAAGAACCGAAACCGCCCAAAGAGCCAAAGGAGTTATCGCCTGCTATCACCCTAGCCTTTTTCCAATCTGGAAAAACCATTGCAGAGATTGCAGCCGAACGTAGTTTGGCCGTTTCGACCGTCGAAAGCCACTTAGTCAAATACGTTGGTACTGGTGATTTAGCCGTCGACGCGTTATTACCTGCAAAAAAAATTGCCACTATACGATCATACCTCGAAAACTATCCTTCTGAAACACTGACTGAGGTTCGGCAGAATCTGGGCAATGATGTCTCGTTCAGTGATATTCGGTTTGTACAATACGCCATGCGGGCAGAAGCCGAAGCGAGTGGAGCTTAAGGGAGTTTATTTCTCCGCTTCTGACAAATTTTTGAACAGCTCAACAAACTGACTAAAGTGGGGGTGTCTTGTACTTAGGATACCGGAGAGGATGGTAGTTCGGTCGCCATCCGGGAGATAGGCATCCATCTTGAAAAGATCAACCGGCATTGTATCAATATCCTTGTAATACCAGCTAGTAAATTTACGAAATCGGGCTTTCTCGCGACCATCCGAGCTATCACAGATATAAATAATCACATGCTCCAGCGAGCGGAAAAAGTCCTTAAAAATAGCCCGGATCGTATCTTCAGTAAGCGGATCATAGGCAATTCGACCACCTATTGGATTATCCGCCACAGCTATTACCATTTCATAGGCGTTAACATGTCCGTCAATATAATCTACAAATAAGTACGCAGACGGCACGAATCTAATTTCATAACCAATTTCGCCATTGGTCGTAAAGGCATAAACGTTATGATCACCTCCGACACAAACAAATTTATAGTTACTTCTTGGCGCGTCTTTCGGCATTTTCTTTTCTCAGTCGTTCAAATACTGCCCGATACTCAGGGTCATTCTGGTATCGTTCCCGTGCTTCCCGCTGTACCTGCTCTTTCACTTCCACAAGCCTGCGGATTTTTTCACGGGCCGTCATGGGTTTGATTGGCGTTTCCATCGTAGTCATTGTTTATAAGACGAACAAAAGAAGATAAGGTCTCTGCCTTGTGAGCAGAAAACATCCATTTTATATGAAATAGTTTAGTTAAAGGCGACTAGATGATCTAATACCCACCATAAAACTTCCGCAAACCCCACTCAACAGCAGCCAGTGTCAACACGACAAAGAACAGCCATCGCCAGTTGATCAACTCATTCATTTCCTCAGTACTGGTCAATCGGGCTGGGTGAGACTGGCTTGTCAGTTTACGAACGAGTTCGTCGGTTTGGCTAGCGGTAAAGAATTGACCACCTGTTTGCTGGGCCAGTTGGCGAAGTATACCGTGGTCGGCCGTGGTATTAAGGGCTTCGAGTTGCAAATCGCGCACGACAAACTGCCCCGACGATTGTTCAGCCTTATCATTGACCGTTACGCTCGCCTTGAACCGATAGGCTCCCTCAGGCAAACGGCTGATCTCAAACCGACTGTTAGCAGCTGTGGGCGTATAATTGAATGAACGAGTTACGCCCTTTTCATCACTGATTTCCAAACGGACGGGCTTATCGAATACCCGTTCATAAATGTCGTTGTAGAGCTCGGTTTCGAAAACAACTTTTTCGCCAGCAACAAACTCATTGCGAATAGGATATACGCGCAACTTCCGGCGATCTTCTTTTACCGAAATCAGTTGAATAACTTTCTGGATCAGTTCATCAACAACTTCCTGCTTATTGGTCAAGGCATATTCCTCCAGACGCCAGGCCCATAGCCCTTCTCCTGCCAATACTGCCGTTTTGCGTGGGCTGGTCACATTCAACGCCAACAAGGGCTTAGTAGTACGAATACTACCTACCTGCTGCCAAAGCACCACTTCAGTGCCGGGCTGTAGTCTATATTCGCCATAAGGCGTCAAGAGAGGAGGCAGCTTCGATAAAATATCGAGCCGGGTTGGGTCGAAGTTCAACTGTTTAAACTCCTGATTGAATACACCCGTCACTTTATCGCTCTGATTGGGTTGAGCCGACACTTGCATCACCGAGTTTGAGTTGTTAAACGGCCCAAGTGAAGACTGATTCCCCAGTACAAATAATACGGGCGTATTTTTCGCCAAATACTTCTGAATTAATGTAGTGCCTACTCCTCCATTATCAGGAATCTGATGCAGGATAATCAGATCATACGTCTTTTCTGCTGGCGGAGTTGCCTCTGCGGGTGTTCCGGTCAGAATCCGGATATCGAGTTCGTAATTCTGGTTTCGCTCCAGAATGTTGCGAATGGCTTTTATATCAGGGTGAGGAGCTAATGCCAACAGCAAAACTTTCTCTTTACCATCAATTACATCCAGATAAACATCCTGGCGATTATTGAGCGTACTAAATTCGCCTGGTTGTGGCAATACCTCTACCACAAAATGTTGAACGCCTTTTTGAGTTGCCGTCGCCTGAAACGTCAATTGGTTGAACGTATCGTTTTTGCCAAAATTGACAGACTGACGACCAAGTTCCTTACCATTTTGTCGCAACACAACCGTTGCACTTCGCCCCTGAAATCCATTGCTAACAATCTCGGCCTGCACCGGAAACTGATTACCCAGATAAGCAATCCGGTTCGCAACGATTCCTTTAAGCTGAATGTCTTTTTTGGGAATCGTATCGCCAAGGCCAATTGTTTGAACAGCAAATGGATATTGACCAAACGTAGGCGACATGCCCTGATTGAAGATCCCATCCGACACCAATACAACATCTGTCAGGTTACGCCCTTCGTAGTCAGAGCGAATACCTGACAATAAGCCCGATAAATCTGTGGTGCGTCGGGTAAAGGGAATTTGGGTAAGATCGGCATCTGTAACGCTATCGCCAAACGTTCGTATCGCCACATCCAATCCTTTGTCGGTCAACTGCTGCCGTAGTGTTTGCAAACCAGCCAGCGCCTTGTTGAGTGCCGGACGCCCTGCCGCTGCCACCGACTCCGAATTGTCGACAGCAAGCACGACCTTGGGCTTTTCGGTAAGCGTTCTGAGACTACGGATCAGGGGATTGAGCAGCAGAAAGCATAGGAAGCTTACGATTACAAATCGCAATGCGGCCAGCCCATAGGTCGTTCGCTTATCGAAACCACCAACCGTTACACCACTACCTACAAGGCGAGGCAGTGGCTGGTACATGGCAAACGCATAGGCTGCTCCCACAAGCAGGCAAACCAAAATCCACCAGGGCGATGATTGAAAAATAAAATCCATTTTTTTAGTAGTGTGGAGTGAGGAGTGAGGAGCGAGGAGTTTCTGGCTCTTCGCAAGCCTGCGTCAGCCATTCTAACTCCTCGCTCCTCACTCCTCACTACTAGGTTAACATTCCGCCATCTACCTGCAACACTTGCCCGGTAATATAACGGGAAAGGTCGGAAGCTAAGAAAACGGCACAGTCGGCTACTTCTTCGGGTTGACCACCTCGTTTCATCGGAATTTGCTGTTTCCAATCTTCGAGGGCTTTCTCATTGATTTCGCCTGTCATTTCGGTTTCGATAAAACCCGGTGCAATAGCATTGGAACGGATATTCCGCGAGCCCAACTCCAACGCAACTGATTTAGTAAACCCAATGATTCCTGCTTTTGATGCGGCATAGTTTGCCTGCCCTGCATTCCCCCGAATACCCACTACAGATGTCAGGTTAATGATTGAGCCAGACTTTGCCTTCATCATCGGCTTGGTCACTGCTTTCGTCAGGTTAAATACCGACTTTAAATTAACGGTAATTACGGTATCCCATTGTTCTTCGGTCATACGCATGAGCAAACCGTCTTTGGTAATACCGGCATTATTGATGAGTACATCCAGTTTGCCAAAATCGGCGATCACCTGATTGACGAGCTCTTCGGCAGCCTGATAGTCCGAGGCATCTGAACGATATCCTTTAACCTGGCCACCAAATGCACGAAGTTCTTCTTCCAGCGCCTGCCCTTTTTCTACACTCGATAAATACGTGAAGGCAACGGCAGCACCTTCCTGCGCAAATTTCTGGGCCATAGCCCGCCCAATTCCGCGTGAGGCTCCGGTAATGAGGGCAACTTTTCCTTTCAGTAAATCCATTATTTTAATGAAGAATGAAGAGTGAAGAATGAAGAGTAAAAAGGGTTATCAATGCCTCTTGGGCTATTATTCACTTTTCATTCTTCACTCTTCACTATTGTTACCGTCAAAATTAGCGGTTTGGTCCGAAACGGCAAGGTAAAGCCGGGTTTTGGTTTAGCGAGTAAGCTGCGTTAATTTACCTCAAATTAAGCCATTTATTATGCGCTCCTACATCCTACCTGCCTTGCTATGGTTGACTACAACAGTAACCTATGCCCAGAAAATACAAGCTCACAACGATTACGCACAACCTCAACCTTTTGTAAATGCCTACGAAAAGCGTGCCGATTTTATTGAGGCCGACGTTTGGCTGTTGAATGGTAAACTGGTTGTTTCGCATGAGAAACCAACCGCTAACGCTCCAACCCTCGATTCGCTCTATCTGAAGCCTATTGTACAATTGTTTCTGCAGAATAAAGACAAACCGAGTCCTGATCGAGACTACACGTTTAACCTGATGATCGATGTAAAAGAAAACCCTGCCGAAGTGCTGCCTGCATTGATAACACTACTTCAGGAAAATTTGCCGGTTTTTAACCGGGCGGCCAATACCAAGGCAGTACAGGTTGTTATCAGTGGAGAGCGTCCTAAAATACCCGTTTACTTCGACTACCCTTTGCTTCAATTTGACGGAAGGCCCAGCGAAGTGTACGATTCAGAAACCCTTCAGCGAGTAGCTCTTATCAGCGACAACTTCCAATCGTATTCACGATGGAACGGCATTGGCGATATTCCTGATGCTGACCGGGACAAGCTCAAACGGGTAATCAAACGTGCCCACAGTGATAATAAACCCATCCGCTTCTGGGCCATTCCCGACACGCCGAATGGCTGGAAACAGCTAAAGAAATTAGGGGTGGATATCATTAATACAGATAAAGTGGCCGAGTGCGTTGAGGCTGTACGATAGTTACTCAACGTTTACTGTAAGGGATCATGTTCATAATAGCCCATTCAGCCTGAATAGCAGTAAACTTACTAGCTTCCTTACTTTAACCAGTATTTAATAACGTTCCTAAGCACTCCCCTTTTCTAATGGACATCCCACAAATCAAAAAGGCTCCCGTTACCTACGACGTTGCGATTGTTGGTTCGGGTGCGGGTGGCGGTATGGCCGCTTACATGCTGGCCAAAGCAGGCGCAAAAGTAATTCTGCTCGAAGCAGGCGGCTATTATGACCCAGCTGACCCAAAATACATTACCCAGCTCAAATGGCCCTGGGAATCTCCCCGACGTGGCGCAAGTACCGAGTTCCGTTCAGGTGGCGATTTTGATGCGGCCTGGGGTGGTTGGGAAATTGATGGCGAGCCTTATTCGGCCAAGGATGGTACCGAATTTGGGTGGTTTCGGTCCCGAATGCTTGGGGGAAGAACCAACCACTGGGGGCGTATCTCCATGCGATTTGGTCCCGACGATTTCCGGCGCCGTTCGCTATCGGGCGTTGGCGACGACTGGCCAATTGCGTATGAGGATCTTAAACCTTTTTATGACCGGGTAGACCGTCTGATCGGTGTTTTTGGATCAGTTGAAAACTATCCGAATGAACCAGATGGTATTTTCTTACCCCCTCCCAAGCCACGTCTACATGAGTTGATGATTCGGAAAGGGGCCAGAAGCATCGGGATTCCGGTTATTCCATCACGACTAAGTATTCTGACCAAACCGATCAATAAAGACCGGGGTTCCTGTTTTTATTGTCGCCAGTGTAATCGGGGTTGTCAGGCTTATGCCGATTTTTCGGCTTCGTCGGTACTCTGTATTCCAGCCGTTAAGACTGGAAATGTAACACTTGTCAATGGAGCTATGGTGCGTGAAGTACTGACCGATCCACAAACGGGTCTGGCAACGGGCATTAGTTATGTAGACAAGGGTTCGTTACAGGAAATAACTGTAAAAGCTAAAGCCGTCATGCTCGGAGCCAGCACCTGCGAATCGGCCCGGATACTGCTTAACTCTAAATCTCCTCGATTCCCTAATGGCTTAGCCAATAGCAGTGGTGTAGTCGGTAAATACCTGAACGATTCAACGGGAGCCAGCCGATCTGGTTTTATACCAGCTTTAATGGATCGTAAACGTTACAACGAAGATGGCGTTGGCGGCATGCACGTGTTTACACCCTGGTGGCTGGACAACAAGAAATTAGACTTCCCACGTGGGTACCATATTGAGTACGGCGGTGGTATGGGAATGCCTGGTGCAGGCTATGGCGGTGGCATTGAATCGCAGAACGGTTCGATTCCTGGCCGTGATGGAAAAATGAAACCCGCTGGTGGATATGGCGCAGGATTGAAAGATGACTACCGTCGATTCTACGGGGCTTATGTCAGCATGTCGGGGCGGGGTGAGCCGGTCCCTCTCGAAAGCAATTATTGCGAAATCGACCCGAACAAAGTAGACAAGTACGGTATTCCGACCCTACGTTTCCACTACAAATGGTCGGATTACGAAGTGAAGCAAGCTAAACATATGCAAGATACCTTCGAAGAAATTATCCATGCAATGGGCGGCACTCCACTAGGTCCCAAACCAGGTCCTAACACAGCACACGGATATGGACTAGCTGCTCCCGGACGGATTATTCACGAAGTAGGTACAGTTCGCATGGGCAACGACCCACAAAAATCGGCGCTAAACAAATTCCAACAAGCGCACGATGTGAAAAACCTGTTCGTAGTTGATGCTGCCCCATTCGTGTCACAGGGCGACAAAAACGTAACCTGGACCATCTTGGCCAGTGCTATGCGTACTAGTGAGTACTTGATTGATCAAGTGAAGCAGAAGAATATTTAAGTACAAGTAGCGCGGACATCTTGTCCGCATAGCCATTTGCTTTTTGCTATGCGGACAAGATGTCCGCGCTACACAAAAAAGGGCCTGACTTTTGTAAGTCAGGCCCTTCCATTTTATAAATCAATTATCTCTTACTCAACCACTGCTTCAGGCTTCTTCACTGTAATAGTAAGCGTTTCGCCTTCGCCACTGTAGTCGGCCAAGATAACATCGCCTTCTTTCAATTCTCCTTTCAGAATCTCTTCTGCAACAGGATCTTCGAGGTAGCGCTGGATGGCACGGCTTAACGGACGAGCACCGTACTGAGGATCGTAGCCTTTTTCGGCCAGGAAGTCCTTCGCCTTCACTGTCAGTTCAACGGTGTAGCCAAGGTTTGTCACACGGCTCAGCAGTTTGCCCAACATCAGGTCAATGATTTTGTGGATGTCTTCGCGTTGGAGCGAGTTAAACACAATCACATCATCCAGACGGTTCAAGAATTCAGGTGAGAATGCTTTTCGCAATGCACTCTGAATGGTGCTCTTCATCAACTCGTCCTGCGTTTCGGCCGATTTCTTAGTTGAGAAACCAATGCCTGCACCGAAGTCTTTCAGGTCACGAACCCCAATGTTAGAGGTCATGATGATGATCGTGTTGCGGAAATCAACCCGACGACCCAGACCGTCGGTCAGGATACCATCGTCAAGCACCTGCAACAGAATGTTAAACACATCCGGATGCGCTTTTTCGATTTCATCCAGCAACACAACGCTGTAGGGCTTCCGACGAATTTTCTCAGTCAACTGACCACCTTCTTCGTAACCCACGTAGCCCGGAGGTGCACCAACCAAACGGCTAACGCTGAATTTCTCCATGTACTCCGACATGTCGATACGAACCAGCGCGTCATCTTTATCGAACAGATACGTAGCCAATACTTTGGCAAGCTCGGTTTTCCCTACGCCCGTTGGGCCGAGGAAAATGAAGGAACCGATTGGCTTTTTAGGATCTTTCAGACCAACGCGAGTCCGCTGAATGGCTTTTACCAGCTTGTCGATGGCCGACTGCTGACCGATTACGCGGCCTTTCAGTTCATCGCCCATGTTGACAAGTTTCTTGCCTTCATCGTTCGATACGCTCGTTACGGGGATACCGGTCATCATAGCCACAACTTCGGCCACGTTCTCTTCGGTCACTTTGTAACGACGTTTTTTGGTGTCTTCTTCCCAGAGTTGTTTTGCGCGCTCAAGCTGATCGATCAGGCGTTTTTCCTTATCGCGAAGCTGAGCAGCTTCTTCGTATTTCTGGCTTTTAACAACCTGATTTTTCTCCTTCTTGATATTCTCGATTTGCTCTTCGAGTTTCAGAATATCTTCAGGAACCGTGATGTTCGAAATGTGTACGCGAGCGCCTACTTCGTCCAATACGTCGATGGCTTTATCAGGCAGGAACCGATCCGAAATATACCGTTCCGACAACTTCACCGCAGCCTCGATGGCTTCTTTGGTGTAATCGACATGGTGGTGATCTTCGTATTTATCCTTGATGTTGTTCAGAATTTCGATGGTTTCATCAATCGACGTAGCATCGACCATTACCATCTGGAAACGACGGGCCAAAGCGCCATCTTTCTCAATGTACTGACGATATTCATCGAGGGTTGTGGCACCAATACATTGAATGTCGCCCCGCGCTAAAGCTGGTTTGAACATATTCGATGCATCGAGCGAACCTGAGGCACCGCCTGCACCTACAATTGTGTGCAACTCATCGATGAACAGGATTACTTCCGGTGATTTTTCAAGCTCATTCATTACGGCTTTCATTCGCTCTTCAAACTGACCACGGTATTTGGTACCGGCCACCAAAGAAGCTAAATCAAGCGTAACAACACGCTTACCAAACAGCACCCGCGAAACTTTCTTCTGCACAATGCGCAGCGCAAGTCCTTCGGCGATGGCGGTTTTACCAACCCCTGGCTCACCAATAAGGATTGGGTTGTTTTTCTTCCGGCGGCTCAGAATCTGGGCCACACGTTCAATTTCCTTTTCGCGACCAACAATGGGATCGAGTTTGCCAACTTCAGCTAGTTTAGTCAGGTCTCGGCCAAAGTTATCCAACACAGGTGTCCGAGATTTTTCGGAACCTTTTGGGTCTTTGCCTGAACCGGAACTGCTTCCGCCAAACATGCCACGGTCGTTGTCGTCATCGTCGGTTTCGGGTCCCATCACCGGGCGGGTTCCCGAAGATTGATATTCGAGCATCTCCTTAATGACTTCGTAATTAATATTGAATTTATTGAGAATCTGCGTGGCGACATTGTCTTCATCGCGCAGAATCGACAGTAACAGGTGCTCCGTACCAATGAGCGGGCTTTTGAAAATCTTAGCTTCCAGGTACGTGATTTTCAGCGTCTTTTCCGACTGACGAGTCAGTGGAATATTCGCTAAATTTTTCACGTTGTTGGTGGCTGTTCCTTTCGTGGCCTGTTCAATAGTGACCCGGAGTTCGTCGAGTGAGATACCGAGTTTTTTCAGTAAGCCCACTGCCACACCCTCACCCTCACGAATCATACCCAGCAAGAGGTGTTCCGTGCCGATATAATCGTGGCCTAAGCGTAAGGCTTCCTCCCGACTCAGCGTGATGACTTCCTTGACGCGGTTTGAGAATTTTGCTTCCATTCGTTTTAGGGTCTCCTTAGGTAAGCTACTATACTGGCCTAACGAAGAGTTTTAAGGATTTGTTCACTCCCGAAGGCCAGCCTTCAACACGTCTGATGAGGACGGTCCCTGGCAGAACAACAGGTCTACAATACTAAGATTTGGTACAAAATCAACGCCAAAATTTTGTGGATACACCACTGGCTGATGGAATACATACGTTTCAGGACTATTTCCCGGATTTAGCTTCGATCGAGCGTCAAATAGGCCGATCGGTCCTGTTTTTTCGTACCATTCTGTCAGGTTCAATGGTATCCTCCACTGTAGCAATTTCAGACAAATTGTCAGCAGTTCAACATTTAAATCGAATAAAAACGTCCATTTTTTTTGATAGACCGGCTCCAAATAGGGCGCGTAATATTCGAAAAAAGGAGCCTTACCGTAAGCCGCTTTCAGACATCGCCAATGATGTATCTGCCAGTTTTGATCATTCGCAACCCGAAGTTCACGAATGGGCTGATGATGGGTTCCCTGCTGTACGGGCACTGTTAGGGCATCAACTTTGTTAGATGTAAGCACGTAGCACCGATTTCGAAAACTTTGTTTCTGGTAATGCTCATATGCTTCAATCTGTACTCCTCCAAACCGCATCAGCCCCGACATATAATCCAGGCAGGGCAAATAATGTAATTCAATTAATAAACTGGTCGGATGAGACCCTAACGAATGCTGTTCCAATGACTACTTAAAGTATCCGTTCACAAATAAAGCAAAATTTCAATACCGCCAACTAGTTTTAGTATTTTTTTAATTTTCGATAAAGCAGGAGTTTCGAATTTTGTAGGCTCTACGTTACTTAAATGATCTTTTTTCGATTATTATCCCGTTTACCGTTAAAGGTACTTTATGGCATTTCTGATGTATTAGCCTTTTTACTCAACTACGTTATCCGCTACCGTCGGCAGGTGATTTTGGAAAACTTAACTCAATCATTTCCTGACAAATCAGCAACCGAAATTAACCTGATTGCCAAAGGGTTTTACCGGAATTTAGCTGACTTACTGGTTGAGACAATAAAGTTACCGAGTCTATCACCCGAGGAACTAAAGCAACGCGTTCGCTTCACTAACGCAGCTATTGTAAAAGACTACTTACAAGCTGGTCAGCCAGTTATTGGCATGGCTTCACACCAAAGCAACTGGGAATGGCTCCCATCAGCTTCCGTATTAAATGGAATGCCAGCCGACAGTATTTATAAACCACTAACCAGTGGCTTTTCGGAAAAAATGATGCAGGCCATTCGGTCAAGCTTTGGTGCCGTGCCTGTCCCAATGAACAACCTGCCCCGTCGAATGGCGTCGCAGAAAAATGCACCTCGCATCATTGCACTCGTTGCTGACCAAGTCCCAAACGTGCCTGAACAAGCCTACTGGACCGATTTTCTACACCACGATACGCCGTTTTATCCAGGCACCGAACGCCTGGCGCGTAGTCGTAATTTGCCCGTTTTTTATGTGGAGTTGGTGCGCGTACGCCGGGGCTATTACGAAGCTACCTTTTTTCCAGTTGGGGTACCACCTTATACCGATTTACCCTCAGGCGCTCTGTTGGAACGTTACAGAGACTTACTCGAAACCACTATTCGCAACTACCCTTCAGACTGGCTCTGGTCGCATCGACGGTGGAAACACTGGCGGGAAAAATATGTGAAAGTAGGCGCCAAGCTGGAGTAACTCGACTAAATTAATGCTATTTTAATGTGTTTTTTCGACTAGAAAGTACGTCATTCTCCAGAATAGCAATATAATTTTTGCCAACTAATTTAGTATTTTTTATATTTAGGTCGGTAAGTATTTTTACCTTTTCCGTACTGTACGCCTAAATGATCTTTTTTCGACTGTTATCCCGTTTGCCTTTCAGTGTTCTTTATTGCATTTCGGATGTCTTATATTTTGTCATTGTTTATGTAGTTCGTTACCGACAGCAGGTTGTTCTGGAAAACTTACAGCTATCCTTTCCAGAAAAGTCACCAGCAGAGATTCGTCTGATTGCAAACGATTTTTATCGTAACCTGACTGACATTTTGGTTGAAACCATCAAAATGTCATCAATTTCTTCCTGCGAATTAAAAAAACGGTTTAAGTACACCAACCCAGAACTAGTAAAAGATTTTCTGACTACAGGTCAGACGGTTATCTGTACAGGCTCGCACCAGTGTAATTGGGAATGGGTGCCGTCGGCAGCAGTTGTTATTGATATTCCGGTCGATAGCGTTTATAAGCCGCTAACGAGTCCGGGCATGGAGAAGCTCATGCAGGAAGTGCGAGCAACTCATGGGGCAGTGCCTACGCCAATGAACTTGCTACCTCGTCAGATGGTCGTGCGGAAAGATATTCCGCGTGTTATCGCGCTTGTCGCCGATCAGGTGCCTGATGTACCGGAACAAGGGTATTGGATGAACTTTCTGCACCGCGACACGCCTTTCTATCCTGGCACCGAACGACTGGCCCGGAGTCGGAACTTACCGGTATTTTTTCTGGAATTGATTCGTATTCGTCGGGGCTACTACGAAGGAACGTTCAAGCTCATTGCAGAGCCTCCTTATACAAACTTACCCCAGGGAGCTATTCTGGAAAACTACCGAGATAAGCTTCAGGCGAGTATTTGCAAACACCCCTCCGACTGGCTCTGGTCGCATAAGCGTTGGAAACACTGGCGCGGGAAGTATGCGAAAGTATGTGCAAAACTTGAGTAAAAACTGTTTCAGGTTTACTGTTTCAGGTTCCAAATTAATGCGTACCATCTTGTGTATGAGTTAACTTGGAACCTGAAACAAATTAATTACAACGAATCCCGACGAGCTTTCTCAGCTCTTGTTGAATCTCGTTTGTCTTTCAGCTTACGAGCTTCTGTAGAAATTGCATCCGAAGCATTGTCTAAGCCTCTATTGACTGCTCTGCCCGTTCGTTGGGCGGTTGTATCAATTGCCTCACCGGCTACTTTTGCTTTACTTTTAATACCCTGGCCTACTTCCCTTGTCGTTTCACCAGCAGCTCGGCCTGTATTTTTAAGATCGTCTTTCAGACGTGCTTTCCGCTCAGCCTTCTCCTGCTTTCGCATTTCTTTCTTACTCATTGTGGCTGTAGAGTCCTGTGCGTAAGCACCGACACTAAGCAAAAAGGCAAGTGCAAACGCACTTAATAATTTGGTTTTCATAACGTTTTTGAGTTGTCAACTAAAATGTATTGTTCGTTTTCAGTGATCACCCAAACTAATTGAAAGTTTGAGCATCTTGCTGGTATCTTTAACAGGATGCACAGATTATTGTTTATTAAAAATATTTTAACTGTCTCACTGTCAAGCTTATTTGGGCTTTATAAATGAGCCATTTTAGCGAACATTTAGCGTCAACCTTACGTTTGCCAATTGAATAGAGATAAAACCGGAAAGCCGCTTTTTCCGTACCTTTGTTCTGTCAAACGGCTCTGCCGCTACCTGTATGCTCGATTCGCTGCTTACTCCTTCTTCATTGGCAACATTGCCAGATTCGCCTGTTCTTTATACGCCTTCGCTAACAGAGTATATCCGCCGGAAAACCATCACGGTCAATATTGGCGATGTACCGTTGGGATCAGACTATCCAATTCGGGTTCAATCCATGACAACCGTCGATACGATGGATACGCTTGGTTCGGTGGAGCAAAGTATCCGGATGATTGAGGCTGGTTGTGAGTACATACGGATCACAGCACCGAGCGTGAAAGAAGCGCAGAATCTGGAGAATATTCGCAAAGAACTTCGGGCACGGGGATATACTACGCCACTGGTAGCCGATATCCACTTCACCCCTAATGCTGCTGAATTAGCAGCTCGGATTGTAGAGAAAGTCCGCATCAATCCCGGCAATTACGCCGACCGCAAGCGCTTTGAATTTATTGATTATACCGACGAAGCCTATGCCTCTGAATTAGAGAGGGTTCGGGCTAAATTTTTACCACTGATTCGTATCTGCAAAGAATATGGTACAGCCATGCGAATTGGCACCAACCACGGTTCTCTTTCTGACCGTATCCTGAGTCGTTATGGCGATACGCCTGCTGGTATGGTAGAATCGGCCCTGGAGTTTCTGCGGATTTGCGAAGACGAAAATTACTATAACATTACCCTCTCGATGAAGTCGAGCAACCCGCAGGTAATGGTACAGGCTTATCGATTGCTGGTGCAACGACTGGACGAAGAAGGTCTAAAACCCTATCCGTTACATCTCGGCGTAACCGAAGCGGGTGAAGCCGAAGACGGTCGTATCAAATCGGCGCTGGGCATTGGAACACTACTCGAAGATGGCATTGGCGATACGGTTCGTGTCTCATTAACCGAAGAACCCGAACGTGAAGCCCCCGTTGCGCAGGCTCTCATTGACCGTTACACCAACCGGGCAGCAGAAAGTCAGCCTATTCCAGCGGTAAACTCATATCCGATCAATCCATTTCAATACACGCGTCGGACTACCCATGAGGTGGCCAATTTCGGTGGTCAGAATGTACCGCGTGTTATTGCCGATTTCAGTCAGACGCCCGTTCGGGAACACGATGATTTAAAACCTATCGGGCATTTTTATTTACCCGAACCCGACAAGTGGCGGATGAATGATCTGGGTGCCGACTACATTTACACCGGCTCGCATCCAGCGGAGTTCATGTTGCCCAATGGACTGAAACAGATTCTGGATCATGCCGTCTGGCAAACTGTTTCAGACAAGATCAACACGTTTCCGCTCCTGACTGCCGATGCGTATCTGCAAACGCATGCCGAAAAAGGGTTACGACAAGAACGACTGAATTTTGTTCAGTTAACGCTACCTGAACTTTCTGCCGAACTACTCGAACAACTCCGCTCCGATAAAACGGTTGTGTTCCTGATTAAAACGGATAATGCGCACGCCATGCCCGAATTGCGGAGACTGTTTGTTGAGCTTATCAACCAAGGCATAACTACACCCGTTGTGGTGCAGCGCAGCTATGGACATATACTAGCCGAAGATGTTCCACTTTATGCTGCAACTGATGTGGGCGGTTTGCTGATTGATGGTTTGGGTGATGGGATTATGTTGTCAAGTGCACCTGCTGTGGTGTCGGTTTCTCAAACCCGACAAACTCGCGTCAGCAATAGTGTCGGGTTTGAGAACCCGACACCACAGACAGAAAGCATCACCCTAAAGGCATTCAACAGCCTGTCGTTCGGTATTCTACAAGCGACCCGAACACGCATTACAAAAACCGAATATATATCGTGTCCATCCTGCGGACGAACCCTGTTCGATTTACAGGAAACGACGGCACACATTCGTCAACGAACCGATCACCTGAAAGGAGTAAAAATCGGGATTATGGGCTGTATCGTGAACGGTCCCGGCGAAATGGCCGATGCCGACTACGGCTATGTAGGTATTGGACGTGACAAAATTGCCTTGTACCGGGGTCAGCAGGTTATCAAGAAATCGGTTCCCGCTGACCGAGCCGTTGATGAGTTGATCGAACTCATTCGGGAAGACGACCGTTGGATTGAACCAAGTTTAGTAACAGAATAGTGTTTAAAGTTTCATGTTCAAGGCTCCATGTTCAACAAACAGAGCATGAAATCGTAAACATGGAACCTTGAACATGAAATTTTAAACAAATCATTCGTGAACAGATTCATCGATTACCTCAAAATTGGGCCTGTTTTCGCCTATTTCATCCGCGTATTTCGCAAGCCTGATCCAAACCAGCCGACTAGCGTAAACCTGCGCATGATGCACGGCATCAACCGGGTTTCGATTGTCATGTTTTTGATTGCCATTATTGTCTATAGCGTTCGTCATTGCACCCGATGAATACCGAAACAATACGTGACTATTGCATTTCCAAACCAGGCGTTACGGAGTCGTTTCCCTTTGGTGGCGATGCGCTGGTTTTTAAAGTCGGCGGAAAGATGTTTGCTCTGCTGTCTACCGAAAGTCGACCGACGACAATTAACCTAAAGTGTGACCCCGAACGGGCGGTACAACTTCGGGAAGAATATGCGGCTGTAACGCCCGGTTACCACATGAATAAAACACACTGGAACACGGTTACGGTTAATGGCAGCATTCGTACATCAGAACTTCAGGAGTGGATTGATCATTCGTATGAACTCGTTCGAAAAAGTTTACCCAAAGCTATTCAGGCTACATTAAACTGAGTTATTTGCTTGTCGAATCAGCCCTGAACAACTAAATTCGCAAAGGGTAGAATAAACCAGAGGGGGATATGGAAGTTGTATTGTTAGGTCTGCTTTTTGGGCTTTATCTGACCATCCGATATTTCATGGTCGATCACGATACTATTGCCGATAAAGACCGGAAACGATTCCGAAAAGGTATCGAGTTAGTCCAAAAACGCAATGCCACCGAAGCCTATCCTTACTTCAATGAGGCCGTTCAGCAGCACCCAAAATCGGCTGTTGCTTATGCCTATCGAGGGAAATGCCAGCTTATTCAGGAGAACTACTATTCCGCGATTTACGACCTGACTGAAGCCATTAGCCGAGATAACACCTTGGCAGATTGCTATTTAGACCGTGGTGTTGCGCTCTATTATACCAACGAGTTTCAACAGGCATTTCGGGAGTTTGACAAGGCCGTCTGGCATTTCCGGGATGAACAACCCGATGCCTACCGTTGGCGTGCTTTAGCCCGGATTCAACTCCGACAACTACCGCAGGCCGAAAACGATCTTCGTCGGGCCGTTGCGCTCGGCGATGAAAATTCGTTTCATATTCTCCTTCAGCCACCTTTTACAAGACCAGTTTATCAGCGATAGTTGTAACGTGGTGATGAGCACCTGATAACTTCGTAATTCATAACCGGCAATCTTGGCAACCCGGCGACTTAGGTACACATACCATAGTTCAACAATACTTTCACCTCAATACAGAAGAGTCAACAAAAAGGCGCTTCCATTGTAATGGAAGCGCCTTTTTGTTGACTCTTCTGTGTAAATCTACTTCAATTTCCCCAGCTGTTCAACGTTCTTACGCGTATCGTTATGGCTCGCCTGGGCTAGTTCCATTGATTTTTGAGCGGCCTTCTGCGCATCGGCAATTTTACCAGCACGCCGATAAGCTTCAGCCAATTCGTAATATAAATCACCCTGTTCTTTCGGACCAGGCTTTAGGGCAAGGCCTTTGTTAATCCACTTTACCACCGTTGGTACATCACTGGCATCGGGGCTACTCCGGTTAAAAAGATGTGAAATATACTGGTATTCCAAAACCGTCAACTGATTAGAGTTGACCTGGTTATCCATTCGTTCTACCGCTTTGCCCGTCTGACGAGCCCGAAAATAAGCATTCACTTCGGGCAACAACGTCCGGTTAGCCGCAATCTTAGGATCAATTCCAATTTTAACCAGATCCTGCCGAATATCGAGAATACGCGAAATAGGAAACTGGGCTCCCCGACCACTGAACAACGACGACATCAATATATTTTCGGCAACCTGTTGTGTTTCCTGAACCCCATACGCCTTTCGATAAGTATCCATATGGCTCAGCATATACTGAAAAATGGGATTTTCGGAATCAAGAACAAGCTTTTGCAGCGCCAGCCAGTTTGTCTGATTGGCAAACGTTGCGGCTGATTGCTGCTTGGCATAGTCGTTCATGGCAGCCATATTCGCGACCGTATCCTTCGTCACACGGCTGTACATAGCATAGTCGATCAGGAAATTAGCCGATCGTTCGCCCTGTTGATAACGCGATTTCATGGTTTGGCTTCGCGTCTTTGGATCAAGGGCGTTGTTCCCATGCCGAATCACTTCATCTGTTGAGTTATTACTCATGGCAAAGTGAATCAAATTCTGCTGCGGATCGAAATACAGAAACAACGGTAGCGATGGCACAAACAACCGACGGCTATCTAAAAACGCCCGTGTCGATGGCTGATTGATGTCTAACTGCGTATTCAGGAACTTGTCGTTGTAGAACTTCCCTACTCGCGCATCGGCCAGCGTCGGTTTGAAGCTTTCGCAAACATGACAGGTAGGCGAAAAAATCTCGATAAACACGGGTTTCCCCGCTCGTCTTGCCTCCTGAAATACTTTCTCAACCGGTACGGGTTTAAACTGAATTCCCTTTTGGGCAAGGGCGCTCGTTGCCACAAAGAGCAGCAGCAGAATTTTTTTCATGAATCGTAAAATCATTGGTAAACAGGCACTAGCAAATTAACGGCCAATGTGCTGGCTTCGTGTTGACTATTGCTGTTTTTGCTGCTCTTTAATTTCTTCTTCGAGCCGCTTACTGAGCACTCGACAGGTATTTTCGATATCGTTGGCCATACGTTTATCACCCGTTGCATTGATGGCTGTATCGGCAATACCACTCATTATTTCAATCAGGAAGCGCTTCATATCGACCACTTCCATTTCTTTTGTCCAGAGGTCAATTTTTAGCGTACTATTATGGTAATTGTCCCAGAGGGCAATGGCAATGGCACGGGTATCGCTAAGTCCTTCGTTCGGATTGTCGGTGGCTTCCCAGTATATTTTTTCGGGGATATTCTGGTTATCCAGTTCAACTGCGAAGTGAATGTCTGATTTTTTCATGAGGCAAAAATACATAGTGCGGTTGGAAACCCGCGATTTGATTGGCAACAAACATTAATACGGTGTGGGTTTCCCAGCTCGCTACTAAATTTGTCCATCCAAGAAATCTACTGACATGTACACCTTATACGCTATTCCCAACTGCGATACTGTAAAAAAAGCCCGCGTCTGGCTTGCTGAACATGGCGTTGAGTACCAATTTCACGATTACAAAAAACAGGGAATTGACAAAAAAACGATTGAACACTGGCTTTCGCAAAAACCCTGGGAAGAGTTGGTAAACCGATCTGGTATGACTTGGAAACAATTGCCCGATGAAAAAAAGCCAACTAACACCGAAGCAGCCATTGCCCTGATGATTGAAAAACCATCCGTAATTCGTCGGCCATTAATTGAAGAAAATGGGAAGATTGTAGCGTTAGGCTTTAAAGCCGACGCCTACAGTGAAACATTTCGGGGTTGACTTGGGGTTCTTTTGACAGGATTGACAAGATTATCAGGATTGATTGATCCCTATATAAGTCCTGTAAATCCTGTCAAAAGAATGAACCTATACTATCATGTCCAGAAGATTATTGGATTCGCCGGAAGCCGTTAAATTGCTGGTGGATTCGTTTTACGAAAAAGTACAACTAGACGCACTACTTGCTCCCGTTTTTACCGATGTGGCACAGGTAGACTGGTCAAAACACTTGCCCAAAATGTATGCCTTCTGGGAGTCGATCATCCTCGGCAATAACGCCTACGATGGGCACCCCTTCCGTCCGCACTTGATCGTTAACCAGAAGCATACACTCACCATCGATCATTTTGAGCGCTGGTTACAGCTATTTTCGCAAACAATTACCGAAAATTTCACTGGAGAAACGGCTGAACAGGTACGGCAGCGTGCTACTCAGATTGCGCTAGTATGGAATAACAAACTAGAGTATATCAACAACGACTCGTATATGCAGTAGCGCGGACATCCTGTCCGCATAGCCGAAGGTTAATGTTAGCTTCTGGCTATGCGGACAGGATGTCCGCGCTACTCACTACTGCTTGCTAAATACTTTCTTTAATAAATCCGTAACCCGGGCGGCTGGGTTCTCCCGAATTTTTTCTTCTTCTTGTGCCACTAGAATAAACAATCCATCAACAGCTTTACCTGTTGCATAGGCCGTCAGGTCGGGGTTAGCTTTCTGAACAAACGGGATTTTGTTGTAGGTGTTTACCAGGTCGCTGTAGTACTTGGTGGCGTTGTTTTTCTTGAGCGTACTATCAATGATGGGCGTAAACTCTGTCACCAATTGCTGGCCCGATGTCCGGCGGAGGTACTGTGTTGCGGCATCCTTTTGTCCCTGTAGAATACCAACAGCATCCTGAATACTCATCGACATAATCGCCTTTACAAACACAGGAGCGGCTTTTTTGGCAGCATCTTCGGCCGCCCGGTTGAGCGATAGCTCAAACTGATCTACCTGTTTACTGAATCCTATTTGCCGCAGTTTGCTCGCTACATTCTGTGCTTCGGGCGGAAAGGCAATCTTGAGTAGTGGATTTTTAAAATAACCATCCAGCGCCGACGCTTTAGCCGATCCATTGGTTACGCCAACACGCAGTGCTTCTTTCAAACCAGACGCAATATCACTATTTGTCAGACTACCCGTTGCGCCCGAAGGTTGACTAACGGCATTAATAATTTTGCCAAAAATCCCCCCAGCCGTTGACTTCTGACGGGTCGAGTCCTGAGCTAAACTAGTTTGATTGAAGGTCAGGGCCAGTAATGCGGCTGCAAGAACAGTTTTTTTCATAATTGGAAGTAATCAGGTTGCCATTTTATAACGATCAATGGCGCTAAATCGTTTTTTCGTACTTTTGACCACTAGCCGAAACGAAGGTTTAACAGAACTCGTTACTCGTTCTAGCTACTTAAGACTGGATCATACGATCCATGTAACGCGAATGACCAACATGATCCGTGCCGAAATCATTACGATCGGCGACGAAATTCTTTTCGGACAAATTACCGACACGAATACCCAGTGGATTGGTACCGAACTCACCAATATTGGCATACGTCCTGTTCGCAAGTCATCTGTGGGTGATCAGGCTGACGCCATTTTACAAATTCTGAACGAAGCCCATCAGCGTGCCGACGTGATCATCATTACTGGTGGCCTTGGCCCTACCAAAGATGATATTACCAAGAAAACGCTTTGCACCTATTTTGGTGTCGGAATGGTTCGCAACGAAACGGCTTTGGCCTTTGTAACGAGTTTTTTTGAGAAGCGGGGCCGCGCCATGACCGATCTCAATCGTGCCCAGGCCGATCTACCAGCCAACGCCGTTTACATTCAAAACGATTGGGGCACGGCTCCCGGCATGTGGTTCGAGCATCAGGGGCGTGTCTACATCTCATTACCGGGTGTACCGTTTGAGATGAAACACCTCATGACCAATCGGTTTTTACCCAAATTGACCGAGCATTTCCAGACCCCAATCATCAAGCATAAGATGATTCGAACAGTCGGAATTGGCGAGTCGTTTCTGGCCGAACGTATTGAAGCCTGGGAAGACGCCCTACCCGATCATATCAAACTCGCTTATCTTCCTAGCTTTGGCGGTGTAAAACTGCGTTTAACCGCCACTGGCGACGACAATGCGGTGCTTGATCAGGAGTTAAACGAGCAGGTACAAAAAGTTATGCCGTTGATCGAAAAAAGTGTATTTGGCTTCGATAACGACGAATTGGAAGATGTTGTTGGTAAACTTTTGAAAGACAAAAACCTTTCACTAGGTATAGCCGAAAGCTGCACAGGTGGCTATGTTTCCTCCCAAATCACCAAAGTTCCGGGCGCATCAGCCTATTTTTGGGGAAGCATTGTCAGTTATAGCAATGCCGTAAAAGTAAGCGCCTTAGGGGTTCAACCCGAAACGCTGGATCAATACGGGGCTGTCAGTGAAGAAACGATTCGTCAAATGGCCGAAGGAGTCCGAAGGGCATTGGGCACAAACGTTGGCATTGCCACAAGCGGCATTGCTGGCCCCGACGGTGGTACACCCGATAAACCCGTTGGTACCATCTGGATTGCCTGCTCCACCGATCAGCGCACCGTTACCCGGCTCCTGAAACTTGGGCAATACCGCGACCAGAATATTCAACTCACCAGCACGTATTTACTGAATATGCTGCGGGAAGAACTTTTAAATATATGATGTAGGATGTAAGATGTATTATATATGATGTGTGCAAAAGAACTACACTATATCATATATAATACATCCTACATCCTACATTATACTTCATACATCAAAAATGGCTCTCATCGATATGGTCATGCCCAAAATGGGCGAAAGTATAATGGAATGTACGGTTATCACCTGGCTGAAAAAGCCTGGTGACCGCATTGAAACGGACGAATCGGTACTGGAAGTAGCGACCGATAAAGTGGACACGGAAGTCCCCGCTCCCTGCAATGGAATTCTGAAAGAATTACTAGTTAAAGACGGTGATGTTGTTGCCGTTGGCGCTCCCATTGCCCGGATCGAAGCGGAGATATCTGCAACAACCGAATCAGAACCTGTTGCGTCGCAGCCCAGTGAAACACCCCCGGATGATGCAGATCAGACACCCAAAGGAATTGGAGATATTGCTAACGTTCCTGCCGAAACCGAAAGCATTGATGTAACCGAATCGGCTCGCGAACTGGAAGCCAGTATTTTGGCCATGAGCAGCCGACCCGCTACAGCGGTATCCAATTCAACGGCTTTCCCAGATCGCTTTTACTCTCCTTTAGTGTTGAACATCGCCAAAGAGGAACGTATTTCCCGCGATGAACTTGACCGAATTCCGGGTTCGGGCGCTGAAAATCGAGTTACCAAAAAAGACATCCTTGCCTACGTCATTGATCGGGCAGAGGGTAGACTGCCAGGCGCAGGGAGCGTGGAGCAGGGAGCAGGGAATACCCGCTTCCAGCCTACGTCCCCCCATCACCCATCACCGAGCCCCGAGCCCCCTGCCCCACGCTCCCTCAACGGCCAGACGGATATTATTCAGATGGATCGTATGCGGAAAATGATTGCACAGCGTATGGTAGAGTCGAAGCAGATTTCCCCACACGTCAGCTCGTTTGTCGAAGCCGATCTGACACCCGTTGTTGAATGGCGTACGAAGATCAAAGACCGATTTAAGCAACAGACGGGTGAAAATCTAACCTACACACCTATTCTGCTCGAAGCCATTGTGAAAGCGATCAAAGACTTTCCGATGATTAACATTTCGGTGGAGGGTGACCAGATCTTAGTAAAAAAAGCCATTAACATTGGCATGGCAGTGGCCTTGCCAAGTGGCAATCTGATTGTACCCGTCATTCACAATGCTGACCAATATAACCTGATTGGGTTGGCGAAAAAGGTGAATGACCTTACCAAACGGGCTCGGGAGAATAAGCTTACTGCCGATGACTTGGCGGGCGGAACCTACACGTTCTCGAATATCGGGATGTTTGGTAATCTGATGGGTACGCCCATTATTGTGCAACCTCAGGTAGCCATTATGGCCTTCGGAGCGATTGTAAAAAAACCAGCCGTCATCGAAACGCCACAGGGCGATTTTATTGGCATCCGACAATTAATGTTCCTTTCGCATTCCTATGACCACCGCGTCGTCGATGGGTCGTTAGGTGGCCAGTTCGTACGGCGCGTAGCCGATTATTTAGAAAAATTTGATACAACCTTAAAAATCTGAACCAGGATTTGTGTGATTTGACTGACCGACCGACTTTGATTTTCATATCCAGCTTTCTTTGAAAGCAAACTCAATGAATTAGAATCAAAGTCGGTCAGCAAAACCATAAAAATCCCGGTTCAGACAACCCTTATGAAACAACGCATTGCTATTGACATGGACGATGTCATGGCCGACACGCACGCCAAATTCATCCGGCTTTATCTGGAGGGCGAAATGCCTCGCTACACACTCGAGGAGCTAAAAGAAAAATCCTTTCACGAATTATTCGACGAGAACGAATACGACGCCATTTCGAAGCGGGTCTACGAACCTGGATTCTTTCGGGATATTCCGGTGATGGAAGGGGCTCAGGATGTGATTGCCGATCTGATGAAGAAATACGACATTTTCATCGCATCGGCAGCGCAGGAATTCCCAAACTCACTACGCGAAAAATGGGACTGGCTCCAGGAGCATTTTCCAGCTATCTCGTGGCACAACTATATTTTCATGGGTGATAAGAGCGTCCTGAACACCGCTTATCTGATTGATGATATGCCCCGCAATCTACGCACGTTTCAGGGCGAAGGCTTATTGTTCGATGCGCTACACAATCGGGAAGACAACCAGTTCCGGCGCGTGAAATCCTGGCAGGAGGTAGCGAAGGTTTTGTTGTAATCTCTTTTTTTGTCATGAACTGTGTCAGGAGAATCTTAAGCTTGACTTATAGGCGACTTTAAGATTCCTCCTGTCGACCATATCTTTGTTTGCAAGCAAGTTAGCTAAAAAAAGTGCAACTTAGCAAATGCCA
>NZ_BAAHBI010000060.1:0-2838 GCF_054776755.1 Spirosoma litoris | reverse complement strand
GCTCGGACACGCATCCACACACACCTTGTTGGAGGGCGTACTCTCCAGGCCCCGCTTGCTAACGGCCGTCACATAATAACAGCCCGCCACGGTCGACAACCCACTGTGGTCATACTTCTGAGTGGGGGCATCCACCGCCGTGAGCACGCCCAGTGTGTCGGTGCGGTAGCGACCATAATAGATCTTGTAACTGGCAATGTTGGGATCACAGCTAGGGCCACTGCCGGGTGTCCAGGCCAGCTTGTTGGTGAAGCTGCTCTGATCACACAGACTCTCGGGACTCAAGGAGGCACAGTTAAGACTATCCACCTGCAAGAGGGGTGGACAGGGTTTGGTGGTGTCGGCCGGGGTGGCACAGATGATCTGACTGTAGTTAATCAGCGGCCCCAGTCGGCTGAGCTGGGTATCGGTGTACTGGCCCCGGGTCATCACCCGATAACAGTAGGAGGAGTCGGCCGAGAGAACCCGGCTGGTGTTGCCATCAGCGGTGAAGGTGTCCGAGCCATCATCGGTGAAGGAGTAAGGAGAGGTGGTGACACTGACTTCGCGAATCTTGTTGAAGGGTCCATTGGGTCCTGAGCGGGAGCGGTAGACATCATGGGTTTTGCCGTCGTTGGACCAGGGGGTGTTGGCCTGCCAGCTCAGCACGATCTGTCGGTTGGCGGGGCTGGCTGCCAGTCGGACGGAGGAGGCCGCATCGGTAACATCGAGCTGGGTCAGCGTCCCGTTGGCGGCTGTGTAGTAGAACTCCAGTCGGTAGCGGTAGGCATTGGCCGTGGTGTTGAGAATCGAGCTGGAGGTGCCTTTGTCCACGAAGAGGGTATCGGGAGCGGTGGGGCTCAGGTTAGTATTGATAGTGGCAATGGTGGTATAGGTGGTACCGGTGAGCCCGGTGGCTCGTTGGAGCCGATACTGGTAGGGGGCACCCAGGTCACCGGGGTTGAGGCCGATGGGCCGGGTCCATTTGACAGTGATCTGTCCGGTGGTGGTGTTGGTCGAATCGACGGTGACCTGGGTGATCACCGGTGCCAGGAGGGGCAGTTCCAGACAGGCTTTGTTGGAGGACAGGCTGACCCCTCCATTGATGCCTCCATTGGGATCAGAAAAGGCGGCTACCAGTCGATAGCCGTAGCTGACTCCTCGTTTGAGGGTGGTGGTGTCGGTATAGGTGGTGGCGGTGCTGGGCACGGTAGCAATCTTGGTATAGCCCGCTGGCACACCCGTCACGCATTTGGGTAAGTCATCGGGCTGACAGCCTTCTTTCCGATAGATGGTAATGGTGGTGGTAGGGCTGCTACAGGTGTAGGCATCCCAGGTGAGCTGGATGGCTCTACCATTGGCGGTGGCGGTTGGTTTGGCGGTTAAGTTCTTGATGGCAGGTCCCACCACCTGAATGCGGAAGGTCTGGAAGGAGACCAGGGCGGGGGTGGGTTTGGGGGGCACATCGGTGACTTTGAAGGTCACGTCATAAGGGGCCTGTCGGACATGGACACAACTGGTTTGCCAGCTGAAGGTGGCCGTGGCAGGTTGTGCCTGGGTAACTCCGCCATTGATGAGTCGGGCATAAGCAGGGGAGATCAGTTCTCCCGGCGTCAGGGCTGCTCCATCGGCCCCCACGTTGAAGACCCCGCCAAATCCGGAGATGATGACTCGGTTTCCATCGGGGTCGGTGGCCGTGACGGGTTGGGTGATCAGGGTACCAGCTTCGGCGCAGAGGTCGGGAATGGGCTGGATAATGGGTCGTTTGTTGGGACTATCCACAACAAAAATCTGCATATCCCGGGTAATTTCCCCGATGAGCACGCCATTTCGCCATTCTTCGATGATGAAGGCGAAATTGTACTGACCTGCTTGTCCTGGGGCATCCCAGCAGAGTTCACCGGTGATGGGGTTGATGGTAAAGGTGGGCGTTCCTCCGGCTTCGCTGGACGTACTAAATCGTGTGGGGTCCTGATAGCCCGGAATGGCAGGCCCTGTACAGCCATTATCGGTTGAGGATGTTTTAGGAACGCTCAATCGGTAGGCCAGGCTATCGCCATCGGCATCGAAGGCGGCCGGATTGTGGCAGAATTTCTGGCCTACTCGTCCCGAATCGAGGGGAGGATTGAGCATGACCGGAGTGGAGTTGGTCAACAGAGATCCATTGATCAGGATCGTTGTTGATACGAAAAAACGGATATTATCGGAGGGAGCTGGTAGGTTTTTAGTATTGAGATTTCGGTTTGGAACGGTTATGCCAATCGTATAAACACCTGGTCCCGGATACGTGTGAACGGCCGTGTAAGAATCAATAGAGGATGTATTTCCATTAATGTAAATACGACTACTTCGCCTAACTTCTAACGTTGAACCATCGCCAAAACAGATTGTATAGGGCTCAGCCTGATTCGCAGCAGCCTTACCCGCTGGCGTCTCATCGTAATAGGCCGTAAACGTAACTTTATACGTAAGTGAGGTAGTAGAAATTCGTTTGGTAGTAATCTCTCCCGCCCGTACGTGTGTAGCATGGCTAACAGTAGGCCATAAGACTGCCCCCAGAAATAGACCTATTACTCCAAGTGTGTAAACAAACCGCATAAAATTATTCCCGTTTTCAACTACAACGATTTCAATCTACAAAAATGTATTCTTTTTTGGTATGTACCTCTCCTTACGTGAGGAAGAGTTTTTTTGTTTCAAATTCCAAGTTTCATGTTTGCTATATATGGCAGCATGGAACTTGAAACATTGAACCTGAAACATTGAACCTGAAACTATCTGGCGGAAACCCCCTCTCGGAGGATTTGCACCCACCCCTTGATGAGCTGGGGAGGGGAGTTCTTGTCCAGCATGGCATAA
>NZ_BAAHBI010000059.1:0-9670 GCF_054776755.1 Spirosoma litoris | reverse complement strand
ATTAGTCGAATCTTGAAAAAATTATAGCGTTTTTCTTGCAAACAAAGACAGTACCCGGAAAGCTACCCTTTTTTTATCTTAGCGTAAATGCGGTCAAATTTCTGAGAAAGCTCCATGTACTTCTCCGACCATCCGTTCATGAGGGCGTGCTCTTGAAAAGTACACGATGGCCAAAAATGGGCTTGCAACGTCTCTAAACCACTTTGGTCACCTTGACGAAGTTGAGTAATATATTCATTTAACTCCTCTCTTGCTTCGTTAGCACTGTCATAGCCTGTCCAAAGCAAATCTGAAGTGTCTGTGAATTCGGCCTTTACACTTTCGATAATGTCGATTAATTCATGTGTCATGTGTCAACCGGAACCTGCCTTATCAAACCTGTTAAGATATCTTATTCAGGCGTTTGCGTTGTCAACCGGAACTCGGAAATGGAACCCAAAACCCGACCGCTGGGACGAGCGGTCTGTCGACCGGAAGCCGCCTTACACTCACATCTTGTTTGGCATCACCCAACATACTTTTATACGCAACTACACGAAACTATTTCTTGCAGATTCCCTGTCTCGTTTAGTTCTACGCCTTACTATTTAAGCAAAGAAATACCTATCCGCTCTCACTTCCTAAGCCAAAACAGCGAAGTGAGTTAACGGTAGGTAAAGCCCCAAAAAACATATATTTTCTACTTCAACTTCCCCGAATTCACGTAGAAGTCAGACAGTAGCGATAGGAATTCCTCTTTGCGACGGCGCGATACTTCGATCTCGGTGTTGTCGCTCATCCAGACCTGGCCACCGTCGCCTTTTACGTAGCGTTTGATGTGTTCGAGGTTCACGATATTTGATTGGTGGACGCGGAAAAAATAGTAGTTGTCCAGAATCTCTTCGTACTCTTTCAGCAGTCGCGATACCACAATGGCTGGCCCTTTCACCAGGTGAAATTTGGTGTACGATCCCAACGATTCGCATTGGATGATGTCCGTCATCTGCACAAAATGAATGCCTTCGGCGGTGGGCAACGCAATGCGCTGGTTGTCATTCTTTTTGCGTTCGGAGAGCCGCAGACTTTGCGTCGCGTCGAGGTGTTCCTGCAAAATCTGAAGTTGCTGTGGACTTACCCCCGCTACCTGCGATTTCGACTTTTCGACGGCCGCCTGTAGCTCGTCGGGGTCAATGGGTTTGAGGAGGTAGTCGATGGCGCTGAACCGGAATGCCCGAATGGCAAACTCCTGATAAGCCGTCGTGAAAATCACCCCGAAATCGACTTTCTCGAAACTGGCCAGCAAATCAAAGCCCGTTTTGCCGGGCATCTGAATATCCAGAAAAACCAGATTGGGCTTTACGTTCTGGATTAACTCAATTCCCTGATCGGCATTTTTAGCTTCGCCAACAAGGGCCACTTCGGGGCAAAGAAGGCGCAATAAATTGGTCAATGCCTCGCGGGCATTGGTTTCGTCGTCGATTAATACAGCACGAAGTTGGTTCATAACGTTACGCTTTTTCGATGGGAATAGTCATTTTTACCCGCGTTCCCGCTGGGTTATTATCCGTATCAACTAAGTCAATCACTTCTAATTGAGCTTCCTTGTCCTTCCGTCGGAGCGATTCGAAAATTCCTTTTGTCATCTCCTGCCCACGAGAAATATGGCCTTCTGTTCGAGGGGCAAACGCCCGCCCAACGCCGTTGTCCTCAATAGTGCAAACAATGTGATTGTTCTGGATACAAGCCGTAATTTTCAGTGTTTTAGCGCCTTCTTTGGGCATCAGACCATGCCAGATGGCATTTTCGACGTAGGGTTGCAGGAGCATGGGGGGCAAGAGCGCATCGAGCAAAACGTCATTGTCTTCAATAGCAAATGAATAGCTGAACTCGTGGTTGAAACGGAATGCCTCAATCTCAACATACATACGCAGCGTGTCGATGATCTGCTCGAAGGATAGGTATTGGTGGTTTGAGTTCTCCATAATCCGGCGTACCAGCTTGGAGAATTTCGATAAGTACTTAGCGCCCTCAACCCCCCGATTGGTGAGCAAATAACTCTGCACGGAGTTGAGCGAATTGAACAGGAAATGTGGGTTCATCTGCGATTGCAGGGCTTTTAATCGCCATTCGGTTATCTGTAAATCGAGTCGGTTTCGTTCGTCAAGTGTATTGACTCGCCAGCGCATCATCAGCACAATCAGGCCAGCGATGAATAGGCCGATGAGTGTTCTGAAAAGCCAGGTATTGGTAAAATAAGGCTTTATGGTTAGGTGAATAGCCAGTGGTTGCTTGCTTTTTAGGCCGAAACTATCGCTGCTGCGGACATGCAGCGTATACGAGCGCGCGGGCAGGTTGGTAAACGAAACGGTATGCTGGTTTCCCAGATCGACCCAGTTCGGTTCGTAGCCTTCTAACTGATAGCTATATACGTTTTTGGATGCCGGTTCAAAATTCAGTGTCGAGAAGTTGAGTGTGATCGAATTTTCGTCGGGTTGTAAAATTATCTCTTTCGTAAGGTCCTGATGAAGCATTTTTCCCTTCACCTCGACCGAGCTGAGTGCAATGTGTGGAATGATTTTGCTACGAAGCAGAGCATTTATATTCAACAAATTGATGGTATTGATGTGGCCTAAAATCAACTCATCCGAGCTGGTTTTCAGAAACCCGACTGGGTCGTTGCTGCTCAATCCTTCGATGGTGGTGAGGTACTTGATTTTCCGGGTATTCAGGTTGGCGATGTGAATGCCTTCGTTGGTGCTGAACCACAGATTGCCTTCTTTATCGTCGCAGATAGTAGAGCAATAGGTATCTGATAGCTTGTCGTGCTGGTAATCGAACGAAGCCAGAATTTGGCCCGCTGATGAAATTTTATTGACGCCCCCCCAACTGGCAACCAGGATGGAACCGCCCTGGCCACGTTCTACAGCATTAATACAGAGCCCGCCCAGACTTTTGCCCTTATTGACGGGTAACTCCATGATGTTGACAAAACGCGCTTTGGGTTCATCGAAATAATATAACCCATTGGGGCAGGTCGCCACCCAGATTTTGCCGTCGTTTCCTTCCGTAATCGCTTTGATGTAGTTGTTCTGGCAGAGTTGTTTCCCTGCCGATTCGGGCCAGAGTTTTAGTTCTGTATTCGTCGATAGGTTAACTACTTTGAGGCCTTCCGTCATGTTGGCAATCCAGAATCGCCCTTTCTGGTCTATCAAACCATCGCGGAATTCGGTGGATGTGAACAAACGAGAGGCAATTGGTAAAACTGAAAAGGTTTCTGTCGACGGATTGCCGACAAAAACGCCTTTATCCGTGAAGGCCATCGGGCGGTTCTGAATCCATTGCAGTCGATGGGTGTAAGTGCTGGTAGGATAGGGCCACAGGCGAAACTGGTTGGTGGTCGATTGCCAGGCCAATGCGCCTGAATGGGAGAGACCTAACAGAAAACGCTTGTTGGCTAACTGTAAGGAGCTTGTCACTTCAACCGGCAACCGAACGGCGCTGGCGGGTATGTCGATGGTATGAATCCCCGGATTTCGATACCGATACTTGATAAGTCCTTTGCGCGTACCGATCCAAAGAATACCATTGTCTTTATCGTCGTACATGACCTTGACATGGATACCCTTATCGTAAAATTCGGGTAGATGATACACCTTGTTTTCGTCGGGATAATAGAGACTTAACCCCTTCTCGGTACCTATAAACAATAGCTTTCGCCCGTTCGCATCAACGGACCCCTGACCACAGATTACGTTCTGGTTGGCAAATTCCTTGCTTAGAAATGAAAAGGATGAATGATTGAATTCTCCAGTCCGGAGCATTCCAGCCGGGGGCGAAAAGCGAAGTAAGCCGGCGTCGAAGGCGCCAATCCAGATTACGCCTTTGGTATCCTGAAAGGCCATTTCCAGCCGAACAGGGCGTTTGTTGCTGGCCAATTGGGCTTCCTGACCCAATAGGCAGATTAGTTTGTCGTGCTGACGGTCATAGTAGTAAAGTCCTATTTCCGAAATGACCCAGAGCCTTCGTTGGTTATCTTCGAAAAAGGTGGCGTCCTGATGAATGTTATTGCCCGACGCAAGGGCGTACATCCGGAGTTTTTTTCGAGCCAGATCGTAGCGTTTCACGGCAGTATAATCGCCTACCCAAGCCTGATTGTAGGAATCAACGAATACCCGTTCGTGCATGTCGTTGGTTCGGTCGTCGTCTTCATAATTATTCCGAAGAATCGTTTCGACGGTCAACATCTCGGGATTAATCGCGCATAAGCCTTTTGTGGAAATAGCCGCGTAAACCGTTCCTGCCGAATCGGTTGAAACCCCTGAACAATAGCCTAATCGCTGATCGTCGACTGTTTGGAACGTGTACCCATCATAGCGACAAACACTCCGCCCCGTGCCGATCCACAAAAAGCCCCGTTTGTCTTTGGTAATGCACCAAACGTCATTGGAGGGTAGTCCTTCTTTGGTGGTGATGTAGTCAAACGTTAGCGTAGGCATTTGCGCATTGGCTCCCCAACAGATCGTAAAAACCAGAAGGAAAGCCAACAAGGAGTGCATACGTTGAAGTGGAATTATTCTGGCGCGGGCATTCGCCCGTGCTGGTCAATATGGCGAGTATACACTCGCGCTTATATAAAGGCACGGGCGAATGCCCGCGCCAGAAAGTCAGTAAGTTACATCTTAACGGGTAATATTTTCAATGCCGAATTGACTGCCTCCGCCCATTGCCCAACGACCACGGGCTTTGTTGCCTGCCAGCACGTATTCGACCGTTCCGAACGCCTGACCGGGGCCATAGCCAATTACGAGATAATTTCCACTCATGAAGCCTACGCCGTTGTAAACACCATTGCCAACCTGCCACTGCGCCTGAAAGGTGTCGCCGGTTTTTTGCAGGGTTAATTTTCCGCGATAGGGACGCCCATCTGGATTTGTTCCGACCAGGTCATAGTTTCCATCGCGACCCGTTAAGGTTTCGGTGCCGGTAGCGCCATCCAGACCCGACGCTGTCCAGACTCCTTCGATACGCTGATTGGCCGAGTTCGTTTTATAAACCACAATGCCGTACCCTCCGTTGAGGCCGTAACCCACAAACAGTTTTCCATCGGCCAGCAAACCCAGGCCGCTGTAGTTACCTGCCGTTGTTTGCCAGTTTACGCCATACGACTGACCAACGCGTGTGATGTTCAAGGTGCCGTCGTAGAATTTGCCATTGGGTAACTGCGCTTTTTCAATGCGCCAGTTACCATCCTGCGCTAAAAGAGTTTGAGCCGTGAGCATACTAAAGAGGGCGATAAATGAGTAAAGTTTCATGATTGAAAATGAGGTTTGAGCTGATTGAGGTGTTTTGATGGCGCGAACGTCTACGTTCGTATCATCCCGTTTATGCTATCGTGTGAGTTTAGCAGTAGATGGCTCCTGCATTGTGCGTAGATACGTTTGCTGGCGATTGACTAGCCGACTACCAGCCAGCAACAAGGCAACTAGGATTACGTAAGGGAAGAGCGATTTCATAGTCAGGGTTAGCGGGAAAAAAGGTCAAAGAATTTAGACATCGTTGGACGAAGTAATAATACGCCATCAGGAAGACACCGAAACAGAGTACTTGCAGTTTGTCAGTCATGGCTGTAGAGGCTCTTAAGTGAATCAAACTTACTTGAATCCGAAGCCCTCAAAAGCACGACTGGATAACAGGTGGAGTTTACTCGAAAAGTGGTGGATTTCGCTTTACGGGTGGCGCTGTTCTAGCTGTAAGGTTTGCTCCCAAAAGCGGATGGCCGAACTGCATTGTACCTGGGAAATAAGCCAGAAGATTCCGTAGACGAGCACAGCCGGGAAGAGCGTGTTGACAAGAATCGTAATGTCGCCAGTTCTGAACACCTTAGGAATGGCGAGAATAATAAAGAACACAAAGGGAAAGCACAACAGAAAAAGGGCAACAAACCAAACCATATGTGGGCGTATGTTAAGCGTAACCAGCATTTTACCCTGACTGGCTCTATACATGCCATCTATGCTTGGACTAATACCCTGCTTTTTGAAGTTACTGCTCGTTTTTCGCACCGAAAAACCATACGGTGTGAAGCTTCCGTAATAGGGTTTGGTGCTATAGAAACTAAAGCCCGTAATCACGTTGTCGGTTAAACGCTGCCTAATCACATCCGCGGTTAATTCAGTCTGATAATTGAATTGACGGAAAGGCAATAGGGTGTTAAGCATGACTAAATGGAATAAACCTATACGGTTTCAAAAACCTTATAGGTTTGGTAGTAAGCTAATTCGAGGATAAGAATGATAGGTTTTAATAGCTTATTGCGGAATAGAATTCCCGCGAAAATTGGTGCTGACGATGGCTTTGAATTGATCGAGACCATCGGTCGACGTTAAGCGATTATTCATGGCAAATAGCCATTGAACATTGGGGCAACCTCGTAAGGTTTTTAAGTCGGTAATCTGATTATCAGAGACATCTAATCGACCTAGCCTAGCCGATTGCAAGCCGCTCATGTCAGTTAAGCCACAGTTTCTCAAATACAAATCGCCCAACTGAGGAAGTTGCGAAAGAGCCGCCAGGTTCTGGATGGGATGATCGGATAAATTCAGCGCGGTTATGTGCCCTTTTTGTACGCAAAGTTGAAAATCGTTGCGGGGCTCGGTGGCTTTTTCGGCCTGCCCAATGTGCCAGTGTTCGGTAAAAACAGCGTCCTGTAAGCCTAATCCCGCATCATGCGTAATCTGCGTCAGAATGGCTTTTTCGGTGGGGTCGAGGGTTGTGAAATCATAATCATACTGTCCCTTTGCGGCTTTGCCATGCCCCATTTCCATCGCGAAAATCGTGGCATAAATCCCGATGCTGAATACACAAAATCCCATTGATACGAGGGAAATGAATTTATGATCACCGAAGCCTTTGAACGCCCACCAGCTCGCCAAAAGATACAGCAGAAAGCATCCTAAAAATAGCGGTATGCCCAGCCAGTCGGGTATTTTCTTTAAGAACGAATTGGGATCTGTGAGGCCAACGGTAAACGAATAGCCTAAAATGAACGTCAGCGTGAGGGAGAGTAATAAACTGCGCGTGGCCATAACGTCTTATAAGAGATCAAGTAGCTAATTAGCGTGCTATTAGGACGACTTTGATTTTACCTGACCGCACTTAGTTCGACCAGTTGGGGAATTGTGCTTTTAGCTGGTCGTCTAATTCGTCGGCCCAGAGTTCCAGATCGCGGATGCAGGTCGTGAGTTCCTGGTAGTCCATTCCCCGAATGTCACGCTCGTAGGTGGCGTAAACGGTTTGCGTATTTGGGGCGATGCACAACTTTACGCCTAGCCGCAAGTCGTTGAGCTCGAGTAAGTGGCGATAGAAACCCAGCAAGTTGTTGGCCGGAACCTGAAGCAGAGGAGAGAAAATACGGAGGTAATCGCGTCGACTTCCGCTCTCAAACTTGATGGTTTGAATGTAGACCTCAATCGTTGCAGAGCCATTTTTCCAAAGCCAGTTATTGTTTTTAGCGCCATAAGTCTGGTCTTTAGTCAGTCCAATCGATTCAACGTAGCACTGAATCATTGTTTGAACGCGATTGTATTGTTCATCTTCGGGTTTAGCAGGTGACGCATTTTTAATTGGCTCCATTGATGTTTGTCGTTTAAAATGATTTCGTTTGACAGATCAAACTTACTACGACTATCAGGTCAGTATGAAGCAACTCTATACAGGGTGGATTTGGGTTTATAGGTGGCTAGAATGAGAGCAAAAGTGGCAATTGACAGGGCTTCACTCGCTTAGCCATTACCCGCAACGCCTTCCCAACCGACTTTAATCAGAGAGTCGACATTATTCATAGGGGGGTAAATTGGCTCCGGCTTCTACCAATAATTCGACAGCATCATAGCTGCCACCATAAGGTGTTACAGCGTGATAGAGAGCGGTATACCCATCCTCATCAACTACGTCCACATCGAAGCGGCCCCGAATATGATAATACCGATACACACCTTAATCACGATTTTTATGGTTCGCCAATACGTATTTTCGGATAATCCAGTCTTCGGCGATCTGTGCCGAAACCTCCCCCAGGCTATCTACATAGGCTTTCTGAAAATCAGGTTCGCTCTTCAGAAAAACATGAAATCCTTCGCCCTGAAAATAGCCCGTTTCAAACGGCGAAGCCGTTAAAATAGCCTGCCGTTCTGCCTCTGTTAATCGTTGGATTTGCTTCTCCAACTGCCGGTTTTTGAGGTATTTTTTGACGCACATGTGTTATGTAATTCACCTCACCCCCGACCCCTTACTGTTTTTGTCTTTGGCGTAGTATTGCCCGGCACTGGAGAAGTTAGCGAGATCGACGTTTTCGAGTGGCGCCCAATGCGTGTATTGACCCAGCACCAATCCCCAGGCACGGTGTTTATCGCAGAAGTTAAAGTCCGACACTTTCCGGAACGTCGCGCCATCTACGCCCTCTATGGGTTTTTCCTGAAAATAAACCCGTCGTTTGTCGCGGGCCAGGTAATACCCGTTGAACATCGGAACAAAGACGAACGAAGCCGGGTCCGCCCCTTCAATGATAAACATGTCTTTATATACGCGATGGCTATCGCAAACGTAGGGCGCGCCCTCGGCTGTTACATTCGTCGGCGTGTCATTGCTATTCGGAATAACCCTAAAATGAGGACCGTCGGTGCTAATAAGTTCATGCCGACTGTAGCCATTGGTTTTATCCCTGGAATAAGCCCCCGATAAGTACTCAAATGTAGCGGGGTCGGCATTTTGGATGATTTGGCCTATGTAGAATACATGAGTTTTGTCTTTGCCGTAATCATCGTTGATGATGGTAAACGAGTCTGTATCCGCTTCAGGAATAACGGATCGGTTCGCGGGAAAGCCTCGATACATAACTACTTCGCCTTTTTCAATGCGGTAGCCTCTCCGTGAACTCGGTCCGCAGGCGAGTACCAGTAAGCCAATGAGTGTAATGGCCAATGATCCAAACGTACCGAAGATTTTTTTAAGTAGACTGTTCATGATGGTAGAGATTATCGACGACTATGGGCGTATACTTTCGGTGGTTGTCCTATGGCCTGTTCGTGTTGATGTCTGGTAGACGGAATAACGGGAGGAGCGACCGATTTCTCGGTGGATTCAGGTGTCTTGTTGTCGAACAGAGTTGTCTTAAGCCAGTCGATGTAGTGGCTGAAACGTTCGACATCGTGATAGGTTTGCCAGATAATCACGAAGCTGCCGTCTTCCGTTTCGGAAATTCGAATGGGTGTTGCGGTATCCAGCACAAACCAGTGCTTAAATCGCTGCCGAAACGTAAACCCTGAGGTATCCATTTTGGTTCGGGCGGCCTGTTTGAATGCCTCCGTAATGGTGTTGGGTGCGAACGAAATTGCCAGGTAATACGTGTACGAATTGACGTAAGCATTCCCGGCTTTAACCAGAGACGAGGCCATGCCCTGCCACCAGTTGAAATGAAGATTCTCGCCCGATGGGCCGGTTAGTCTTACGTCGGCACAGGAGTAATATTGGCTGCCCAGAAATTTGGCAACCTGTTCGGGAGGGGTGGTTGCCTTGTAGATTTTATTAGCCGTAAAAAAGGCTTGTAGATTGCCGTCGGCTTTTTTCCGGAAGATGACTCGTCCTGAAATAGGTTGACACATCCCTCAGCTTATTTTATGGATACATCAACCAA
>NZ_BAAHBI010000058.1:0-6644 GCF_054776755.1 Spirosoma litoris | reverse complement strand
CATGACGCCCAGCATCAGTGGACTATCGGGCGGAATCTACACCCTGACTATTCAGGATGCGGTCGGCTGTATTGCCTCGCCCCTGGCCGTGTTGCCTACGCCGAGCAATTGCACAGCCCCGGTCTTCGACTTAGCGCTGAAGAAGACCTTAGCGGCTGGTCAGTCTGCCAATGTAACTCCTGGCAGCAACGTAACCTTTACGGTGACGATCTACAACCAGGGTAACGTAGACGCGACGAACGTTCAGGTAACGGATTACATCCCAACTGGGCTAACGCTGAACGATGCGAACTGGTTAGCCAATGGTAGCTTAGCGACGCTGACTACAGCGATAGCCAGTCTGAGTGCCGGTCAGAGTGTGACGCGGACTATCACCTTCCTGGTGAATGCGAACGCGCCCAGCAGCCTGACCAACACCGCTGAGATCAGCAGTGCCAGCAATGCCCAGAATCTGCCGGACGTAGATTCGACGCCAGATAGTAATCCGAATAACGATGGTACACCGATCAACGACGATCTGAATGGAAACCATAAGGGTAATCCGGCTGATGACGAGGATGATAGCGATCCGGAGGTGATCACGGTGAGTCCAACTCCGGTGTTTGACTTAGCGCTGAAGAAAACTCTCGCGGCTGGCCAGTCTGCCAATGTGACTCCTGGCAGCAATGTGACCTTTACGGTGACGATCTACAACCAGGGTAATGTGGACGCGACGAATGTTCAGGTAACAGACTACATCCCAGCGGGTCTAACCCTGAACGATGCGGCCTGGACAGCCAATGGTAGCCTAGCGACGCTCAACAGCGTGATTGCTAGTTTGCCTGCCAGTCAGAGTGTGACGCGGAATATCACCTTCCTGGTGAATGCGAACGCGCCCAGCAGCCTAACCAACACCGCTGAGATCAGCAGTGCCAGCAACGCCCAGAATCTGCCGGACGTGGACTCCAGTCCGGATAACAATCCGAGCAACGATGGTACGCCGATCAACGACGATCTAAATGGAAACCATAAGGGCAATCCGGCTGACGACGAGGATGATAGCGATCCAGAAGTGATTACGGTGAGTCCAACTCCGGTGTTTGACCTGGCCTTGACCAAGAAACTGGCTCCTGGTCAGAGTGCGACGGTGGTCGCAGGCAGCAACGTGACTTTCACGGTGACGGTGTACAACCAGGGTAATGTGGATGCGACCAATGTTCAGGTAACGGATTACATCCCAACTGGCTTGACATTGAACGATGCCAACTGGGCCGCCAGCAACGGCCTGGCCACGCTCAATACGGCGATTGCCAGTCTGAGTGCCGGCCAGAGTGTCACGCGGACTATCACCTTCACGGTGAGCAGTAGCTTCGCAGGCGGTAGCCTGACCAACACCGCTGAGATCAGCAGTGCCAGCAACGCCCAGAATCTGCCCGATAAGGACTCTAGTCCGGATAACAATCCGAACAACGATGGCACGCCGGTCAATGATGATACGTCAGGCGATCATAAGAACAACCCGTCTCAGGATGAGGACGATAGTGATCCCGAAACCATCACGGTGACTCCGCTGAAAGCCAGTCTGGGTGATTATGTCTGGTACGATAACAACAAGAACGGCCAGCAGGATGCTAATGAGCCGCCAGCGGTTGGGGTCACGGTGACGCTCTATAATGCGACCACCAACCAGCCGATCAGTACCACGGTAACCGATGGAACGGGCCATTACCTGTTCACCAACCTGGACCCCGGCACCTACTATGTGGTCTTCACGGCGCCGAGTGGAGCAACCTTCACAACGGTTGACACCGGCAACGATACGACCGATAGCGATGCGGGTGTAGGCGGCAAGACGGGGAACTACACCCTGGCAGCGGGTGAGCAGAACCTGACGGTGGATGCGGGTTTGATTCCAAAGTGTACGAGTCCAAATTGTTTTACGACGATTACCGTGAAATAGAAGGGGCGGTATTCGGTTTTCGTCCTGAAAATCGAATACCGTCATCCTGCCCCCTTTTTGTCATCCTTTCTTTTTGTCATCCTGACGCAGGAAGGATCTTAAAGCTTCCTAACGCTCAGGTGCGGATATCATAAGATCCTTCCTGCGTCAGGATGACAAAAAGGGGGATGACAAAAGAGAGTAGAACGACACCAGAAGACCTAAATACGAAAGGTAAGTGTATGTAAAACGTTTTTCGTATATAGATAACCGTTAGTTAATAAAATGGTAAAAAGTAACACCTACTCACCGTAAAAAACAGGACGAATCATCAGCCAGAACCAAACCCTACTTTGCTCAATTGGGCCGTGTTTTTGTCATTCCGCGTTTTTGCATTCCGTGTTTTTGTCATTCCGACGACAGGAGGAATCTCAAGCTTGACTTATGAGGGACTTTGACCGGGCCGCCGGAGCCATGACAAAAACACGAATTGACAAAAAAACACCCATTAAGCCGACGGCCTGATTAAATCAGCTAGCCGTCGATGGTACAAATTGATCAAATTGTAACTTAAAAAATCAATTATGGAACGTATTTTGTATAAACAAAAAGTGATAATATTTATAATCACCAGCTTCATCCTTTGGGTAAGCCTTCAACCAAATCAAGTGACAGAAACACAATTGCCAGATCAGAACCTGTCTGGCCCACCGACCGTAAGCCCCCCTCAATGGGCCTGGCTTTCAACAATCCAGAACGCTGTATACACCGGCAAACAGGTCTATGACGCTGTCGTGTATGACGACCTGGGAGCGCAGGCTACCAGGTACCGACGATTAGATCGCTTACTAATGCCCTGGAACCGACAGGGAGCGCCCCCGCCTGGGGCTGGCTATTACTCGATTTTCGTATCACACTGTAACCAACGCACGATAGACGAATACCGCTATCCATTCACTGAATCATGAACATGCAACACCTATTCCGACAGACGCTTCGTTCGAGCCTGCCCTATCTGGGTGTGTGCAGGAAGCAACCTCCAGTAGATACGATAACGGCGAAAGAGTCACCCACCAACCAGGCTATGGAACAAACAATTACGCAACGAATGACGAGGATGAAACGATCCTGCGTATCTGCTGGCCAGTATGCTGGGAAGCGATATAGCACCGTTTGGTGGTTGTGCACCTTGCTGGTACTGTTGAGTACTAGCCAAACCACATACGCGCAATCTGTTCTTGAACTGGCGGCAGGTAGCTCATCTGCGGGAAATGGCCCTACAACAGCCCCTCAAACCGCCACATTTCTCAAAAATACCGATAGCCCTACCGGAAATACATTCTCGGCTTACACGCCTGGGCTGACGGTAACGGCAAGTCTTAGCAACCAGCAGTTTAATGCCTCGTCTTCCAATAATGCTGGGATAACGTTTGGGGGAGCCTCAAATAGTGTATCCAATCCGGTAACTTTTCCCCTATTTCCGCTCTTTACCGGTTTATGTAGTGATAATAGCAATGCTTACTATACATCACCACAGAACCAAACGCCAGGAACAGGCTATAGTGTTAGTGCCAATAGTGGTTTTTCGACGTTTTATAATACGAGTTGGCTCAATGGTCAAAGCACCAACAACCAAAGCGCTGGGTATTATTATGGAGATATAACATTTACATTCTCTCGACCTGTTAATAACCCGATTTTACATATTTCTGATATTGGAGGTAGTATAGGTGCATTGAACCTGGGAACGTATTATAAGTTACAAACACCCGGTGTAACAATGAGTCTGTTGTCAGGCAACAATCTGAATGTGACAACTACTGAGTTTAAGCAAAGCGCACTAACCGGAGGCTGTGGCACAGCTTCACAGGGCGGATCAGGCTCTATTTTGCTGAATGGTACGGGTATTACAAGTGTTACGTTTCAGGTCTATATGCTCGGAAATGGAGGTGCACCTGATTGGCCAACTTACGCACGTGGCGATGTAGTTCTTTATGGGTTTACTGTATCCGATGGTGTTCCCGATGCCTCCATTTCGAAAGTGGGGTCAACTATGGTTAGCCCCAACGGAGTGGTAAGTTATACCTTGCTGGTATCGAATAATGGCACTACCAACCTGACCAACGTAACGGTGACCGACCCCGTTGTGGCAAACTACAACGTGACCAGCGTTTCGTGTACTGTGGGTGGAGGGACGGCTTCGTGTCCGACCAGCCCCACCCCGGCGGGGCTCCAATCGGGTCTGGTGATTCCAAGCCTTCCGGCAAGTTCGACAGTAGTTCTGGTCGTAACCGGAACCGCTACCGGGCAATCAGGCAGTGCAATTACCAACGTAGCCTCGGTTTCAGCGGCTGGTGATACCAACCCCGCTAACAACAGCAGCACCGCTGTTACTCAGATCGCCACCCCAACCTGCGATGCTACGGCTTATGGCGTACTCAATGACCATATATACAAGATAAATGGCCTGACACCCTCTGGCTATACGCAAACCGATCTGGGGGCGGTGCTACCATTCACCGCCCACGACTTGGCAAAGGGATGTAATAACAAGCTGTATACTGTTACCAGCACGGGGGCGGCTCCTGCCACGCGGAACATCTATGTCTATGACCCGGTTACCAATACGGGCAGCAATACGGGGGCAACCTTACCGTCTACCATTCCAAGCACGGTTGCCTTTGATAGTTATATCATTTCAGGGGCAACCGATGCCAACTGTAATATCTATTTTATTAGCCGTTACGGAGGCTATCTGGCTAAATATGACCCAACAACCAACACGGTTACAAACATCTGGACAAGCCCTCCTCCAACCGCAGTGGCAGGCCCGGGAGGAATAACCTATGCAACTGCTGGTTTAAATTCGGTTGATATGGGATTCGGGGCAGATGGCGCACTCTATATTATAACGGATGGTACGTATCAAATCTGGAAAATACCGAATCCGGCTTCGCCACAAGCCTATTATGTCGGAACAATGACAGGATTCCCTTCGGGTACGAACCTTGCCGATATTATGTCCTATAATGGCCAGACTTATGTAGTATCGGCTGCAGGGAATGGTGCAGGGATATACTTGGTAAATCCAACAACATTTGCGGCTACCCCCGTCAATACACTGCCATCAAACGGGTATGCTGATATGGCTGCCTGTAATTCGTTCCTGACGTTAGGCAACCCTGTAACGGCCAACAACGATCTGGCTACTACGGCCCAGGGCACACCGGTAACTATTCCGGTATTGACCAATGATACGGACAATGGCTCACCGGCTACCACCTCGAATGTAACCTTACCAACGATTGTTACACCGCCTTCAGCCAGTCAGGGCACGGCCGTTGTCAACTCCGATGGTACCATTACGTTCACACCGGCACCAGGGTTTTCAGGTTCAAGTACGTTCACCTATTCGATATGCGATAAAACAACGCCAACGAATTGTGCTACAGCTACAGTTGGTGTGACTACGGCATGTTCGAACAGTGTGATGCTGGTAGGAGATTACCCTGCAAATAGTGTTGAGGTATTTAACTATGGGACGAATGCCGCGACGTTTAAATGTGCAGTTCAAGGCATCGGAGGTGATGGTATAGCTGCCAATGAGAATACGGGCATTGCCTATTTTGTTCAAGCAAAGGCAACTGGTACCGTTTATGTATTTGATTATAAAAAAGGTTCGGTCGTTACTAGTATCCCGTTGACCGTATCAACAGATATTCCATTCGATGCGGCTATTTCCCCTGACCGGGCGTATGTGTATGTAACCTCAAACTCGTACCTCTATAAGATCAGTACGGCTACAAATACAATAGTAGCTTCGCGACCTACCAGCGACTTTACATCGAGTAGCAAACAAAGAGCATGGGGGGTGGCCGTGAACCCAATCACGGGTAACGTATATATGACCACTGCTTATGGGGCAGTTGCAGGTGCTGCCTCCACCATTACGTACCTGGATCCTTCGCTTACTGGGTCAATTTCGACTTTAGTGACAGCGCCTACAGGGTATTACTACCGGGGTATTGTATTTGACGCTACAGGCAACTTATGGGCCGTGATGTCTTCAGATGGTGGAACCTCGCCCGATAAGTTAGTCGAGTACAATGGCACTACAGGGGCTAAACTAGGTGAATATTCGATGCCAACACCGACCCAGAATGCAGGACTTGCCGGAACAGGTAGTGTTCAGGCTTATGACATAGCATTTGGGCCTGATGGGAACATATACATCAGCTCATTTAAGGGCGACTGTGTGACAAGGTTTGACCTGTCGACAAACACGTTCTCAACCTATGTACCCTATGTTGCCGGAAGCCAGGCTAAGAACGTTGCCTTCATCTGTGGAGACTTCCATTGTACGACTGAAATCACGGCCAACCCCGATTCGAAGACAACGACGGTGAATACGGCAGTGAATATTCCGGTGTTGTCGAACGATACCTATGTGGGTAATACGCCGACAACGTCAAACGTGAAGGTAACGGTGACCTCGCAGCCCGCCAATGGTTCGGCATCGGTTAATCCAGATGGCACCATTGCGTTCACACCGGTCAATGGGTTTGTGGGTTCAACAACCTTTACCTATTCGATCTGTGAGGTAGCGAGCCTGACCAACTGCTCCAGTACTACCGTAACAGTTACAATTGCTGGCCAGCCACCAGTAGCGACCAGTGATATTAACAATACGCGGATCAATACACCGGTACCGGGCAATGTGCTCACC
>NZ_BAAHBI010000057.1:3516-256841 GCF_054776755.1 Spirosoma litoris | reverse complement strand
GAGAGGGCAAGCGAAACCGGTAGTTGTGAAACTACCCAGGCGCGCTTGCCCTACTCTACCTTATTGGTTGACAGAAGCTGGCTATCTGTACATTTCATTGATTACTGATGCCTATTCGCACCGGATTGTGGGCTTTGCGGTAGCGGAAAATCTGGAAGCCGTCCATTCTCGACGAGCCCTGGAGATGGCCCTTAAACAGATTACCAAACGAATGGGACCGCACTTGATTCATCATAGCGACCGGGGTATTCAGTACTGTTGTGATGAATATACCAGGGTACTGGATACCTATCATATTCGGATCAGCATGACGGAGAACTCCGACCCCTTAGAGAACTCGGTGGCCGAGCGGGTCAATGGTATCCTGAAAGAGGAGTATTTAAGTCATCAACCGGTTCGTTCGCTGGAGGAAGCCTACACCTTGCTGGAGAAAGGAGTGTTTCTGTACAACTACAAGCGGCCCCACTTAAGTTGTGATATGCTCAGTCCGGTAGCCGCTCATGGGAGCCATGGGCCGTTAGAACGGCGCTGGAAAAATTACTATAAGTCGCCCGAATCAGGGGCCGAGAAATAGCTTAACTTAGGACTACCAGTAGAATGGTCAATATAGAATCGGACTAACTCAAAACGGTCAACTTATTTTAGGACGGTACAGACTGTCTTGTCCTGATTGGCAAGGGACGTTTTTTTGAACGGTAGCTAAGTAGGGGAAAAGGACCAGAGACGGCCAATTTAGCGTCCAAAAAAGCCGTTTAGTTTAATAGTTCAGAGTTTTTGGATTATGAGTGGTTTTTGTGAACGGTGTCTTTTGATTTGTCTCAAATGTATATAGGTAAAAGTCTCCTTTCACGCATCGCTATAGGTTCTACCCTATTATGACAGCATTAACTTATAACTTTTACATAAGTCACCTTTTATACTATGTAAAATACTTTCGTAAAGGTAATGCCACTCATGTAGTTAAAGAATGTAGTGTAACCATAAAGTCTTAATTGTTTGCATCTTTGCAATCCAGATCAAACCTTCATTCAAGCCTCTATCCTACCTTATGGCTACCTCAGTACGTAAATTTACTACCAATGGAAGAATGCTAAACGAAGTACTTACAAAGTACAAAAATACGTTTAGCGCTTTTTGTGAACTTATCAATAACTCAATCCAAGCTGATAGTAAAAATATTTATATTACCATCGGTCAGCCTGATGATAGTGAAATACATTACGCCCCCATAAAATACCTCGAGATTAGGGACGATGGCATAGGGGTGCCATTATCTGAGTTTGATACAAAAATTTGTGAAGTAGCAAATCAATCAAAATCAGGAGGTCAAGGAATAGGTCGTTTTGGGGCTTTACAGATAGGCGAGCGAATGACTGTAGAAACAATCGGTTTTGATTCAAAATTACAGAAGCATACCAAAGTTTCTATGATTCTTAACACTTCTGACCTAGCTGACAACCAGTTGGATAAAATTCCAATTCGATGTGAAGAAGATGTGTTATTACAACCAGAATTAACCTATTATAAAGTTCGAATCGACGATATTCACCATGGTCGTCATCATGGCAAAACAGAGAGAAAACGCATACTCAGTCCTGATTTTTTTCAGCCAGCAATTCGCTATGCTTTGTTTGAACGTTATCCATCACTCATTTTTAATGGTGATGTTAATTTCTACGTAAACGACGAAAAGCTTAAAAGAGATGAATTCGTCAAAGGTATCCCGTTTATCAAATCAACCGAGTACCAAGATGCTAAAGGCGAAGACTTCTCAGTACAAATAACATTCTACGAAGTTAATTCAGATCTCAACCGAGTACAGATTTATCTTCAGCATGACAATGCAGGTATCCAGTCCGTTTCACATGAATTTGTGTATAACTCTAACTCATATACAGTTGATATGGGTACATGGTTTATATATGTTGAATCCCCCTTTTTGAACCGAGTTGACTTATTTCGAAATATTGAATATAATGATTTGTTAGACAAGCAATTCACTAATTTTAAAGATAAAGTCAAGGGAGTTGTAGATGACTTTTTCCGTGAGCGTAATAAACGTTTTGAGTTATTTAAGAAAGACTTCAAAAAGGATTCCGAAAATCCTTTTAAGGTTAATCCTGCGTTGAATGAGCTACACGAGACGGTTCTTAACCAAATTGCTTTTGCTGCAGAAACTGAGTATAAACTACTCGAAAATAATAGCAAGATTCGTGGACTACTTTACGAATTGATGGACCGGGCAATAAGATCGGGGCAGATACAAGATATTTTCAACAAAATATTAAAACTTGATAATCAAACTGTTGATCGGTTTCACTCTCTTTTACAGAAAACTGATTTAGAAACTGTTATTCAATTCTCTAACAACGTTGCTATTAAGAATCAGTTTTTAAAATTTTTGCACAATATAGTCTTTGGCACCGTTGGCGATGTATTACGTGAACGGTGCCAGCTTCACAAGATAGTAGAACAAAACCTATGGCTTTTCGGTGAAAATTATTCTGAAACCCCTGTGTTGTGGTCAGATAAGCAGATTGGAGGAATTTTGGATGAAATTCGAGATAAGTGCTTAAATTATGAACCGTCAGAAGCTGATGAAAATATTATTGAAGATCTACCCGAACGGTCAGGTCTAAACGATATTACTGACCTATTTTTCTATAACGATAAAGTTTTAGATAGCGGGAAGCGTGAATTCATGGTTGTCGAGCTTAAAGCACCTAAGTGCAAGCTTAGTCAAAAAGAGCTCAATCAGATAAATCGTTATGCTTTCACAATAGAGAAACATGCAGCTCTTTCTGGAGAGAACGTCGTTTACAAGTTAATATTAGTTTCAACAGATCTAACTGAGTACGCTAAATCAGAGCTTGACTCCCGTAGGGCAGCTTACCCGAATCATCCTTTCATGTATGATTTGAAGACAAAAAGTGGTAAACGTATTGAAGTTTATGTAATGACATGGGGCGAGATTATTGAATCTAATAAACGAAGGTTGAATTATCTTGCTAATGGTCTTCAAACAATGGACGAGGATGTAAAGGAAAAATTTGAGAAAGAGTATCCCCACATTTTGAATGAAAAAGTGTCTTCAACCCTCCGAAAGTTGAAATCAGCTTACTGATTTTTGATAGTATACTTGGGTATACTATCATTATTTCTGAATTGGTACTACATACTCAGCCAGGTTCATCCCCTTGTTCACTTCAACAAGATAGGTTGGCCGAATCCCTGAAGCTGTTATTACGTCCTTCAAACCAACTTTACCAATTTCCTTATGGTAGCGAATGCCAAACATGTGAACCATCGTGACTTGCTTACCACGAGGGGCGTTCTCGTACATGTCGCTCAAAATAGCTCCTAGTTCTTTTGCAGATTTGTCCATACGAATGATAGTTAAATTACCCATGCAAATATAATAGCTAAAATCTAAAAGAATAAATACAATAGATTTTAGCTATTATATTTTACTGATTTTATCAGATACAACTGTTTTTCAAAAAGAGCCTTTTTTGTAAATATGCCAAATGGCGGTTACCTTAGTGACAATAAATGGTAAAATAATGGAGCTAAGCACAGATATAGAGTGGACAGGCGATGGTTTTGCCATTGTTGAGCAGTCAAGGGCGGGCTTAAGTCGGGCAAAAGCTGACGAAGTAGCTCGACCAATTGGCCTAACCGACAAAGAAATGGCTCGTATTCTGAATCTCTCAGAGCGAACTTTACATCGGCTACGACCTGATGCTCGTTTAGATAGCAATGCTTCGGAGCGATTACTCTTACTGGAAGTATTGATTAAGCACGGACTAGATGTATTTGATGGACGTATGGACGTACTGGGTCGCTGGCTGCATGGGCCATTACCGGAACTCCGTCGACAGGCACCAGTTACTCTCCTGGATACAACCACTGGTTTTACTATGGTTCATACCGTGTTGGGGCGGATTGAGCATGGCATCTACTCCTAAGATTTGGTATGACCTCAACTGAATCGCCGGTGCGTGTCTACCGGCTTATTAAAGAACGCTTTCTAAGTACGCCCCTCTCGGCAGAAGGAGCGCGACGGTTAGGAGGCCGTTGGAATCCACCGGGTGTTGGTATTCTTTACACCTCAGCCAGCCCAGAATTGGCCTTACTGGAACAGATCGTCCACTTACGGTCATTACCCTATAGCGATTTACCCCGACTCGTACTCTTGACGCTGGTACTACCCGAACAGCCACGTCGACTCGATGCTTCAGACTTGCCGACTGAATGGCGAAACGAAGCGGATTTTAGTGTGAATCATCAAGCAATAGCCACCTGGTTGGCTAGCCCCGATGTATTAGCGATTGGTGTCCCTTCGGCGGTGGTACCGGATTCGTTCAACTACCTGCTTCACCCGGCACACGCTTCATTCGGACAAATAACTATAGCCCGGACTTCAGCTTTCCCAATAGACGCTCGTTTGTGGAAGGATACCGATGAAATTTAATTCATACTTATTACCTTACAGACGTATATCCACATTAATACCAGGTATGTATGCCTTCTAACTTTACGTTTTTAGAGCGCGAATTTCCTATTCTCTATAATATCGGTACGACGGCCGAACTCTATTTTCATCAGGACCCCGTTTATTGCCTGACCAGGCTACGCTCGTTTGGCGAAAAACTGACCGAAATTCTCTTCACTGAACACGGTCTGGAATTCCCGTTTGAGAATTCGTTTCATAACCGGCTGAAGACCCTGGCCGATGAAAAACTATTACCCTTTGCTATCAAAGACCTGTTTTTCCTGATTAAGAAAAAGGGTAATACTGCCGTACACGATAACATGGGCTCGCCCCAGGAGGCCAGAGAAGTACTGAGTGGAGCGTTCACCATTGCCCGGTGGTTCTACGAAACCTATTCGCAGGAAAATCAGAATATCTACATGCTCAGGTTTAACGAGCCTGATAATACGAATGATAAACTGGTTCTTCAGAAACTGGAGGAAGAATATAAGGCTTTAGAAGCAACCTTGAAGGCGCTGCTGGCTGAGCGGCAACCAAACGGCATATCCGACGAAAAGCAGCAGGACATCCAGCAGCGATCCGAGAAGGCCGCTCGCAAAATCGAGATGTCGGAGGCTCAAACCCGGGAGCTGATCGACGATATGCTTCGAAAGGCGGGCTGGGAGGTCGACACGAATGTGCTCAACTTCAAAACGCATAAAACTATACCCCAGAAAGGGAAGAACAGAGCCATTGCCGAATGGCCCGCCGGGTCGCTCTGGGCCGATTATGCCCTGTTTATCGGGACGGAGTTGTATGGCTTTGTCGAAGCGAAAAGGTACGCGCAGGACATCTCCACCGACCTATGGCAAACCAAAGTATACGCCCAGCAGGTGCAGGCCATAAACGGAGCCACCCTGCTCGAACAATGGGGCAAGTATCGGGTGCCGTTTCTATTCTCGACCAACGGCCGACCCTATCTGGAACAGATAAAAACCAAAAGCGGTATCTGGTTTCTGGATGTACGCAAACCCACTAATCTGGCCAGGCCGTTGCAGGGCTGGCACTCGCCCGAAGGGCTGGTCAAACTCCGGGCGCAGGATGTGGAGGAGTCGAACCGGAAACTGGCCACTACACCCCTCGATTTTCTGGAAAGCAAAAGTGGCCTGGGGCTGCGAAAATACCAGACCAACGCCATCAGGGCCGTTGAAGACCATATCATCCAGCAGCCCCATACCCGCAAAGCCCTCATTGCCATGGCCACCGGTACGGGCAAAACCCGGACCATCATCGGGTTGTGCTATCACCTGATTCAAACCAACCGCTTTAACCGGATTCTGTTTCTAGTCGACCGGACGTTGCTCGGGACGCAGGCGATCAATGCCTTTAAAGACAACAAAGTGGTTGGCCTCAACACCTTTGCCGACATCTACGGGGTAAAAGAGCTGAAACACGCCTTGCCCGCCGATGAGACGCGCTTACAGTTTGCCACCGTCCAGGCAATGGTTAAACGGTTGTTCGATGCGGATGATGACGATACCATACCCGCCGTCGATCAGTATGACTGCATCATCATCGACGAGGCCCACCGGGGCTATCTGCTCGACAAGGAAATTGATGAGGAGGGACTGAACTTTAAAAATCAGCAGGAGTACGTGAGCCGCTACCGCATGGTGCTCGATTACTTCGACGCCTACGCCATTGGTCTCACGGCCACTCCGGCGCTGCACACGACCGAAATCTTCGGCAAACCGGTCTACACCTATTCCTACCGGGAAGCCGTCATTGATGGCTACCTCATTGACCACGATCCGCCTTACCTGATTAAAACCAAACTCAGCGCCGAAGGGATCAAGTGGAAAGCGGGGGAGAAACCCACGGTGTTCGATGCGGAAACCAACACGGTGGTGGAGCTGGATGAGCTGGAAGACGAGCTACAGTTCGACATCGAAGGGTTTAATAAACGGGTGCTGAACGAAAGTTTTAACCGAACCGTGGTGCAGCAACTGGTGAAGGAGCTTGACCCGGACGGCGACGAGAAAACGTTGATTTTTGCCGCCACCGATGAGCACGCCGATACAATAGTCAGTTTGCTCAAAGAAGAGTTTAACGCCATTGGCGTTTCGGTGCCCAACGATGCCATCGAGAAGATAACGGGGAAGTCTTATAACCCGCAGCAGTTGCTGACTCGCTACAAAAACGAGAAATTTCCGACCATTGCCGTTACGGTCGACCTGCTCACCACGGGGATCGATGTGCCGCCCATCTGTAACATCGTTTTTATGCGCCGGGTGAAATCGCGAATCCTCTATGAGCAAATGCTGGGCCGCGCCACCCGTCGGTGCGATGACATTGGTAAGGAAACGTTTCGGATTTACGACGCCGTCCGGCTCTACGAAGCCCTCGAAGACTATACCCAGATGAAACCGGTGGTCGTCAATCCCACCACGACTTTCCAGCAGCTGGCCGCCGAAATTCCTCAAATCGAATCCGACGAACGGGCGAAGGCGCAGCTCGGCCAAATCATTGCGAAGATTCAACGGAAAAAGCGGAAGATGACCGCCGAAAACAAGCAGCGGTTTACCTATGCGGCCGGTGGCGAATCACCGGATGCGTTCATCCAGTCGCTGCGGGAGCGGCCAACGGCCGAAAGTCTGGATCGGGTAACGAAGCTGACGACGCTCTGGACGTATCTGGACGAATTAAAATTTGTGGGAACGCCGGTCTATTTATCCCACCACGACGATACGTTTCTGGCCATGGATACCGGCTACGGCATTGCCAGTAAGCCAGCCGATTACCTCGACAGCTTTGCGCAGTTTATCCGCGACAACCAGAACACCATTACGGCCCTCAACGTAGTTTGCACCCGCCCGGCTGAGCTGGACCGACGCTCGCTAAAGGAATTATTGATAGCTTTGGATGAAAAAGGCTATAAAGAGAAAACGTTGCAGACCGCCTGGAAACAGGCCCGCAACGAGGATATTGGCGCCGATATTATCTCAATCATCCGGACGCTGGCCGTGGGCAGTGCGCTCGAATCGCACGAGGAGCGGATCAAAAAGGCCGTCAACAAAGTGCGGGCCATGCAAACCTGGAACAGGACGCAGCAGAAGTGGATCGACCGGTTTGAGAAGCAACTGCTGCTCGAAACGGTGCTCCAGCTTGAAGACCTCGACCAAAACCACTTTGCCGATGCGGGCGGTGTACGGGAGCTTAACAAAATCTTTAACAACCAACTGGGTCAGGTGATCCAGACCATTAATCAAAATCTTTACCAGCAACAAGCTTAACCATGAGTGCAGAAGACATTGCCAATAAGCTCTGGGGGTTGTGTAACCTCCTCCGCGACGATGGCGTTACCTACCACCAGTACCTCAACGAACTAACCTACATCCTGTTCCTGCGGCTGTCGGAGCTGAAAGGCTTTGAGGCCGATATTCCCGACGAATACCGATGGTCGAAACTGACGGCGATTGCCGACAATAAAGAACTGTTCGATACCTACCGCGAACTGCTGGCGACCATCTCGGCCAAGTCCGACAATGCCGCCGTGAAGGAGATTTATACCAATGCCTCCACCACGCTCCGCAAGCCGGTAAACCTGAAAACGCTCATCACCAGCATCAACGCCCTAAACTGGTATGACGAGCACGAACAGGATAAGCTGGCCACCATCTACGAGGAACTGCTGGAGAAAAACGCCGGAGAGAAGAAATCCGGTGCCGGGCAGTATTTTACCCCGCGCCCGCTCATCAATGTGATGGTGGAACTGCTGGCCCCCCGGCTAGGCGAACGCTGGAACGACCCGGCCGCCGGTACGTTTGGCTTTATGATTGCCGCCAATGAGTACCTGCGCCGGAAAACCGACGATTACTTTACCACCGATACTACCCAGCGGGCGTTTCAGGTACACGAGGCCTTCAGCGGCTGCGAACTGGTGCAGGATGCCCACCGGCTGGCCCTCATGAACGCCAAGCTGCACGGCCTGGAAAGCCCCATTTACCTCGGCGATACGCTCTCCGAAGTGGGCAAGGGTTTCCGGAATTACGACGGCGTGCTGGCCAATCCGCCCTTTGGCGCCAAGCAGGGGGGCGAACGCCCCTCGCGCGACGACCTGACGTACCTGAGCAGCAACAAACAGCTCAACTTCCTCCAGCATATTTACCGCTCGCTGCACAAGCGGGGCGGAGCCAGAGCCGCCGTGGTGCTGCCCGATAACGTGCTGTTTGAAGATGGCGACGGCCGCAAAATCCGGCGCGATTTGATGGACAAGTGCAACCTGCACACCATTCTGCGGCTGCCCACGGGCATTTTCTACGCGGCAGGCGTAAAAACCAACGTCCTGTTCTTTGAGCGGGGAACCACCGAAACGGGCAATACGCAGCAGGTGTGGTTTTACGACATGCGCACCAACGCCCCCAGCTACGGCAAGCGCACGCCCTTTACGCGGCAGGCCTTTGCTGATTTTGCGCGGGCCTATACGGGCGGCATCGACCTGGCCGACCTGAGCGACGACTACGATGGCACCATCGACCACGCCAAACGCGCCATCGTAGCCGATGAACGCTTTAGCTGCCTCAGCCGCGATCAGATTACAGCCAAAAACGACTCGCTGGACCTGGGCCTTATTGCCGATGAAAGCCACGCCAACAGCGCCCACGACGACGAGCCCCTCGACATTGCCCGCGAAGCCGCCAATGAACTCAAAGCGATGCACCTTGAATTAGAGAAAATTATTGAACTGCTGGGATAATGGAAAATGAATTGCCGGAGGGGTGGGAGGAATTACCTTTAACAAAACTATTAAGCACATTGGAAACTGGTAGCCGCCCAAAGGGAGGGGTATCAGAATACACTGAGGGTGTTCCAAGTTTGGGCGGTGAACATTTGAACTACGAAGGAGGCTTTAATGTCTCAAACGTCAGATTTGTTCCTACTTCGTTTGCTGAAAAAATGAATAGAGGAAAAATTTCACGAGGAGATGTATTAATTGTGAAAGACGGTGCTACCACAGGAAAAACTTCATTCGTTGATAATAACTTTCCATTCAGTCTGGCTTTTGTAAACGAACATGTTTTTTTGTGCCGTTTCCATAGTGACTTAATATCTAAATTTTATTATTACTATTTAAGGAGCCCCAATGGGCAAAAATTAATATTGTCAAATTTTCAGGGGGCAGCGCAAGGGGGGATTAACCAAAGCTTTGCTGCTAATATAAATGGTCCCATTCCCCCCCGTACAGAGCAAACACGCATTGTTGCCAAATTAGATGCGGCCTTTGGTCATTTGGAGACCTTGAAAACCAGCCTGGCGCGTATTCCAGAGCTGCTTAAGAAATTCCGCCAAACCGTTCTTACGCAAGCCGTAACGGGGAAATTGACAGATATTAAAGAATTCACTACACTTGGGATGCTCGGAATTACTATTCAGACTGGTCCTTTTGGGAGCTCATTGCACCAAGAAGATTATGTTGAAGGAGGAACACCTGTAATTAATCCAAGTCATATCAATAATGGGGAAATAATTCCGAATAGCTCTGTTGCAATTAATGACGATAAACTTTCAGAACTAAAGGGCTTTATTCTACAAGACAATGATGTTGTTTTAGGGCGTAGAGGGGAGATGGGTAGAGCAGCGCTTTACACTAAAAGCCAAGGTTTAATGATTTGTGGAACTGGATCGATAATTCTACGAGCGTCCGCTAATCTATCATCAAAATTCTTAGTTTACTTTCTCCGAAGCCCTTTCTGTGTCGGTTTCTTGACAGCTAATTCAGTTGGTTCAACAATGATTAACCTAAATCAAGGAATTTTAAAAGCTCTTCCGTTTCCTAAAATTTCTTTAGTTGAACAGCAGGAAATCGTTTCAAAAATTGAAACCTCATTAGCTCAGGCGGATGCCCTCGAAGCGCAGTACCAGTCGCTAAAGGCCAAAATCGACAAACTCCCGCAGGCTTTACTGGCCAAAGCGTTCCGGGGTGAGCTGGTGCCGCAGGACCCGGCCGATGAACCCGCTTCGGTCTTGCTGGAGAAAATCAAGGCCGCTACGGCGGCCGTTGGTAAAAAGGGCAGGAAGTCGGGGCAAACGGCGCTGGCGTTTATGGAGGAGTAAAAAGTAGATCAACTATATGAAAGAACAAGTTTTCTCGATCTATTTCAATCCAAAAGCCATGCAGTTAGCTTGGGAACGGATGATACGATCTAACGGACGAGATACCAAAGATTACTTTGGTATTGAGCTATACAAAGTCAATTTAGAAAAAAATTTAACCCGCCTTTCTGAGTCCTTGTTAGCAAACAAGTACAAACCATCACGCCCGTTTAAATATTATGAACCTAAAGCTTTAGGTACTCACCGAACCAAAACTGTATTATCTATTGAAGATGCTTTGGTTTACCAAGCAATCGGAAACGTTATAGGTCAGAGATGTTTTAAAACTCTTTCACAGAATAATAACTCGATATTTGGTAGCGTGTTGCACCCGGAAGTTGAACAAGGTCTAGAACTTCTAAACAATGAAAATGCAGTTTATTACTTTTATAAATTCTATCCCCCTCTACATAATAAATTTACGTTTTTAAGAAATCAAGTTGTTAGAAAAGAATCAGTACACTTCAAACTTGAAACAGACATTGCAGGTTTTTTTGATAGTATTCCTCATAGCAAGTTATTAGTCACGTTGCATAAACAATTTAGCATTGAGCGTGAAATCATTGATCTTTTAAGTGAATGTCTTAACGCTTGGTCTGGAACACGTGATGCAATAATCCCAGGAGTAGGCATCCCTCAAGGACCAGCACCTTCACATCTATTGGCAAACTTACTGCTTCATAATTTGGATAATATTTTGCTCAAAGAGCATGCATTTTCCTATTTCAGATTTATGGATGATATTCGAATATATGATGAAGACAGAGCGCATTTAACTTATGCCTTAATCCTTATCGATAATTATCTTAAATCAAGAGCACTTTCAATAAATACAGAAAAAACTTTTATTGAAGAAATAATAGATAAAGAAGGTGAACAACTTCAAGAATTAGTAGTGAGCCAAGGTGACACTTCAGGCTCTAAAATAATTGATCTTATAAATAGTGAAGTAATTGAAAATACTACAGGCTTCAATAAAATAGAGCTAGACGAATATACCAGTCAACAACTATCGACTGAAGAATTAGAGATACTTATCAGCAAAGAAATAAAAGAGGTCGAAATTAAACTATCCGCTGAATTAGAAGTAATTTTCAATAGGGAATATAACCAGTTAAAACTTCTGGAGAAGGGTATGCAACGCTTTTGGACACAAAATGCTTATCAGTGGCGTACACTCAACCAGATTCTGCCGAATTTTGAAGTCATCCATAACGATAAGATGATAGACGTTTGGCTTTTTGGATTAGAACATTTCTTTTGGAAAGCCAATCACTTTTGTTGGAATTTAAACTTATATGGACCAAATGAAAATATTAAATCTAAATTATTAAACTTGTTTTTCAATAAATTTAAATACTACGAATGGGTACGTTATCAGATCATATCCTGTCTATCCATATCTCAAAACTTTTCTCTAGATGAGTTACAAGTTTTAAAAGTGCTTTTAACAGAAGATGAATCTACTGAGCTTGTGCGTATTGGTTGTTACAAACTTCTTTTGAATCATAGTAATCCTGGTTCAGAATTGTGGAATACAGTATTAAACTCCGTATCAGAAGAAAAAGGCTTCTATGCTCGGAATGTAGCAGCACATGCAATTTCAAGAAATAACGAAAGCCAATTATTAAATATTCAAAGCTGGTTTGGACTATGAATTTTGATGAGTTAGATAAGTGGGAAAATTTTGATGAGACAAGCAACGATAATGTTTTTCTCAAACAACAATTTCAAGAATTATTATCTTTTCAGGAGCTCCTTAAAAATGCTTTACTTCAACCTTTTGAACATCTTTTTTCCGACATAATTTATCCAGCCAAATTAGTTTATAGGTTTAAGGAGCTTTTTTTGAAATATCCTACCAGCTATGATATTTATGATGTTTTGAGCGATGATTCTAGCTGCTGTATTTCTTTAAATCCCAAAATGAGACAAGTAAATGATCTCTTGTTTCCTAATTGGCTTGACAATACATTAAAGGTAGTTGATCATTTAGTTGTCTATTATATTCAAATATATTTATCTGTACCTTTTGAAAATGCAGGTAAGCATGGAATTGAAACGAGCAGATATATACAATTACAAAAACAAGCATGTCCGCATGTAAGATATGCCGGCTCTTTGTTAGAGGATATTTATAAGAGCCGAAATTTAAACTCGCATAGAACTACACAAATAGCTGGAAAACTGGTAATACAAAAAATCAATCGTCATGAGATAAAACGAAAAAATATTAACAATTTCGAAAAAGCATTTTTAAAAATACAGTCAGCATTTACTATGGCGTACCCTTCTTATTCAATTTAAAGTTCCCTTTTGTGTATTTTACATTTATTTTCAATCATTTGACCATTTTTCATTAATAGACCATTTAGTATGTGCACCAATAACATATTCGAACTCTTTACTTGATTCATTAAAGCCAAGACAATCTATGAGTGATTTTTTAGCCCACTTTATATAATCTTTGTCTCCCTCTAAAAGGAGATCAGTTAATAAGTTATTTTGTTCGGTTGTTGGTACTAAATCGAATATTTCATAAATTAATATTTCTTGGTTTGGTCGGTTTTTTGCTTTTTTCATAGGGGTTTGTATAGTCGTTACATAGTTATAATCTATATAGCGAAATATCTGTTTATCTAAGATATTAGTACTGAGTAATTCTTCGCAAAATTCTCGCCATTGTGAAATCTCTCGATCTTCACGAGAATGAAACCATTTTATTATTGAAAGTACATTTTTTCCAGGCAAAGTGAAACGAAGGTCATTTTTGGCAATTCCGTGTTCCGTTTCAATGAGACTATCAGGTTTAACTTCAAGCTTTTTAAAAACTTTCTCATGACCTGGCAACGTCTTATAAGCTCCGCCTACTAATTGATATTGATCCCATTTACCATTCTTAACTAATAAGTACTTATCCTGAACCTTAATTCTGAAAAGATAAGAAATGGATAACCGTACCTCATGGTTCCTGTACCATATTTTTGTTTTAAACCATAGAGGGAGTTGGTTCATATTATACAAAATTTCAATAAGTCCTACGTAGATAGGTGAGGATGCAATGTTTACTAGAACTGCCGTCAATACAACAGCCCACGAATTAGTCGGATAAAACTTGGTTAGATAAACGACACTTACACTTGTTACAAAGACCAATAAAATAGCGGCAATATCTCTCATAACTCAAATTATTATAGGGCTTGGGTTAATCTGCTCTGCAGTTGCTTTAAGAATTTCATACGTTAATGAGTTATTGGGGTAGGCTTTAGCAATGGCCTCAGGTAAATACCGTAGGCGGAGGTCAGAGAACGAATAGCCAATGCCCCCATTTTTGCTCGGTCCAGTGAGAGCCGCAAGGTTTTCCAGCTGAGCATCAGAAAGCTTTAGCCCATCAAGTTCTTTTCCTAACAACTCTCTACGCTCCTCATCATTGGGCCTTTCAAACGTCATGATTACTGCTGCACGACGTACAATTGCTTCGTCCAGAAAGTGAATCCGATTAGTCGACATGAATAGAATGGCTCTGCCTTGTAAACTTCGTATGTCATCAATTTTTTGAATCAGTGTATTGACAGCAGCCTTCTCTTCTTGGTGCATCTGTGCTGTCGAGCGAGTAGTGGCTATAGCATCAGCTTCGTCAATTAACAAAAACGCAAGTCTTTTTTTACCAGCTTCTTTTTTTAGTCGATCAAAGGCATCGTTAACCAATTGAGCCATTTGACCATGAAGGCCTTCTCCACGAACACGCGTACTCAACTTTAAAAAGAACCCTTCTTTGCCTAACTCACGGACCATTCTATCCGCTAAAGCTTCGGCCGAAGCCGTTTTGCCTGTACCAGCATCTCCTTCCAGTATGATAAGTGGGTATCTATCTGTTATGGATTGCAGAATTGGTAGTTCACTCCCGTAATGAGTTGTACTCCAGGCGCGTAATCCATCCGAATCGAGTAATAATTTTAAATTATTAGCAACACGATTAAAGCGTGTCGAAAAGCCAATAAGACCTTGTGACCTTTGTTGGATTGAGCTACTGGGTAATTCTATAATTTGATCAAAAATAGCGTCTGTCATTTACTTGAAATTTTGTTTTGAAAGTTCATATCCTTTACTGGCATATAACTGCCCTTGTTCCTGTTGAAGGTGCGTGTACGTTGTGTCAATGCGTGATGTAACCCAACTGATTTTAAATCCTTTATCGACGTAAAATCGTTGCTGACTTTCAGGCGTTAGGTTGTGCCATGAAGAAGTATACCATAAAATCACCTGTAATCTGGTACCCAAAGTGTCTGGCCAGTCATTTCCACCTGCACGACTCCCCGTTATCGCACTACCTGATTCATTTACGGTGTAACGAGCAGCTCTGACAGGAGTATCTGCACTGCTTAGAAGGGTTATATCTATCTGGCTCAAGTATTTGGATTCAGCTAATCGAATAATATCGAAAATGACATTGTCAACGTATTCCATTGACCATTTACCCGTTCTTCTTGCAATCATCCGTAAGTCAGCTTCGAATCCCTCAAAGGTTTTCCGAATGTCAACAACGGTATAAGTATTGGTCTGTGTATTAGTATAGTAGCTGTTCATGTTCATCCTTCAATTGAGAAATTTGGACCAAAAACGTATTTCCACTCGGCTATCGTTGATTCAGACGTACCTTTTGATTGAGCGATGTTTAGCGCTTCGAATGCTTCTTCTGCTTCTCGCTTAATTTCTATCCAGGAAGCTTTATCCACTTTTCGAGCTGCATTATTCTCATTATTGGTTGGATCACCGACGAAGATTGGGGTCGTATATACAGGAACTTTGTTTATAGCCTGCTTGAAGGTTATAACCGGGAAAGTGGAATTACTTATGAATTGGAAGAAGCGGATGATTCCCTCTTCCACACCTTGTTCTACCCCATACGTTATGTCTAGATGGGCAACAATCAGCTCAATCATGAACGATGACAACTCGGGTTTCAGCTCCTTGTAATTTTTCCACCATTTAAGGGCTCTTACGATAGACGTATATGATGGATTTTTTTCTCTTCGTTCTTGGGAGGAATCTAACTGAAGGGTTACACTGGTTGTATAAGTGCCACCACCCCCACGCTGAGGTTGCCAAACATATTCAGCAGGCTTATCAAGTGGGACAACTGGTACAATATCCAGCTCAAGTCCAGTTCCGATAAATTTAATCTTGATTGATTTCGTATGTCCTTCAGCATCTACATCTCTGAGAATGTCTTTCGAAGGATATATCTCTGATAAGTATTGTACAATAAAATCGTGCAATTTCTCTATATCATCCTTCAGCGATGTATCTCCCTCCACATACAGAATTAGATCGATATCGATTGGGTGCGCACTTGAGGAACGGAGAATTGTCCTTTTCTTCCAAGATCCTGCCAATAAGTACTTTGTTACTTTTACCCCGGTTCGATCATCATTGGCGATTTTTGCTTCTAAGCGCTCTTTAAGGTAGTTCACCTGAGTTCGGTACTTAGGCATATCATCCCTCCAGAGTTTGATCCGATTAATGAAATTTCCTAGCTGGCCATTGTTTAATTTCATACGTATTCGAGATTTAGCACATTAAATGTTAACGATGGCTCAAAACTCGTTGTACGAAATGCAGTCTTTCTGCACTTTTAGAAAAAAATCAAAAAATGCCAAAAAATGCCAACAAATAAAAACGCTAGTTTCCGTTACCGAGTACTAGATCAATGTTTCCAGAACCGATTTCGCAGGTGGACATTGGATTCGCTTGTCGAAAAAGTGGCAGAAGAACTTAAAGTACATCACCACTTAGAAAAGGGTATTAGTCGACGTCAGATACAAGAAGATATTAAAATTATGCGGAGTGACCCTCCCATGGGATACGAAGCGCCAATAGTGTGTAGGGCAGGATGCTATTACTATGAGGATTACACATTTAGTATCGAAAAGAAAGCTCTCAATAATCAGGATTTAAATAGCTTAAATGAAGCGTTAGGCCTTTTACGGCAATTTCGAGGAGTACCCCATCTTCAGGATATTGAACAAATACTGGTTAAGATGGAAGGGAAAGTGCGTTATAATGACCCCGGGGAGGAGATCATATCCTTCGAGCAAATTGATCTACTCAAAGGATACGAATTTATTCCTATAGTCTATAGTGCTATACGTGAGGAGAAAGCACTAACTGTTGGCTATCAGGCCTTTCAATCGACCTTTTCATCCATTTTTGAGGTACATCCCTATTATTTAAAAGAATATAGAGGGCGCTGGTATGCTTTCAGTTGGGTCTCAGAACTTAACAAAATAACCAACTTAGCCTTAGATAGGGTCGTGATTATAAAGCCTGCCTTGACAAAATATCGACTTAATCAAGAGTTTGATCCTGTAGTTTATTTCAGTCCTATTGTGGGGGTAACACTTCCTGAGGGAGGAGAGGAACAGAATGTAAAAATTAAAGTTGCCCCTAGTTCAGCCTCATACATTAGATCAAAACCCATCCATTTATCGCAACTGGAGGAGGAGTCAGTAGACCAATACTCAATCTTTACCTATAAGCTAATTCCAAATTTTGAATTTGAGGCTGAACTTCTCAGGTTAGGCGAGGCAGTAGAGGTTTTGTCCCCTACAGATTTTAGAACAAAATTGCAGCAAAGGCTATCTGACGCACTTACGTTGTACAAAATCCCATTATAAATGGCTCATTGTGATTTTTACTTGACTCTCATAAATCTATGGATATAATTTTTATATTGATGTAGTAACATATCTGTTAGTATACTACAAAATTGTTAATTTGTCTTCCGGGGGAAAATGTCCCTCTAATAAAATAGCTGCTTGACCTGGAAAGGGCTCAAGAATAGCATGAGCAAAAACACCTGAAGCAAGATTCTTAATATTTCCAACAATTGAGCCATCTGGTTGAACGACTTGTTTTAAGTAATGATGACCACTTTGAAACCAGTAACGGTCAGATAAATCTTCATACTTCTTTTCTCCATTTATAATGAATGCTAATTTGTTAATTACGGGTTCCTCAGAAATTCGACCTACTGGGACAAGGAAATTAATATTATAACGTTCAGCGTTCCAAGTATCAAAACGATCTTGGCGAACTGCAAACTGGAAGCAGTTATTAATAAATTTATTACCAGATGTAAGGTTGTTGGCAATTGTTGGTTGATAAAGTAATACACCTGAAATTGGTTTATCTGGGTACTGATCAAAGTATTCAGTTGCCCATTGTTTACAGGCGGTTATCGACCCTAGCTCAGGTATATGAATCATTACAACATTAATAGTATTAGGGTCTTCATTTTTATGGTGTTTATTTAAATTGGCACATGCCTCTTCAAGTTTACTGAATAAATTATTTTTTTCATTCTTATGGTAAACCGAAGTCAATAACAGAGTGTAAGAATTATGATCTTGGTGAAAAGATTGAAAATCATCATGTATATTAAAAATCATTAATAGCCAAAAGTCACTAATAGTCATAACTTTAGGCTCATTCGGGTCATACTGATCCAATATATTCGGTAGTTGTTCAAGTAAGTTATCCCAATCTTCCTTCTCAGGATACCGTTTTACTGCATCAATAACGATCTGTATTGACACTATTCCTTTTTCTTTTAATATCGAGGCTAGATGTTTTTCAATCCATTTTCCATTCGTTATAATCTTTTGGTAGTGACTAGAATCTCCATAGTTTTTCAAAGACAATTGCATATGCTTGCCTGTAGGCAAAGTTAAAACTCCATCAATTCCAGGATTGTTCGCTTTGGCCGGCTTTATGAGTTGATCATCTGTGCTTAATATCCCTAATGCATTTATTTCAAAAAATGCACCTAAGCGATTATTGTGCATTCCCTCCTTTATATGTCTTACCTGCTCGTTTACCCATTTTGGATTTTGTTCTTTTAATTTAGTAAGGTTTAGACCAAAGAAATACAGTTCATTAGTAGCCATGTAATCTTTACGAGACCATAGTTTTTGTAACGGGTGGGTACCACTAGGACTACTAATCCATTTATCGGGTAAATTGTAAAAGTGGTACAATACTTTCACCCAGCATGCATAATGGATTGTATTACAAATAATTATCCCAATAATTTACGCTAAAGACAGGCAATAGACATAGACTTGCATTTATCTACATCAAAATAATCTTATGGAGCATAAACACCTATAAATCGCCAAAGTCGCTTATCTTAGCTAGTAAACAGAACCCCATTTAATTCCGTCCTTATGGATATGTCGAACCAAATCGTTCTCCTCGAACTCATTCAGGAAGCCTTTACTGCTCATGTTGTAGACCAGTTCGGTACGACTACGGGTGAAGCGTATTTATTAGATGACTGGACAACCGACGAAGGTTTCTTGGTCAATGGGATTACTCAAGACGGTCTGATTTATGAGGTTGAAGAGCAAGGACGAACATTGTATGAATGGAATCTCATTCATCTTTCAACACTTCAGGAAGTATTAACTCTCCTGAAAGAAGAGTCATTTGCTTAAACGTAGATGTCCCGAGCGGGGTTGTGGGTTAGTCGCCATCTTCGAATCGTTTCCAAAAGTTACGCATTTGGTATGAACTTTCCAGGGAGTCCTGCTTTTCAGCGCCGTACCGATCCAGCGCATAACCAATCAGACCATTCTTGGTTTCCAGGTTGAACTTAACCATCCAGCATTCCCAGAGCATGTTGAAGGCTTCCTGCCCACTCAAATGGTCAATGTAGGTATCCCATACATGAGCAAAATCGCGGTGGTTGGCTTTGAGGTGCTTAATGTCATCTCGGCTGTAGTTCCAAAACAGCGCGTTGACGCATTCGATAGCTAGCATTTGGTGAGCGTATTCCATACCTAATGATCGACAGTATAAATGTGTCCTTTTGGAGGAAGGCCTATTTCTTTATTGACGATGGTAGGCTTAATCCAGATGTAACGTACTTCTAACAACCCCGTTCCAGATCGTTGATTGCGCCAGTGGCCACGACGCCAGTGAGGGGCCACCTTACCTGATAAAGCATCTCCAGACTTACGAACGGGTGTCTGCTGACCACTAAATCGTTCCCCTACATAATTGATCCGCGTGTAGCCTGCCTCCTCGATTTGTTTCTGAGCAATCTCCTTCCGGTGGCGGGTGGTTGATGACTTCAGCCTATCCAGTAAGTGTACAGGCAGATCAGGGGGGTAAGCCTGTCGAACATCCCGCTCTGGCCAGTTTAGATACAGCAGACAATTAATAACTGCCGGTAAAGTTCGATCAATCAGCGAATTGTAGATATTAATTACTGCTTCTCCCTGTGGAATACCAACGTGCCGTACATCCCAGGCAAACCGTTTTTTTTGATAGCCAATCGCACTACCCACGGTGTGGTCAATACCTTGCTGGTTATAAGGCAGTAGACTGAAATGCCGAATGGACTGTTGAAACAAGAAGCCTAACTGATGACCATATTGCTGTTGCAAGGGTCCATAATCACCGGCTAGAATAAGGCGTAATCCACTCTCGTCACCGGCCTTGGCACTGATTTCCCGCATCGCGAACTGCTCAATGTATACGCCATCCACGATCTCAGTAGACCCTTCGATAAAGGGTATGTTTAGGGCGCGTAGCGATAAATAAAAGGAAGGGTAGGGAGCTTGTAAGCGACTTAATTCTACGTCATCGACATCCGTATAGGCCAGTAGATCTAACAGCTCTGGCGTAAAACTAACGATGTTTCGTCCGCCATGATTCCATTCTCCCCAAGCCATAAATTCATCATACACCCATTCCCGTTTTAATTGTTCGGACAGGCTCATGCCATCGTAGCGAAAGCGGATTGCCCCATTAAATTCTTCTTCATAGGGCATATGCCCAGAGCCCCTGCTGTACTCAAAAAATCGTTGAACGTCTTTACTATGCTTTTCAAATTTATGCTGCTGGCCAAACCAGTGGGGAAAGAAGTAGCTGTAGGGTTGCTGTTTCATCAGAATTGGTCCGCCGAAGCGGTAGCTTGTCGACTGGCACTAACAATCTTGGGGTATTCTGTATAACTGCCGGGCCGCCGGGGCGGTACAAAAGTTTCATATAACCCCTCTAATGTACTATAATACAGAAAGTTAAATAAATATTTACTGCCAGTTAATTACAATGTTGACAGCCTTCCTGTTATACTTCATCGGTTAAAGGCTTCCCGCATTCTTGATGAAACAAATAATCTTCCGCACTCAGGTTTTTCCGTAGAAACTCATCCATACCCATGTCGTGCCGCTCTAAAACATAGCGTCGGAACGGAAAACTATTTTTCGCGTTATCCAATCCCGCTTCTTTCTCCGCCTTGCGTAGTCCATCGTGAGGCAGACCTTCCAGATATTCCTCCCAGTAGACGTTGAGCAACTGCCGCGCAGATCGGCTCTCCTTTTTCGGGCTTAGCTGCTGTTCTATTCATTCTAATAAATCTTCAGCTGGTGGAGTTGCCTGATCACCAGCGTCAAAAACGGTCAATTCTTTAGCTCGGTTATAGTAACAATACGTTGCATTACCGATACGAAACATACGAGCCATCCATTCGCGTTTAGCTTCGGGTAGAGTAGCTAAGACCGCGGTTTGGTTCTGACGGTCCGCCGTTGCGGTTACATTCTTCGATGGGGTGGCGCATAGGTAACTCTAGTTATTCTTTAACTGTACGTAGAAACGATCAGATTTTAGCCCGTTTAGTTGATAGCTTTTTGACAGCTTTCATTAGTTTTATTCCACATAAACTGGGTGATAAGTACCAATTATTTCTCCTGATTGAATCCAAATCAGGTTCGCCAACCTTTCTGTCCAATCAATCAGTTGCTGCTTATAAATTGACTTCATGTCGGGCTCACCATGGATTTCGAGGTAGGTATTGTACTGGATTTCCAATTTTGCTTGTTGAATAGATGCTTCCAGTCTTGAATATATATCGCTCATTTTCAGAAAATTTATTGTGAAATTATTTAATCGTTATCCTAATGGTTTAGCAAACTGAACAAGCTCTTGGCTTGTGGCATACCAATAGTTTGAACGTCATGGGGAAAGTGTCCATTTTTATGGTAGTGCCTACCAAATTAATGGAAAGTCAGTAGTTAAAGGGGTGGTGTTTTATGGGACACGCTTACAGCTTGACGAGTGGGATTAACTATCTTATAAACAGTAGCCGAAGAAGGAATGGCAAAAGCCTGCATAATTTCCCGAATGGTCCGACCTTCCCCATAAGCACTCCGAACCATGGGGGCAATTTTCTCATACCGATCACTTAAGCCTTTTTTGCGACCGCCCGTTCGACCCCGAGCTCTGGCCGCTTCCAGGCCTGCTTTGGTACGCAAAATGAGTCGCTTTCGCTCATGCTGAGAGAGAATAGCGAAAAGCTGAAAGATGAATTCACCATGAGGAGTCGTCGTGTCAATCAAGGGTTGGGTAACGCTTTTAAATCGGATTCCTTTCCGATTCCACTCGTCAACCAATAGAATTAACTCCAACGTTGTGCGGCCTAGCCGGTCAATGTCCCAGACGATCACCTCATCCCCCGAACGCAATTGCTCCAACATTTTTTCAAATGCGGGTCGAGTTTGTGCTGCGCCGGATAGTTTTTCGGTATAGACCCGATCGCATTCTTCCCGCTTCAGAGCGTCGACCTGTAGATCATGATTCTGCTCGTCCTTCGAAACCCGGATATAGCCAAACTTCATGGTAACTTTTTACGAAACTCGTTAGGTTTGCAAATAAGTGAAATTTGATTTCGCAAACAACAAGCTGAAATAAAAATGGGTAGAGTCATGAGGTGGAATGACCAGCCTGTTGGTATTTCGTTTTTCTGATCGTTTGACTGAAATCTCTTCTGAGTTTTTATGGCGCGTACAATACCCCTTCTTGACGAAACGCAGCGTCGGGAGTTCGACCGACCACCCAAGTTTACCTACCAGCAACGCAAGTTCTTCTTTACTCTGCCGGGCTGGGCCGAGGAGCTACGGCGTGAACTGCTGACAACTCATACACAATTAGGGTTTATCCTTCAGGTCGGCTATTTTAAGATGGCCGGTCGGTTCTTTAGCCCACGCCATTTTGTGGCCGCAGACGTCGATTACGTCCGTCGACGCTGGCGCTTAGTGGGAGCTGACCTGGAACGCTACGAAGGGGCTACGATCGGTCGACACCGTACCCTGATTTTGACCCACTTTGGCGTAGCGGCTTTTGACGAGAGTCAACGTGACCGTACGCTTGAGCAAGCGATAACCTACGCCCGTCGGCAGATGAATTCAGCCGCCGTCTTTCGCTCAACAGCGGACTATGTTCGTTCCCACCGGGTTGAGGTGCCCACCTACGCCATGCTGGCCGGGGTTGTCACCCAAGCCTTTCGCCAGCTCGAAGCTCAGATGACTGATCAGTTACGCCAGTTTATGACGCCCACTATTCAGGATCGTTTAAACACGCTGGGTGAGTGGGAGAGTGAACCCTCGGACCAGAACTCGTCAAACACCACCGGATGGCGCTATCGGCTGACCCGCTTCAAACGCCCCCAGGAAGTGATGAGGCCATCGGCCATTCGGGAAAACGTACGGGATTACACCTGGCTCAAGCAAACCTACCAACTGCTTCGACCCATCCTGGATGTCCTATCATTAAGTGATGAGGTGATTCAGTACTATGCCGGCTTTGTCCTCCGGGCTCGCCATCATCAAATCTTCGCGGCTGAGGAGGTTCCTGCAGACGAAGTGCCAACGCGCAGGTACCTACGACTCATTTGCTTTGTGGTCTATCAGTATTATTCGCTGGGAGACCTGTTAACCGAAACGCTGCTGTCGGCCGTACAAACTCATCTGAATGCAGTCAACCGGGAGGCAAAAGACCGGCTCTTCGTGCACCATCAGGCGACTGAACAGGATATGACCGATGTGCTGGACGGCGTTCAAACGCACGCCCAATGGTTAACCGTACTGGAAGATATTGCCTTTTCGTTCGCCAAGACTCATGAAGAAAAAGTAGCCGGACTAGTGGAGTGGCTACGTAGCACGACTACCCAGCAGTTCCAGACACTATCGGCAAAAGTGGAACGCTTGCGCAAAGGCTCCCGACTGGGAGCGCTTCATTATCAGATTATTGAAGAACGTTCGCGGGCTCTGCAAAATCGCTTTGCCGATATCCTGAGACAGATTGATTACCAAACGGCGTCAGGCGATCCATTGGGCACAGCCTTGCAGCAGTTTCGGGAGCGGGACGGTCAATTAGGTACTACGCTGTTAACGGACTTTCTTAAAGCCGGGGAGCGCACGGCGTTGGAGAAAGCCACCAGCCGCGTGTCGCTCTATAAAGTGCTGTTGGCACAGCACGTAGCGGATGCCCTTAAATCCGGTCGACTGAATTTACCTACTTCCTTTCTGCATCGTCCATTTGACGAGTACTTGCTACCGTTACCTACTTGGTTGGCCGACCGGGATGGGCTACTGGAGCAGGCTAACCTGAGTCACTTATCAGATTCAAGCACAGTATTCGCCAAACTTAAGGAAGACCTGGTCGCCAATTTTGACCGGACATTCGGCCGCCTGGACGATGGCACAAATTCCCATGTCCAGCGACGACGCAACGGGCAGCCCCGCTTTACTGAAAGCAATCTGGAACCAGCACCTGCAGTCGACATTGACTTGTTTCCTCAAGACCGCTTCATCTCTATCTACGAAGTGCTGCATACGGTTAATCAGCATAGCCGCTTCACGGATTGTCTGGAACACTTTACTCCCCGAGGGAGTCGCACCCGACCCTCTGAAGGAACGATGTTTGCCGGTTTACTGGCCTATGGCTGTAACATTGGCATCACGAAGATGGCCTACACCGCTAAGCATCTAACGCTGAGCCGCCTGGAGAGTGCTATCAATTGGTACTTTTCAGTCGATAACCTTCGGCATGCCAACGATCAGATCGTGGCGCTGATGGGTAAATTGCCCGTCGTCAAACTATTTCGCCGGATACCCGACCAACTTCACACTGCATCGGATGGTCAGAAATACTACATCGCTGTCGACTCTATTCACGCTAACTATTCCTACAAGTATTTTGGACAGGAAAAAGGCATTACCATCTACAGTTTTATGGATGAGTTGCACCGTCTGTTTTTCTCGACAACATTCAGTTCACGGGAACGCGAAGCGGGTTACGTATTGGACGGACTGTTGCATAATGAGGTGGTTCAATCCGACATTCATAGTACGGATACGCATGGTTACACCGAGGTTATCTTTGCTCTGACTCATCTACTGGGTATTCAGTTTGCACCCCGCATCAAGGAATTTCAAGACAAAAAGCTATATCCTATGCCTGAGATGGCCGTGCCCAATTTAAAGAACTACACGCTCAAGATTGGCAAGCCCGTCAATATTCGCCTGATTGAGCAAAACTGGGATCAGATACTTCGGTTAGTGGTTAGTTTAAAGCTTAAACACGTAACGGCTTCGTCGATCCTGCGTCGGCTTAGTTCGTACGCTCAAAAGCACCCGGTCTATCAAGCTCTGCGGGAGTTGGGCCAATTAGTAAGGACCAAGTTTCTATTAGTGTACATGGACGACAGTGAGTTGCGGAAACGCATTACTACCCAATTAGACAAGCTGGAAAGCGCCCACCAGTTTGCACGAGCGGTCTTCTACGCTAGCAGTGGTGAAATGCAGTATGCGTCCAAAGAAGAGCAGCAGCGAACGGATGCCTGTAAACGATTGATACAAAACGCCATCATTTGCTGGAATTACCTTTATCTGACCAACCAGGTGGTCAAAACGCCGGAGCCAGGTCGCAACCTGTTAGTGGATCTGATTGGCCGCTCGTCACCGGTGAGCTGGCAGCATGTGAATTTACAGGGCGAGTTTGATTTTAGTGAAGAGGCTTTACGCGACCAAGTAGAATTTGATTTAACGGAATTACTGAGTGCTAATTTATAAAATATTTTATCAACTATCTGTAATTTAACTACTTAACGTAGTTTCATGAAACTTTTGTACCAATTATACAAGATACCCCATTTATATCTAAAAGTTTCTGCAATTACCCTAAATACATATTCTATCTCTGCTTCGTCAATATTTAACGCGCTTTGCCTGTTGTCAAAATACTTCATTTGGGAATCCAAAATTTTTATAGTTTGCTTTTATTTTAATAAAGGTAAGGATCACTTAATTAATTTAAACCTTTTGGTTCTTCAAATGCAATTATAATTTTTTGACTTGTTATAACAGTTTGAAATGCTGTTTGTGCATTAAGAGTAAATAAATTAGTTGAAATCAGCCGAAATCAAATATTATTTTACAAAAAATTGAATTTAGTTGAAAATCATAGTTAGTTGACAAGGATGTTTTTGCAAACAACCTCATCAACTCATCCCAGTCTTCTAGACGGGTCAACGGTCACAACCAAAATCGTTCATTTAAAGGGTGAAAATTTTAAGTTTAATGAACGCGTAACTACTTATAGATTAATCGATTATTATCTTTAGCTTATGCCTTAGAAATCGTTCATGAAAACCCTTCGTTGGTTGTACATCAGTTTAACTATCTGTATAGTGGCCTGCTACTGCGACTTTGAATCGATCAAGTAGTTTTAACTTAAGCAACGAATAGCATGAATGAGAATTGACATAATAAATCTATCCCCTAACATTGGAGAAATAATTGGGTGTTAGTTTTAACGCTTTGTGTCGTAAATCTTGCGTGCTTAGTGTCGCCAGCTATAACGAATAATAGAACCACGATACTGATTCATTGAATTAGCTAACTGAGTCTTCTTGCTTGGCAAACAGCTCATGCCAGTTCATGGAGGGCCAGGCCGGTGAATGACGATTTCGGCGTTTCCCTAACCGGTGTTCAAGCCCGGCTTGCTCAAGCCACCTCCGTGCTAGGGGCCACAGGGTGGCCCAATCCGTTTCGATAAACAATGCACAATAACCCGTTTCATAAATAATAAGAAGACAAATTTGTTCACCATTACACAAAGGATTATTTGTGTAAATTGGTGAATTCCATTAATGTTGTAAGTTGCAACCCGTATCAGGTATGATACTGAATGCGACATTCCCACAGTAAATGAGGCACTTTGGAATTCACTTTAGCCAATGTTCAATACTCGTTGCACTTTAAGACGTACTGATACCTGTACATCGACACTTGTTCACGTTTGTCTCTATGCCCTCATCCCAATCATCGAGCCTGACCTTACCCGCCTTGCTGAGCTGGTATCGTGACCTGACCAGAGACTCGCTTCCGGTGGGTAGTCACTACGGGTTGATTCACATCTATCACTCGGTCGCTATTGATGGCTGTAGTCTGACGCTTGCCGAAAGTCTGGCCTTGCTGGGGAAAGGGGCAACCACCGACTCGAAACCAGCCCCCCATCATTGGATGCTGCTCGATTATCAGCAAGCCCAGCAACAGATGCTGGCCTGGGCCGCCGACCGGGAACCCTTGAATCGCGCTCGGCTTCAATCCATTGCCGCAACTCTGATGCGACGGACGGGTGGGCCCCTTCACACATTACTGGGTAGTTATGACTCCAGCCAGGGCGAATTCCGGCTGGCCAGCCCCATGACGGCCCAGCGTAAGTTAATTGACGCGCAAAAACTACCCGCCGCCGTGGATAAACTGCTGAGACAGCTTAACACAGACCTGGCCGCCACGAAAACCATGCGTCAACTTTATGATCTTTCCTTTAAAGCGCACTACGACCTGCTCTGCCTACAGCCCTTTGGGGAGGGAAATGGCCGGGTAGCTCGCCTGCTTATGAATTACGTACAGCACTACCACAATCTACCCATTAGTTTAGTGTACGCCGTTGATCGTCAGGCCTACCGGCGGGCTTTGGATCAACCTCACGCGCCGTCCGTTGCCCCGCCCATCATGGACTTCATGTATACCCAACTCATCACCTATTTACAGGCTGAGTGTGAACGCATCACCCGGGAACCGTTCTAACGAGGGTCCTCCCGGTGGATAAGCTTGCCCCACCAAGATGTCCGCACTTGACCTATTTAATGACTATTGACTACCACTTGAATGCCACTACCTGCCAAACGTCCCGACGATCAGCCCCAATCACCGGCCTCCGCCCCGGGGAGCTATACTGTATCGCGCCTGATCGCCTATTTTGCCACTACGCTTTCGGCTTCCAGTAACTATCCCCGTCATGCCAGGGCCTATCTCGACTACTGCTTACAGCAGGGGTATGGCGTAGATCGGTTTAGCCTGGGTATATACACGGCTGGTTTTCGGCCCAATCGCATCTCGCCCCTGCGCAAGTTTCTTTTCTTTTATCAGCAACTGGGCTATCCGCTGATCGTGGCGGACCCGCCCAGAAAAGAGATCTCTCCCGCAGCCAACGAACTGATCCTGCGCTTTATTCGGGAGCACAAAGGATTGAAAGGGGAGCGTTCGAAACAGACCTATACCCAGGCATTGAATGCTTTTTTTCACTACATCGACGCGCAGCTGCAGCAGGGCCGGCAAGCCTCGCTGACGGGTATAACGGTCAATGACTACATTACCCAGCTCAACCAGCAGGGAAAGTCACCCTTCACCATCAACGTCTACCTGTCAACGGTGAAGCAACTTGCCGCCTGGTGCGTGCTCAAGCGAAAGGATCTGGCCCTTACCCCCGATCAGGTCGATGCCCTGCAGGAGGTGCAGGCCGTGAAAGGGTTTACCGTGGAGCGTCGCTTTTACAAAGAGAGCCTGGAAGCCGGGGAGCGAACCGACTTGCTGGCCTCGGCCGCCTCGCCCCGCGACCGGGCTATTCTGGCCCTGTTAAGCCTGGAGGGATTACGTACCGTTGAGATCACGCGTCTCCTATTGTCCGACGTGGATGTCGAGCGTCGCCTGCTTCATGTGCTGGGAAAAGGGAAAAGCACCAAAAAGCCCATTAAGCTTTTCGAGGCCTGCCTGGAGCCGCTGGCGGATTACCTGCGGAGTATCCAGCAGTGGCCGCTGCCCGAACAGGATCAGAAAACACCTTTATTTACTAATCTGACCACGGCTCAGATTCGCTACATAACCAACAAGCACCTGCGAATAAATGGGCTTAAAAAGAAAGGCATGTCGGCGCACAGTCTTCGGCATACGACGGCCCAACTCCTGCTGGATGAGGGCGTTGAGTTAGTGTACGTTCAGCAGCATCTGCGCCATGAATCCATTGAAACGACGCAGTTTTATACCTTGAAACAAACCCTGAAAACGTACTTTCAGAAACTTCCGAACTAGGCAAAGGCGTGTATATTCCTTAGGCCTTACTGAAGTGTTTTAACCAATTGATTCATTAGGAGGCCAGTATCATCAACAAGACCAACAGGAACGAACCCATTGTCGTCCCAACTAACAAATCCATCAGCGTTCTGGTCAATGGAGAGTACTGTTTTCGGCGCAGAAGGAGGAACATGAGGAGTATTCCGACCAGGCCGACCGCTAGTAATTTAATCACAAACTGGCTATTTGTCATACTTGCCCCTTGCTGCTAACTGACTGGATTTACTTGGGACGAAAATAGCCAATATTCATGTAGACCTGCCTTACCAGTCGTTTTTTGGCCCCTTACTCTCAATCGTTTTATCCCCTGTTACTACTAATTTGCGGTAGCCAATTTTGTATAACGGAACCAGATAAAAACAAAAATCAGCCCTTTAATTGTTACCTTGGTGAAACATTTCACCAGTTAACTATTTACTGTTATGGGCTTTATACGAATCTTCCGCGTACTGTTCGCCAATAGTTATATGCGACCGTTCGAACAGTCTTTTTTCTTTACTCTTTATGCACCCATGCTCAAGCCGTGGGTGCAACGCGTTGTGCAACGGGAGTACATGCAACCCTGGACCTTATTATTTGTCATCTGGGCAATAGCGATGGCCGCCTTGCCCACCATCACCTTTTTGTCATCGTTTCTTTTACAGGGACTCAGTCAGTTTACCAGTATACCTAGAGGGCTCATAACGACGGCCATCTTACTGGTTCAACTACTCATTGGAGGTATTGAAGTGTGGGGTATTTACTACATAACCCGGTTGCACCTCACCAAGTTATTTTACTGGCATCGGGGTAAATATCCGGATTGGCCGAATCGACCGATCTGGTTTCAAATGGATCGATACATGTTCCGACCGGAGGTGTTTGCGCTGGTCTTTGTTACGTTCTTCTGGCTACAGCTGGGAAATTTCATGCAGTATAATGACTTGCTAGCCCTTCAGAACGGCGGGTGGATTTCGTTGATTCAACTCTGGTTGCCGTGGGTAGGTGGGGCCGTATGGCCAATGGTATCTATTTTCTATCACCGTCAACTTCTGGAATTATAACGGTTTATCCAGGATGAATAAGTGAAGTAAAGTAAATCGACGTCAGCAAAAAGCCGCTTCCTAGCAGGGAACGGCTTTTTAATTGGCTAACAACAAATCGAACGCCTTAGACAGCTTCGATCACTTCGGTTTCCAGCTGTTTTTTCAATTCACCAACCAGCAGGCTTAACTGGGTCAACTGCTCCTGTTTTTTGAAGGGTTGATTCAAATTCTGACTAAAGGCTTCCTGTTGACTAATAGCCCGTTCCAGTTGTTTTTTTCCTACTTCGGGCGCGTCTAACGTTCGATTAATGGCCGCTCGCAGGGACGTACCTAATGCCCATCCGTAGTTAATCTGGCCCTTTAGATTTACCCCCCACTGGTAACTGATGGAGTAAATAGCGCGGCCTGTTTCCCGATCATGGCCGCTCCATTCGCCTTTCAACTGTATATCCAAGCCGTTTACCGTAAGCAGTCCTGAACTATACGCGCCGTTGGTGCGCCGGGCTGCGGATTTGATTTCGGAGAAATACTGCTCTAATGGTTCGCTCCAATCAGCTTTACTGGTAAACTGTTGACCATTAAACCCAATCGTTTTAATCATTCCCTCAGGTTCAACCTCATCGGTCGGCACGTCTACGAACTTATTTTTTATGATTTCGGCCTCCAAGCTCAATTTTGGCAAAAGCCCGTTTAAATGAACACTCGTGCGCCGGGCTTCTTCAATCATGGATTGTGCGTTCATTAAACCCCGTTGCCACGCCTTTTTCTGCTGATTCAGCCGCGTTAATTCGTGGTTTTTTGCCGTATAGAGCAAGGCGGTCTGAGAGCCGGATAAGGTAGCCATCATCTGTTCATAATTCATCGACGAAAAATCGTCGTCGTCCGATACATCGGCCATTGTTTCAACCGTAGCCCCGCCTTTTAGCACCTGGTTAATAAATTTTTGCTTCATGGCTAACCGTCCGTAACTCGTCGCGTCAAGGGTTTTTTCTACGCCATAGGTTAGTACCTCAACGCAACGTTTCCAGACGGCGAATAAATTACCCTGTCGGATAATTCGCCCGTTGCGCTGTTCAAAATCGGTGGGCCGGTTGGGAGCGTCTAAATGATGGATAGCGGCTAACCGTTCCTGCACGTTTACGCCAACGCCCATGCGTTCACTACTGCCCATCAGAACGCGAATCTGGCCGGTGCGAACGTTGGCAAAAATGGGCTCCCGTTTGTTTTTATCGGCGGGAACGATACAAATTTCCCCAGCGGGAATGCCCAAAAAGCGCAGTTTACAGGCAATTTCATCGAACAGATTAAATTGGGCAGGCGTCGCCACCGAACCAGCGGACCGGCCGGGCGTCGCCACGCCGGTTTCCTCGTCAGCCTCGCCAGCAAACAAGCTGGCTGACGACTTAAATACATCACAAAAAACTAACTGCGTTCCTTTAACGTCGCTGGTCTGGTGATAAATCCGGTGTATTTCTGCAACAGCCCGGTTCACTTTATTACCGGGTTCATCCTCGGCGGTGGGATCGATCAAGCGTATATCCAGCGTCGCTTTTTTAGCCTTGCCGTACATCACTAACGGTATATGACTGTTCTCGCGCTTTTCTTTGCCGGTTAACTGCTCGAACCAGCGCAGGGTTTGCCGAATATCAAAAAGTTCAGCCCTAATGCCCGGCGTTTGGGGTAGCAATATACGGGTGAAGCCGGGATTGGCGGGGGTGGTTTCCGTAGCGGGTTGCGGGGTTAATACCGGCAAAAAGTCGCCGGTTTTAAACTCGTGTACATCATCGGCCAATACAACGTCTACCGACTGCCGGTATAAGGCTGACAATTGGGCAACGTTCATAAACTGCGCCAGTCGTTCTACGGTCTTAAACTGCCCCGACGTACTTAATTCAAAAACGGGCACCACTTTACAGAATGTTCCACAAAACTGGTCAAAGGTGGCTAGTTGCAATTTTTCCAGCCGGTCGCTGGCTATGTAGCGTAACATCGTCCAGGCTTCGGCCATAGTGTTTGAAATAGGGGTTCCCGTTGCCAGAATGACCCGCCCATTTTTATTTAGAATGGTCCGGCATTTGACCATGGCTTGAAAGGCATCCTGACTCCCGGCTGTATCGATGCCTTTAATTTGGTACCGGCTGGTTGTAAAGCCAAACCGTTTGTATTTGTGGGCTTCATCCAGAAACAGCGCATCAATTCCCAATTGAGAGAAATTAAGCATCTGATCTTTTTTACGACTGGCCTGTTCAAGCCGTTTGGCTTCTATTTTGGCTTTCCGTTTGTTGATTTGTTTAACGCGTTGCTTCCCGCTCCGGCGGTTGGCCCGACCCTCGGCGGAGGGGTCTCTATCGTCGTAGTCAATGCGGCTTAGTTCATCCCGAATTAATTCTTCTTCGATCGCCACATCATCCGGGATAAGCTTTAAGAACGACTGCGGAATAACAATGCCGTCGAACCGGTTAGTCGCTATCCGTTGCAGAAACCGTTTTCGGTTGGATGCCTGTAAGTCAGCCGGGGTTGGCTGGTAAACAATTGCGCCGGGGTACAGCGCGCGCCATGCCTTCGCAAAATCCTCGACGGTTGAATTTTGCACGGCAACGAGGGCTTTTGATGCTCTGCCAAGCCGTATCAATTCCATGGCGGTCGAAATGATCTCCCAGGTTTTACCAGTTCCGACCCAATGAGCAAATAGGCAATCCTCCTGTTTTCCCCGCTCCACGGCTTTAAACTGATGGTCACGTAAGGTAATTAACGGGGAGGCACCGGGATAATGGGCCATGGTCGGTTTGGCAAACTGGCGTTCGACGTAGCTATTAAACCGTTCGTTAAATGCGTTTTCTATGGCGGGGGCGTAATGCTCCCGCGCCCATTCGTTAAACTGTTCCTGCAAAACTTCCTGTTGCTGTACGGCGGCTGTCATGGCCTCAATGTCCTTGACCTCCTTTTTATTTCCGGCCTCATCCTGTACCGTCTTGGTAATGACAATACTACGCTGATTCAACGCCGCTTCGATTAAGTCAAGGGCGGTACGTTCTTTAGTACCCTGTGACTGATTGAGGGCGGAATACCCCGTTTGATTCGCCAAACTGTATTCGGCCCGTTGTGGACTATATACGAGTGTTAGTTTTACCGAAAGCAACGTCTGTATCCAGTCGGTTATACAAGCCAGTGGCAACCAGTTCGATCCTAATTGAAAACTAATCAACGATACCGGTAAACTAGGCGGTAGTATGGCTTGTAAGGCATCTACATTGGCCTGTAACTGCGGCTCATCCAGCAATCGGCCTTCCAATAGGGTTAGTTTCTCCCGAATATCCCCCGACAGATACGTACCGGCATCTAGTAACTCATCGGCCCGTTCAGGGTCAATAAAGGCTAGCGCGTTCGTTAAAAGGTAGGTACGTACTTCGCCAATAGGCTTGCCCGTTAGCGTACTGATATAATCCAGATCAATACGTCCGTGGTTAAATAAGGACAGACTTAATCCGTCCTCTACTAAATCAACGTGCGTAATGGTGGTAACGGCTCCAAAAACCCGTTCCCGCAAAATGGCCGATTCAACAATGACTGGTTTTCCGTGGGCATCCAGCTTTTGAATTTCAAGCGCCTGAACGCTTAAAAACTGACCGTCTACGGATTCAATCCAGTTTAGCGACCGATTGGCGGACAATCGCCCGTACGTGGTGACAAAGAACGTATAGTGGTCTTGTAGCTCCTGACGTAATGAATCACAAACGGAATCGCTCTGATTCTGTTCCGCCTTTAACAAATCAAAGAACAGGCGTTTTAGGGTCGAATAGGAACGGTATATACTCTGCTTGCTCCACATCCGGCCCCGAATTTTCACGGTTCCGCCCAAAGCGGGATTTATACGTTCCGTGCGTTCTTCGGGCAACTTTGCCCCTGTTTGACCAAACCGGCTGGCGGCCCCCTGTAATTGGTTACCTAATTGAGTTACGGCTTCATCCAGGCGGGTAGCCAGTTCGCTACTGCGTTCCAGAAATAACGTCTGGCGGTCGCCCCGGTAAAGCCCTCCCTTTCCTACTTCGCTGGCAAAGGTCATTTCCCCTAACATCCTATGGGGATTTTCAACGTAATATTGGTTGACCTGAATGCTTGGCATAACGGGGGGGTCGTCTTGGTCTTCTCCCTCGCTGGTCAGTGTTCGCAGCGTAGCCGTATTGACAAAGGGTTGGGCAAACGAGGTACGAGCCTGATTTTCGGGCCGCTTTTGAAATAGTAAAATATCCGTCGTTACTTCGGTGCTGGCGGTTTTATCAAAGGCGCAGGAGGGCAGACGAATGGCACCCAACAGTTCCATGCGCTGTTCATCCAGTTTAAGGCGAAAGGTTTTACTACCGGCATCCAGCGTGCCCATTGACGTAATGAAACAAACCAATCCACCGGGAACGACAAGCCGGGAGGCTTTACCGATAAAATAATTATGAATGTGAAACGGGCACCAATCCCGGTCCACAGCATCAAAAACAGGGTAATCCCCGAACGGCACATTTCCAATAATTAGATCGTACTTGCCTCGTTCCAGCGGGGCCACCTCTAAACCCGTTGCGTGGGTAATCACTTCGGGATAAAGCAGCGCTAAAATAGCGGCTGACAGGGGGTCTTTCTCGACGGCGGTAATCGTAGAGGCTTGCCGTAAATGATCGGGCATAGCCCCGATGAAATGACCTGTACCGGCGGCTGGCTCTAAAATTCGGCCTCCCTTAAAGCCTACTTTTTCCACTAACGCCCAAATTCGTTTAATGACCTCAATGCTGGTAAAGAATGCGTTTAAGGTGCTCTGCCCGGCCCGTTCCCGCTCCATAGGTGTCGTTAACGAATCGGCCTCCATTCGCAGATTCTTGTATTTCCGGTACCAGCGGTTTTGTTCTTCAGTCTGCACGTCCACGTCGGTAGCTTTGTGGGTAACCTCATCCCATATAGCCGATAAACTGCCCCATCCGCTAAAACCGGCCAATTCGTTACACTGCTCCGGTGTGGGTTGCTCCTGATTGGCAGTAAGCGACTTACAGAGGGCAATAGCCGCCAGATTAGCGCGTATCCGGCCTATTTCGCCCGTTGGGGCGGGTTCTTGCCGTAGGGTAAAGCGTTGAATTTGTGGCGAAACGATCTGGTTAACCGCTCGAACGGCAGGAACCAGTTCGGGTGCAACTTGTAGCAATACGTCAAATAAACTGAGTTGAACGGGTGCGCCCTGTTGCGAAGTTGCCGGGCGTTTGGCTTTGAGAGGTTTCATACGATTCTTAAGTGTTCTCTTTGTTGTTTAGCATATAAAAATACCGATATGCCGACCGAGAAAACCCCTAAGAACTTTTTACTAACTAACTAGAATACAACCCTTTACCCTGTTATATTAGGCCCGTAGGGCCTCTATTTCGAACGTATTCCGACTTGCCCATCCGGGCATCGTTTATTCTTCACTCATGAAGCTGGTGAAGTGATGTCGACAAAAGTTGATAAGCCTCGGGTTCATACGGGGATTATTCCGAGATTTAATCCACTGGAAGGAGCCTTGAAGGAAACCCAAAACAACTGCTGATAAACTCGTGCAGACCACGCCCTAACTACTCTGAACAGCCATCGCCAATTCATACGTTTACAACCCATAAAGGAACTGCATGAGAACGGATAGCGGAATCAAAAATGTCGTTAAGTTTCGGCTAACCGGAACGCCCGATGGCAATTTGTTGGTGAGTTTTTATCACCTGAATATCGCCAGCCAGGAGGCCGTCAATTGGCATATTGCCGAGCAACTGGTTGAGGGTAGGCTGATGGCTGAAGTCCTATATGAAGGAAATTTGCAGAATAATACCGCCTATTCAGCTGCGATTTACCGACTCCTTGAACGGGTCGAGGTATACGTCAACTGCGTCCGGATCGAACGGGTAAAGTAGGGCCATTTTGTGCATCATATTGACAGGTATACACCAGAACCACTATAGGCTAAATCAAGCAACACGTTATGATGAGTTTTGAAATAGGTCGGCCATTTCCGATCGATCGCTACCAGGCCACGGGGCAGGAATCGATTAAAGCCCTGATGACGGGCGGCTTGTTCGACATCCTGTTTTACTCGCTCAACCCCGTCGACGACCGCGCCTTGTTCAACCGAGGCCTGCTTCGGTACGGTCTCTACGAACGGGAGGGCCTTCCGTTTTTTCTGATCGAGTTCCCTGGCCACTTCAGCTTTGACGTTCCACTTAATATCCGTAAAATCGATTCGGATGCGGTCGCTGACTGGGTCAAGAGCGACGCTAACGGCTTGACGCTTTACTTGCTCAATGCCCACTCGAATATCATCGAAGGGATACGATTCATTGGTTTGCGGCCCGAGCTGATAGCCCAACTCCGGCAAGTCAGCCTTGAGCAGCTGGCCCGCTACCCGACGCCCCCTGCTGTCGAGGAGGGCTTTAATCACATCTACGCCCACACGAGCATTGACCAGATGGTGCGGGGCACGACGATGTTCTTACTCTAAACCGGACACCCCATGAATGCCAGATCGGTCAGTCATTATGCCTTATTTTCATCTGGCTGTTTGTCGAGTGAAGTTTTAAGGCGTTTCAGTACCTCAACTGAATTTTCATTACCTTGTCGTGTAGCTTCTATTGTGGTATTGATGGTCTTAGCCAGATTATCAGTCGATTCCCAAGCCGATATTTTATGATACGTAGCGGCCCATTGCTTACTGATAAACCAGCTTATAAGTGCTTCTTTATCTTCATTCATAATTCAAAGATAGTTACCCTGTTGTTGGTAGGTCTTCCCGGCGGGAAAGAAAACACCCTGGAGAGTATTCTTGCGGAGCTATAACCTTCTCGTCCCCTTTATGACCCATTTGCTTAGAAATACGTCAACTTACTAACCTTTTCGTCATTTGGGAGAAAAATCAGTCTCACAAACTCAGCTAAAATGTGAGATATTGATTTTGTTTAGTGAGATGACAATTTGAGACCGAGGCTCGAACAGAATGACTTTGCTAGGACAGCTACTTTACATATCTCTTTGAACGGGCATTTCAAGCGATAGACATTTAATGAATCAAATACCTACTTAAAGCCCCGGGCGAATATGCTTTACCAGATTCTAGGCATCAGGTCAAGCAAGTTTTCAACAGGTAAAAACTCGCTTGACCTGATGCCTAGAATTTCATGTTTTGAATCCGTACAGCGTTTAAAATAGCTAGCATGGCTACACCCACATCGGCAAACACGGCTTCCCACATAGTCGCTAACCCACCAGCGCCCAGCAGGAGTACAATAGCTTTGACGACCATTGACAAGGTGATGTTTTGCCAGACAATCCGGCGGGTAGCCCGGCCAATCTCGACTGCCATGGCGATTTTGGCTGGTTCGTCGTTCTGAATAATCACGTCGGCGGTTTCGATGGTGGCATCCGACCCGAGTCCGCCCATCGCCATTCCGACATCGGCCAGCGCAACCACCGGCGCGTCGTTCACGCCATCACCGACAAAAGCTAACTTTGCTTTTGGGTTAGTACCTTGTTCACCTTTTAACCGCTCGACCTCACGAACCTTGTCTTCAGGTAACAAATCGCCGTGCCATTCGTCTACGCCAACCTGTTTGGCAACTGCTTCCACAACAGCCGCTTTATCGCCCGACAGCATCACGGTGCGAATTCCATCGGCTTTCAGGCGTTTGACGGCATCAGCGGCATCGGCTTTTACTTCGTCGGCGATGGTGAAATAGCCTGCAAACGTTCCATTTATTGCCGTCATGACGATTGTAAACGGAATTTGTGTGAGGGCTTCATCAAAGGATACATTGAATTTGCGCAGTAGTTTAGCATTACCGGCTAACACCTCTTTTCCTTCGACGGTCCCTTTCAGCCCATGTCCGGAAATTTCCTCTACGTTTTCAACGGTCGCCGTTTCGTACCCCTTTTCCCCGACGTGGATACGGGCATAGTCAATGATGGCAGTGGCAACCGGGTGAGTCGATTTGCTTTCCAGCGCGGCTGTTAACCGGGCCAGTTCTGCTGCGTCCATGCCAACGGGTTTGACTTCCTGCACCTTAAAAACGCCTTTAGTTAACGTACCTGTTTTATCCATGACGACGGTTTTGACTTGTGTCATCAAGTCCAGAAACACAGAACCTTTGAACAGAATACCCTGCTTTGACCCGGCACCAATACCGCCGAAGTAACCCAGTGGAATAGAGATCACCAGCGCACACGGACAACCGATGACCAAAAAGACCAAACCCCGATACAACCAGTCGCGGAATTGATAGTCGGCAACGAAGAAATACGGGACAATCGTAATCAGTAAAGCCAGTGCACAGATAGCTGGGGTATAGATTTTGGCGAAGCGGGCAATGAATTCCTGGGTCTGCGCTTTCCGGCCTGTGGCCTGTTGCACCAGCTTCAGAATCCGAGACAGCTTGGAATCCTGATAGGGCGTCGTCACATCCATCTCGACTAACGACTGCCGGTTAATCATACCTGCCAGTACCGCTTCGCCTTTCTCAATGGTGCGGGGCACGCTTTCCCCCGTCAGGGCTGCCGTATCGAACGTACCTGAGGAAGAACGCATGGTGCCATCCAGCCCTACTTTTTCGCCTGCTTTAATCTGAATCACATCGCCAACGGCCACTGTTGCAGCTTTTACGGTTTGCGCCTGCCCGTTTTTGAGTACCGTTACCTCGTCGGGACGTACATCCAGCAGGGCTTTGATACTGCGACGCGCCCGCAGTACGGCGGCATCCTGAAACAACTCGCCGATGGTATAAAACAGCATGACAGCCACGCCTTCAGGATATTCGCGGATACCAAACGCGCCGAGCGTGGCCACGCCCATCAGGAAAAATTCGGTAAATACATCACCGTTCAGAATGCTACTCCAAGCCCGTTTTAGCACCGGCCAGCCAACGGGCAGGTAGGCCGCCACGTACCAGATAAGCCGGATAGGATCTTTAAACCAGCTTAATTTGACAGAATCCAGCGCAATGCCGCCCAGCAACAGCACCAGACTGATAGCAGCCGGGGCGTAGGTACGCCAGGTTTGTTCAGGGCCTTTTTTAGTCGGAGCTGCGTCGGCTGCGGGCGTGGTGCCTTCCTCGATCAGTTCCACATCATCATGGTTGTGACCGTCTTCGTCGTGCCGGTGCGCCGGACCGTTTTGATCGTGTGCCATAGTATGTTTAGAATTCAATAAAAAAGTTAAGTACTGCCAGCCCAAAAAGCGTCAGACCGGTAATCAGGTTTTCGTTATGTTCAAACCAATGTGGGTTAATCTGTTGTAAACTCCGTCGTCCTAGGGTCACCATCAGAAGCATCCCCGTTAAGGTAACCACGTTATAGATCAGTGCGACCAGCAGGACTACTTCCCAGCCTTTTGCCCCCGCACTAAGAAAATAGGCTTCAATTTCCAGGCAGGGCGATAGAAACATGGCTAGCCCCAGCGAAAAAAGCAGTGCTGAAAATGAACGTGCCTTACGTACCAATCCGGCTTCGATGTGGTCATGTACATGACGATGGCGCAGATGTTGCATCAAATACCATGCACCCAACGCGAGCAGGAGCAAAGGAATGGCCTTTTCCGACAGGTCGTGGTAATTCTCCGCCAACTGCCATCCCGCCAAACTTACCAATACGCCCAGCAGCGTTGTGCTGACGGTATGCGCCAGTCCCGCAATAGCTGTTATGATCAACGTTTGCTGAAGACTCCACCGTTCCGTTTGGCCGATGGTTACAAATGGAAGCCAATGGCTGGGAATCAATGCATGAAGCAGGCTAAGCGTCAAACTGCCCGTAACAAGTGCTTCCATGATTAGATTGAGCTTTACTGGAGAAATAATTTAAGCCCACCATTGGCCACGAATCCTTCTAAAGGGGCCCATACCTCCCGGAAGGAAGGTCGGTTGAGGGGAGGGAGAATGACAGCCTGGTAACGATCCTGACGGATATCAAGCATGTTTTCAAAGTTGACAAACACGCTAAAGTGCTTCCATCGGCGTTCACCCATGAGGCCCATCAGCCAGTAAGAACGCGAAGTCTCCCCAGTCGAAAGCGGTTTAGGACCAATGTAGTAGGCTTCCAGGCCCAACCGAAATTTACCTTCCAATTCGTACACCGCAACCAGGTTCACCCGGTGTTTGGCCGTTAGCGGAATGGCACTATTGAATTCGGCCCCGCTGTAACGTCTACGCGTATCCACCAAACTATACCCAGCATAAAGCTTAACAGCTTCATAGCTCAGGCGCAGATTGGTTTCCAACCCCCGACTGTCGATTGGCCCGTTGGCGTTGGTGAATTGATACCCGGCCGTACTTGGTCCCGATGTAATAATGGCTGGAATATCCAGCACCAGGGCATGATTCAGCTTGGTATAAAAGAAAAGCTGATTGATCGACACATCGATGATATCGAACAAGGTCGTACGATAATTCACATCAAAATTACCCCCAATGGACGTTTCCGCCTGAGCTGTAGCTTGATCAATCGGGCGTACGTTGCGAAAGGCGACGCTTTCGGCATCTTCGGTAAAGATGGTCGGTGCTTTATAACCCACCCCCCCACCAAGCCGGGAGGTCAAACGGTCGGACAGTTTGAACAGGGCTGACACCCTTGGCAGCGCAAAGAAGCCGAATCGGTTGTGATAGTCTCCCCGCAATCCCGTTTCTAATGTAAGCCAGGGACGCACCGTGTAATTATTTTGGGCGAAGGCTCCCACCGTCACGTATTGGTGATTGCGTCCCAGGCTGGATGCCCCCTGCCCGGCCCCATCTTCGGTAAACTGTTCGGTCCAGAGATTGCCCCCTCCGATCCATTCCGACCGCGTACCGGTATGGGTGTAACTGGCTTCCGTGAAGCTGGCCACCTGGTGACCGGCAAAGCGATAATCGGGTTGCGAAATAACCCGGTTGAAGTAACTCACGCTGTTTTTTAGCGTCAGAATAGAACGTTCAAAACGCTTATCGAACTGGAGCTGTGAGGCCAGCCGATCCGAACGGTTACGCTCGAAATATTGATGGGTATTATCAGTTCGGCCATCAAGTACTTGCATATCTCCGCCGATGCGATTTTCCCAATTACCCATTGCCCCCACCGTCAGCATAGCCGTAGGATTGAGGTAGACATAAAGCCGGGGATTGACCGTATAGCGCTCGTAGTTAGGCAAAGCGGAAAATCCGGTTTTGCCGGGATCGTACTCGCGTTGGGTGTTGCGGGCCGTGAACATGGTTACGCCAATCTTTTCCCACTTCTGACCCCAAAAACCGCTCAGGTCGAGGCCCCGCGCCGTGGTGCCATTGAGCATAAAACTAAGCTCCCGTTCGGCGGTTGGTCGTTTGGTAATCAGGTTGACCAGGCCCGCAATGGCCCCGCCCCCGTAGAGCGTCGATGCCGAGCCTTTGATGACTTCGACCTGCCGCAGATTTAGCGGAGGAATTTGTAAAATGCTCAAGCCAGCGGCAAAGCCCGAATAGAGTGGCAAACCATCCTGTAAAATCTGGGTGTACCGTCCATCCAAGCCCTGAATGCGAATGTTCGCGTTCGCTGATACGGGCGAAGTTTGCTGTACCTGAATGCCAGTGCTTTCGTTAAGCTGCATTCGAATGTCACCCGGTCGCATATTCGCCTTTTCTTCCAGTTCTTCGCCGGTAATGGCTTCGATCCGGGTGGGAATGTCATCAATGCTGCGATTGCTGCGCGTCGAAGTCACCACGACTTCTTCGAGTTCTTCCCCTTCGACTTGCCGGAGTTTCACGACCAGGGAATCATTATCGGGAAGCGTCAGGCTATCGGTTTGGCTTTCATAGCCGACAAAGGAACAGGTGAATGCATAGCGCCCCGCTGTTGGTACGGCCAGCACCAGCCGCCCGGAGGTATCCGCAGCGGCCCCGATCCGGCCAGGATTCAGCAGGGCGGTTGCCCCGATCAAGGGTTTGTGGGTTTGGGCATCCTGAATTAAAACGCGCAGGGAGCTTTGCCCCCAGGCTATAAGTATTGTGGAGAGTGTCAACCAGAGTGACACAATGAGCGATTTCATGAAAGAGATGTTTTTAGTTAGCAATAGTCGCCCGGCCAGTCAGAGGCCGACCAGAACGAACAAAAAGAGAGCTAACCCAAACGGGGAGGTTGCCAAATCCGCCCCGGTACATCGAGCGTATGCGGAGCCTGGTAAGAAGTCAGCACTGCCAGAATGAGGGGTGAAATGGCCATGATTGCACCGATTAATTGCGGAGCTTGCGGCAGGGTGCAGCCTGGACAGGTAGCACAGAGGCAGAAGGGCGAACAACCGGCATCATGGCGATGATCGTCTGCGGGTAAAGTTTGTTCAGTGGTGGACTCATCGGAGCAAAAAGCTTCGCAGGGTAGCCCCGAAAGCACCAGCACATATATTGCCCATATAATCCGCCACAATTTCACGGCGCGAAGATACGAACGATAGCCGGAAAGGAACGGTATTCTGTTCACATGTATACGCTCGTTTACTTGTGTGCAAAGGTACTAGCTTACGTTCTTCGCTAAGTAAATCTTCATTCACTTATTCTCTTAAAACGCTCCAACATGGGACCAGTAGGAGTTTACGTATCAATAAATAGGGCGTTAAATTGAAAGCCTTGTCAGACTTAAATGGAAATAACTTTTACGTTATAATTCAACAGAAAGTAGGTTAGGCAATAAGTTGAGTAACTAGTAGACAGTTAGTTGCTAAAGCATACTTCAAACCATACGTTTGGGTTTGCCGTTGAACCAAATTGACATGTACGTCTTAAAATCGACGTTTTCGTGAACGATTTCTAGTGTTAGATAATAGTAACACAACTTATTCATTGATAGTAAGTTAACGAGTTCATTAAAAGCATCCGTTATTCGCAACGGTACGGTCCGCCGCCGCAGGCCCGGCATTTATCGGGAGAAAATGGCCGGTTGAGTAGGAGGGGAGCCAGTCCGAATATCATTATGGGTAGCGTGAAATAGGCTCAGGCAACCCATTCAGAAGCCATACGAGTGGGTTTCGAGCTATTTAATCTCTACATGAAGTAAATCGTTAATGTGCTTCGATAGTCACTTGATTTCAACTACTTAAAGAGGTGTCGTGGTAACATTCCATTATATATCAGGCTAGAATCGCTTTATCATATTCGTAAATTCATTTGCTTGTTCCTCTCTGTTATGCGCAATCTATTATTTTTTCTATTGCAGCTATGGGTTCTCTCCGCAACTTGTCAGCCCTCAACTCCTCAAAAAGTCGCGTCTGGCCATCTACCCGTTATTATAGCTGATACAAAAGGGGCAATGCATCTGGTGTACGGCCAAGACTCAACCATCTTTTACGCTATGGCCAAAAGCCAAACGGCATCCTTTAACGCGCCAAGTAAGGTAGCGACCCTTCCCAATTTAGTGGCCGGGGCCAAGCGTGGCCCACAACTGGCTATCACGGATCAGTTTATTGTGATAACCGCCGTTAACCGGCAAGGTGATATTTATGCGTACTCACTCAACCGAGCTACAAATCAGTGGTCTCCAGCCATACAGGTTAATGATGTACCCGAGATCGCCAAAGAAGGCTTTCAAGCCATCGCTGGTAGTGGCAATGGCTTGTTCCATGCCGCCTGGCTTGACCTGCGTGACGATAAGAAGAATAAAATTGTCGGAGCCTCTTCCCGGGATGGGGGGCGCACCTGGTCCAAAAATCAGGTTATCTATAGATCGCCTGATGGCACCGTTTGCGAGTGCTGTAAGGTTTCACTTGCCGCTAAAAATAATGATGTATATGTACAGTTCCGCAATTGGCTGGGCGGTTCACGTGACTTACATCTGATTCACTCGACGGATGGTGGCAAGACCTACGCTCCTGCCCAAAAACTGGGTACGGGCACCTGGAAATTAACGGCTTGTCCGATGGATGGGGGCGCGGTCGTTCTTTCAGCAGCAGGTCAGCCCATTACTGCCTGGCGACGTGAAGATAACTTATATACATGTTTACCCGGTGAGCCAGAGCAATCAATTACCACGGGTCGTAACATAACCTTAGCTGCTGGAACAGCACAACCCGTATTAGCTTGGGATGAGGGAGGCATCATTTGGGTCAAATCAGCGGCTAATCCAACACTCCAGGTTGGTAAAGGTCAGATGCCCAGTATTGCCGTTGCGGGTCAAACCGTAATGTGCGTCTGGGAGTCAGAGGGGCAGGTGATGATGGCTACAACTACTTTACACGCTAAGCCGTAAGCATGAACTGGCAAGCTCCACTAGGTTTTAACCCGATGGAGCTTGTTCGCTTTACGATTTATTAAGCCGCCATTGCGTGGGCACCCTGAGCCATTTTACGGCATTGCTCAGCGCATTTCCGACAAGCTTCGGCGCACTGTCGGCAATGATCCATGTGGTCAGCATGTTTTCCGCACTCGGTAGCACAGGCTTCACAAAGGTGGGCGCAAAGCTGACAGACATCAGCTGCATGGGGACTACCACTGGCCATGAAGGTGACGGCCATATAACAAATCCTGGCGCAATCGCGATCGAGTCGAATGCAGTTGACCATCATTTTTACATCCACTTCGCCTAAACAGGCGTCGGCGCAGGCATCACAGCTTACGGCGCAGTCCTGGCAGGCGTCGATACATTCCTGAAAATGTTGGGGGGCTAAGGCAGTTTCCATACAAACAGACGTTTTGGTTATCAGTTAGAGTAACTGATTCAACGTCGATAGGTTGAGTGGATTAATCCCGTTCGCTAAGGATACGGTTCACTTCTATAAATTTTGTAAAGGCTACACGGAATCCTGTAAATCATCTGTTTAGAAAAGCAATTACCTTTGTTTCGGTAATCGTGTATTCAATGCCAAAATCCCTACATACCCGTCTATTTTGCTGCTGGCTGGCCCTTCTGGTTTTGGTAAGCAGCATGGGCTTTGGTATGGTGGAACACTGGTGTCAGATGCGCGGCCACTCGAAGACCCTGCTGGCAGTTCAGAGAAATTGTCCCAAACACTGTCTGGCTGACGAACCATCAGTTCCGGCAACGGGCGAACCGGTCGTTAAAAGGGTACCCTGCTGTAAGACAACGCTCAGCTATGAACACCTCGATGTGAGCAGCTTCGTGGCCGACTATCACCCGCATCAGGCTCCCCAGCCAGCAGATTTTCTACCCAATCCCCAATTTCAGCTTCTGCTGGCGGCTCTGCTGCCCTTCTCTTCGGCTGAACCCATTTCTTCGTTTGCCGACACCCCACTCCATCGAACGGGTCGGTTTCGTCTGACCTCCCTCTGTACCTGGCTTATTTGAGCCAACGATTCATGTCGCTACTCGCTGGCGGACGGATTTGAACGTCCCGGTCAGCGGTTTTTTTGTGCGACTCTGTTAAGCGGGGTTCCCTGCTCATGCGACCAGCGGCTATACCGGCCGAGGTGCTCCTTATGTTTTGATCCTGTCTAAGCTGAGCGGTTTCTATGCTAAGGAACCTAGCCTTCGGTCAGCTGTCAGACATCATTTTCACAACCTATCTTTTCCAATGAACAACCAAACTCCCGGACGGGCGCTGGCTATAGCGGCCTTATTGATGCTGGGCTTATCAGCCTGCAACATGCACGACATGTCGTCCATGCAACCCGAACTAAACATTAATTACCCCGCTGCCTACGTCGTCAATGCTGAGGGGAACAGCCTGTCAGTTATTGATCTGGCTGGTCAGCAGGTGAAAGAAACGATCTCCTTTGGCGAAGCCTCAGGCGGCCACAGTACGATGTCAATGACCGACATGATCATGTGGCCACATCACATCTACCTATCCCCCGATGGCAGCAAACTCGGCGTTGGGGTACCGGGTATGGACCTCAGCGCCGGTCATGCGGGTGGCACATCAGGCATGACCGGTCGGGTGCTGGTGGTAGACCCTAAAACGGGCGCGACGACGGTCAACCAGCAAACACCGGTGATGAACCATAACGCCGTGTTTTCGCCCGACGGCTCCGAAATATGGACCTCCCAGATGGATGATGCCGGCAAGGTATTGGTGTATAATGCAGCTACGATGGCATTGAAGAATACCCTCGCGGTAGGCATGGAACCAGCCGAAGTAACGATGTCGGCAAACGGTCAATACGCATTCGTGGCCAATGGCATGAGCAATACGGTCACGGTCATCAAGGTCGCCGACAAGTCGGTTACCAAGACGATTCCGGTTGGCGATGACCCGGTTGGCGCGTGGCCCGGAGCCGATGGCAGGATGTATGTAGATAATGAAAAAGGCCAAAGCATCAGCGTGATCGACGTAGCGACCTTAACCGTTGTGGAAACGATTAAGCTGGGTTTCACGCCTGGCTACGCAGCGTACCATGCCACCCGTAACGAACTCTGGGTCAGCCAGGCCGGAACAGGTAATAAGGTCTCTATTTTCGAGCGTATGAATGGTAGCTGGATGAAGATGAGTGAAGTTCAGACGGGCCTCGACGCGCACGCCATTGCCTTCACCAAAGATGGCGCAACCGCTTACGTCACCAATCAGGGGGCGGCTACGGTATCCGTGGTGGACGTTGCTAAACGCAGCAAAATCAAAGACATCTCGGTGGGTAAAAAGCCCAACGGCATTGTCCTCAAATACTAAACCCATTCGCGCCATGATCGCACTGACCAAAACAATTGCTACGCTTATCCTATTGACAGGTATGTTTACGCAAGCGACCCTTGCACAACTGAGCTTACCAGAACCCTCCCCATCAGCAACGGTCAAACAAAAGGTTGGCTTTACAGACCTGACCATCGACTATTCGCGCCCGGCAGTGAAGGGCCGAACAGTTTTTGGCAAGCTGGTCCCCTATGGCGAGTTGTGGCGCACCGGCGCGTCGGATGCCACCATCCTGACCATTACCGATCCGATGACCGTAGCCGGTAAACTCCTACCTGCTGGCAAATATTCGCTCTTCACCATCCCAACCCGCACCGAATGGACGGTAATCCTGAACTCGTATACGGAAGGGCATGGCACGGCGGGGTACGAAGCGAAGAACGATGTGCTGCGGTTTACGGTCAAACCTGATTCATCCGTGCGGTTTTATGAGTCGTTCACCATCGAGGTGCAGGATTTGGTAAAGAATCAGGCCAATCTGTACCTGACATGGGCCAATACGTCGGTGCATTTTCCGCTCGTGAGCAACGCTGACGAGCGCATTACGGCGGACATCCTAAAACGCACGGCAGCCGCTACCGATGAGGAGTCGGGCGTATTTTACCAGTCGGCCCTGTATTATTTCGACACAAACAAGGATGCCAAACAGGCCTTGACGTGGGCCACCAAAGCGGCTACCGGCAAACCGGCGTTCAATTACCTGCATCTGCAAGCCAAGTTGCTGGCGAAAACAGGCGATTACAAAGCGGCCATTGCTGCTGCCCGGAAGTCAGCAGAATTATCCGCCGAGAAGAAGTTTACCGAGTACGTTACACTCAATAATCAGCTCATTGCTGAGTGGGAAAAGAAATTGTAAACCATGAAACCGGCTACTGCTTCGTACAAACCCGCCTTGCGCTGGAACGGCTTAACCCGGTATTATGACCGGCTAATGGCGCTAACCATGCAGGAAGAACACTTTCGGACGCTACTGCTTGAACCAATTCAGGACAGCAAGCCCAGGTACATCCTTGACGTGGGGTGTGGCACGGGTACACAGGCCATGTTATTGCATCGGCAGTTTCCTAGAGCTAGTGTGTTTGGGTTGGATGGTGATGAAACGGTTCTGGCTATTGCCCGGCAAAAACAGGCGGTGATGGGCTGGCCGGTCACGCTGGATCGAGGCCTGTCAACAGCAATGCCCTATCCCCAGGATAGCATGGACATCGTTACCTGTAGTCTTCTGCTGCACCATCTGTCTGATGCGGATAAACGGCAATCGATTTTGGAGATGCATCGGGTATTGTCACCGGGAGGTGTATTAATGCTGGCGGATTGGGGCAAGCCGGCCAATGAATTTATGAGGTTGTTGTTTTACGGTCTTCAGTTCTTTGACGGGTTCGATACAACCAGAGCTAACGTAGAGGGACGACTACCGAATAGGCTCTACAGTGGGGGTTTTCGTCAGATTACTCAGACCAGTCAAGTCAACACGCTTTTTGGAACACTGGCTTTGCACTACGCAGTAAAGCCAGCCTAATTGCTTAAACAACGAATAGTATGAAAACCAAACAAACCGTAATGCTGATGCTGGCCTTGTTCATGGCCCTGCCTTCACTCTTGTTCGCCCAATCGGCCAACTACAAACAGCCAATGACTATTTCTGCCACTGGACAGATTAAAGATGGGGCGGGCAAAGCCGTTGGCACCATTTCAAAAGACCGGATGATTATGGATGCTACCGGTAAAAAAATTGCCTTCGTAGATGGTCAAGGCAACCTTGTGGATGCGAAAACGGGCAAGAAAATGGGAAGAATAGGCAAAGATGGCAAAACATACATGGATGCCAACGGCGATTTGATGTTCACCATTAAGGACAATGCCGACAATACATGCGACATTTTCGACGCCAAAGGTACTAAAATCGGCAATGTGCACGACAGCTATAAAGGGTCGGCCTGTGCGCTGCATTGCTTTCAGGCCGGGCATACGCACATGAAGTAAGCCAGGCAAGTTCCTCCGGTTGGCATCCCAATACCCGTTGATGTAGGCTACCCATTTATCACCTGAAACAATGAAGCAAATTCGGACACTATGGTTGATTTCCGCTCTTCTGTTACTGATTCAACCCGGTTTTGGACATGGTGGAAAACACAAGAAGAAAGCCGCAACCGACTCAACCCGTCGCGATTCGAGCATGAGCCATCATCAGTCGATGAATCATGCAGGTATGGTTGCCGATAGTATGCACATGGATGAGGTTCAGGCGATGGCACCTATGCCTGCTCCACTGGACGCTTATCCGACGTATCACCCGATGATCGTCCACGTGCCTATCAGTATGCTACTGCTGGCCGCGTTGTTACAGCTGGTAGTTTTACTAAAACCATCGGGGCCGCTCAATTGGATAACGCTGCTGGTCGCTGCCGTTGGAACGGTGGGGGCGTATGTAGCGGGCACGTATGTGCACCCGCATACGGACGGCTTGAGCGATGCGGCACAACTAGCTTTAGAAACCCACGAAACCTACGCAGATTATACGATCTGGCTGGGGCTGGCGGGAACGTTACTTAAAGGCATAACGCTCTGGCGACCCCTGAAGTGGCTGGAAGGCGTAGCGGCCCTTGCTTTGGTCGGGGCGGGCATTGCTGTCGGATTGGCCGGCCATCAGGGGGGCGCGTTGACGTACCTCTACGGTATTGGCCCACGGGGGGCATACCTCGAACAGCATGAGGGGGAACCCGCCGATGGCAACCGGCACGAACATAAACAGTCACAGAAAGTCGAATAAGCTGGTATGAATCGAACCTGGCATCTGCGCATTCGTAAAACCCACCGGTATCTGGGGCTGTTCATCGGCATTCAGTTCCTGCTGTGGACACTGGGCGGACTGTATTTCAGTTGGTCAAACCTCGACGATATTCACGGTGACCATCTGAAACGGGCCACGACGGGATTTCCCGTCTCCCAATCGCTGGTTTCGCCTTCCGTTCCCATGAACGCGTTACAGCAGATGGGCATGACTTCCGTTCTGACGGTGACCCTGATCGAGGTACTCAACCGGCCTTTCTACCAGCTAAGCTATCTGATGCAGCATGGAAACGGTCATGTCATGACTCACACCCAACTGGCAGACGCGAAGACCGGTCAATTGCGGGGTGAGCTAACGCAAACCGAGGCTACTGCCCTGGCCCGGCAACGATTTAGTGGCCCCTCCGACGTTGAGCGGGTTGAGTACCTGACAACGACCAGCGGGCACCACGAGTACCGTGAAAAGCCGCTGCCCGCCTATGCCATTACGTTCCGGCAACCGGCTCACGCGACGGTATATGTTGCGGCACAACTGGGTACGGTGCAAACCGTGCGAACCGACCCCTGGCGCATTTTTGATATGCTCTGGATGCTCCACACGATGGATTACGAAGGGCGTGACGACATTAATAATGGTCTGCTTCGGGCCTTCTCTATACTCGGATTGCTGACAATCTCGTCGGGGTTTGCGCTGTATTTCGTTTCGTCTCCCCAGTTAAGGCGGAAGCCGAAACAAGGACGAAAATCGTTACCAACCACCTTGTAATCAATCAAATACTTTACCAAGTAAATTCTAGATAACCAATGAAAACGATTCGATTAACCATGGCCGTCCTGGGCCTGTCATTAGTCTCACTGGCTGCTTCTGCCCAAACGACGACACCGGCACTCACCGCTTATTACAGGGTGAAAGATGCCCTCGTCGCGACCGATGCCGGGAAAGCCAAAACGGGTGCAACCACGTTGGTCGATGCGCTGGGGAAGGTCGATGCTGCCAAGCTATCCGTTACCGATAAGAAAGCCTTGGTGACGGCGAAAAGTAAAGCCGCTGCCATTAGCAAGTCGACGGATGTAAACGCACAACGGGAGCAGTTCGAGGCCCTCTCAATGAGCATGATTGCCCTGGCAAAAGCCACTAAGCCCGCTAAAACATACGTCCAGTTTTGCCCGATGGCCGCTGAGGGTAAGGGCGCCTCATGGCTCAGTTCTACCCGTGAGGTACGAAATCCATACTACGGTGACAAGATGCTGAAGTGTGGGTCAGTAAAAGAAGAAATATAGTGTTACACCACCCGGAGACGATCTAACGGATTGTCTCCGGGGAACTTACTGCTGATGGCTCTACAGGAACTCTATATTAAAAACATGGTATGCGACCGCTGTATCTGGGTCGTGCGCACCGAATTGGAACGATTGGGCTATTCGGTCACGCAGGTCGAGTTGGGGCGGGTTCTACTGGAGGAGTCTTCTGCTGATCTGACGACAATTACCGCCATGCTGGAGCGGCATGGGTTTGCTTTATTAACCGATAAAACGACCCGCGTGGTTAACCAGGTCAAAACCCTGATTATCGAACTGATCCAAAGCGGGCACATCGCTGGGTTACGAACGACGTTGTCTGATTATTTAGCCGACCATGTTGGTTTGGACTACGCGCACCTGAGCCATCTGTTTTCCACAACGGAGAATTTAACTATCGAAAAGTTCTGGATACTTCAGCGGGTCGAGCGGGCCAAAGAACTGTTGAGCTACAACGAAATTTCCATCAGCGACATCGCCAAACAGTTAGGGTACAGTAGTGTGGCTTATCTGACGAATCAGTTCAAGCAGGTAACCGGCCTGACACCCGCTGCCTACCGGAATCAGCATACGACCGACCGAAACCCATTGGACTGGATATAAAGCGATCGGATCGACTACACACGTTAAACGCACTGAACTGTCGGCTAATACACTATGATGCGCATCGGAAAGCAAAGCAGACTTTGACGGGGGCCCAGGTAAACCAGTAAAACCTGCTTCAAGGGCACACGAACTAAAATCTTGCAAGCGCGTGCGGGAATTGTATAACGGCTCCGTACCGCTTCATGACGACCTTTGCCGGGTAATTTAGACAAACCTGGAAATGGTCATGGAAACGATAAAACTGAAAACAAATATTAAGTGTGGGGGCTGCGTGGCCACGGTAACGCCTTTTTTAAACGAATCCGTTGGCGCAGGCAACTGGCAGGTCGATACGCAGAATCCCGATAAAGTGCTGACGGTGCAGACGGAAGCGGTCCAACGTCTCGGCGTTACGGCCGATACCGTCAAAGCAGCCGTACAGCAGGCAGGCTACAAAGCCGAAGTGTTACCCCAATAAGCTGGGAAACCCTTCGACCTTGAAAGCCGCCACGAACAGGCGGCTTTTTTTATAAGCTGCCCACGGATGAAACACTAAAACGCGCCGGGTCGTACAGACCGACAAACCGGCCAATCGGTATGATTGAAGGATTGATAAAATTTTCGCTCCGTAACCGCTTCATGGTACTGCTGCTGGCATCGGGCCTGTTTGGTTGGGGCGTGTACTCGGTAAAGACGGGAAAGATTGACGCGATTCCTGACCTGTCGGAGAATCAGGTGATTGTTTTTACCGAGTGGATGGGCCGCTCTCCGCAGCTCATCGAAGACCAGATTACGTATCCGCTCGTGACGAACCTACAGGGTTTGCCGCAGGTGAAATACGTGCGGGGTACGTCCATGTTCGGCATGAGCTTCGTCTACGTGATCTTTAACGATGATACAGAGGTGTATTGGGCCAGAGAACGGGTGCTAGAACGGCTCAACTATGCCGCCCGGCTGCTGCCCGGAGGTGTTTCGCCAACCCTTGGCCCCGATGGCACCGGCGTGGGACATATTCTCTGGTACACGTTAGAAGCACCCGGCATGGACCTGGGCGAACAGCGGGCCGTGCAGGACTGGTACGTCAAGTTTGGCCTGCAAAACGTACCGGGTGTCGCTGAAATTGCCTCATTCGGCGGTTTTCAGAAGCAGTACCAGGTTACACTGGATCCCAACAAGCTGACCTATTATGGCCTGTCCGTACCGCAGGTCATCGGGGCTATCCGGGCCAACAATAACGAAGCCGGGGGCCGTAAATTTGAATTGAGCGGTATCGGCTACATCATCAAGACGACAGGCTATTTGCAATCCGTTGAGCAGATTCAGAACATTCCACTGAAGACCGTCAGCACCGTCCCTGTGCGTGTGGCCGACGTGGCAACGGTCCAGATGACGGGGGAGACCCGATTAGGCATTTTTGACCTCAACGGGCAGGGCGAAGCGGTGGGCGGGATCGTGGTGATGCGCTACGGCGAGAATGCTGATGAGGTCATTGGCAACGTCAAGCAGAAAATGGAAGAAGTCGCGAAGGGCCTGCCCGAAGGGGTCAAGTTCAATATCGTCTATGACCGAAGCGGGCTGATTCAGGAGTCGGTCGCCTCCATTCAGCATACATTGATTGAGGAAATGATTGTGGTCTCGCTGGTGGTGATTCTATTTCTGCTGCACTGGCGGTCAGCCGTCAGTATCATCATTCAAATTCCGATTACCATTGCCACGAGCTTTATTCTGCTCAACGCCTTCGACATTTCCTCAAACATCATGTCCCTAACAGGCATTGCCCTGGCGATTGGCGTGATCGTCGATAACGGTATTATCATGGCCGAAAATGCGTACAAGAATTTAGCCGTTCGGCAGGCTGAGTTAACGGCAACACGTAACGGGGAGCCTGCTGTTCCGCCATCCGGCACGGTCAACGACACACCATCGGCCACCAATGGCCATGGGAAAGGTGACTACATCAATGGACAACCGGTCCCTGAACCCACCCCACAAACGCGCTAACATCATGTGGAAAAAGATAAAAAGTTGGTTCGGTTACGGCCCTAAAAACTATGTAGAGATCCCTGACGAAGAACGGCTGGCAATTATTGAACGGTCGAGTATTCAGGTGTCAAGGGGCGTATTTTATTCGACCATCATCATCATTACCTCATTTTTACCAGTATTTCTGCTGACCGGCCAGGAAGGCAAGTTGTTTCACCCGCTGGCCTGGACGAAGACATTTATCCTGCTGGTAGATGCGTTTTTAGTCGTTACGCTGGCTCCCGTAATGCTTTCGCTGTTCATGAAAGGCCGTTTCAAAGATGACCATGCCAACCCCATCAACCGCTTTCTGGAACGGATTTATGAACCCATTATCCGCTGGGTAATGCGCTGGCGCAAGACGACCATCGGTATTAACCTGCTGGCACTGGCCATCAGCGTACCCATGCTGATGAGCCTCGGCTCGGAGTTCATGCCGCCCCTGGATGAGCAGTCAATTCTATTTATGCCCGTGACCCTGCCCGACGTATCGAACGCCGAAGCCAAGCGGATTTTGCAGGTGCAGGACAAACTCATCAAATCGGTCCCGGAAGTGGCTAAAGTGCTGGGCAAGGCGGGGCGGGCCTCGACAGCGACCGATAACTCGCCCATCAGCATGATTGAAACCATTATCATGCTCAAGCCCAAGGCCCAATGGCGGGAAGGCATTACCAAGAAAGACCTCATTAACGAACTGGACGCCAAACTTCAGATTCCGGGTGTGGTCAACGGCTGGACACAGCCCATCATCAACCGCATCAATATGCTATCCACAGGTATCCGTACCGACGTAGGCATTAAGGTACACGGGCAGTCACTCGACAGTATTTACGCGGTTTCGGAACAGGTTAAAGCGGCGTTAAACGGAGTGCCCGGCATAAAAGATCTGTATGTAGAGCCCGTGACAGGCGGTAAGTACCTGACCGTCGATGTGAACCGGGAGGCGCTGGGCCGCTACGGACTGAATGTGGATGACGTCAACAACGTGGTCGAATCGGCCATTGGCGGTTCTCCCATCGGGCAGACGATCGAAGGTCGCCGCCGTTTTTCCATCAATGTACGGCTGGCGCAGGATTACCGCAACAGCGTCGAGCGAATCCGGCGCATTCCGATTGCCACGGCTGCTTTTGGTACGGTTCCGCTTTCGGCGATAGCCACGGTCAAGTTTGAGAACGGCCCACCGATGATAACGTCGGATAACGCGCTTCTCAGGGGTGCGGTGATGTTCAACGTGCGGGACCGCGATCTGGGCGGTACCGTTGAAGAAGCCATTGCCAAAGTGAATCGGGATCTGAAGTTACCCAATGGTTATTTTCTGGAGTGGAGCGGGCAATATGAAAACCTCATCCGAGGCCGTCAAACCCTGCTGCTCATTGCGCCCATCGTCCTGGTAGTCATATTCCTTTCCCTGTACTTAGCCTTTGGCTCAGCGCGGGAAGCGTTTCTGAGTCTCATTACCATTCCCTTCGCCTTGATCGGCGGGGCCTACATGGTGTACTTCTACGGCGTAAATCTATCGGTGGCCGTAGCGGTGGGTTTCATTGCCCTGTTTGGCATTGCGGTTGAAACGGGCGTAGTGATGGTTATTTACCTCAACGACGCCATGAAACAACTCGTGGCCAAGCGGGGAAACTCCCGCGAAACCATCAGCCGGGAGGAGCTTCGGGAGTACGTGATCAACGGAGCAGCCAAGCGGCTGAGACCCAAAATCATGACCGTATCGGTAGCGCTGTTTGGTCTGGTGCCGGTGCTATGGGCAGGTGGTGTAGGCAGCGACGTAATGTTACCGATTGTCCTGCCGATGATTGGAGGTGTGCTGACCTCTTCTACACATATACTGCTCGTCACCCCCCTCATCTTCCTGATGACCAAGGAGTATGAATTACGCAAATTTGGTAAACTCGACGTATTAGATGCATCGCATTAATCCCATACCGATTCTTTGTCTATTGCTGGCGGGTCAGGGCTACACTCAGACAGTCGGGCAACCAATACCGGCTCCCCGAACGGGCCAGAATGAGACCGACCCCGCCGTGCGACGGACCGTGCCGGTGCTGCCGCTGGATACTGTGCTGATCCGCATTGACCAGCGTAACCCGCTGCTGAAACCGTACGGAAGCCGGGCTGCTGCGGCCCGTGCCTACGCCGAGGGAGCCCGTAGCTGGATGGCCCCGATGGTGGGCGTGGGTACGTTCATGGCTCCTTATCCGGCGCAGATGATTATGGACGAGCGAGACAAAGGCTTTGGCATGGTCTCAGTCGAGCAGGATATTCCCAACCGGGCCAAGCAGCGGGCCACTCAAGTCTTTCAGCAGTCGAAAGCCGCCGTTGAGGAGGCCGGACGGGGCGTAACGCTCAACCGGCTGCGCTCGGATGCCAAACAACTCTACTTCGATTGGCTCGTGCTGGAAAAACGGCTGACGGTACTGGCCGAAAACCGGCGTATTCTGCAACTGATGAAAAAGCTGGCTGACATCCGCTACCCCTACCAGCAGGGCAGCTTAGGTAACGTCTATAAAGCGGAAGGACGGCTCTACGAGCTGGATAACATGGTGACGATGACCGAGGCCGATATTGAGCGCAAACGCATTGGGTTGAACACGTTGATGAACCGGCCCACAGTTGAGGCATTCCGACCGGATACTACCCTACGGCCGACCGAACCGCAACAGGCTCTGCCTACCACGGAAGATATTGGCCAGGTACGTTCAGACATCCGTCGCATGGACCGGCAGATACTGAGTATGCAGGCAGGTATCGAAGCGCAGAAAGCGCAGGCCCGCCCCGACTTTCGCATCCGCTTCGATCACATGCAGCCCTTCTCCGGGGTCAAGAGCATGATGCCCACCCAGTTTACGCTCATGGGTATGATTTCGATTCCGGTTGTGCCTTGGGCCTCACGAATGTACAAAGCCGAAATTAAAGGCATGCAGCAGGATATCGAAGCTATGCGCTATGAGCGGGAAGGCATGCTCATCGAAACGCAAGGCATGGTCGCCCAGATGCTGACTGACATACGGAACATGCGAACGCAGGTAGACAACTACGAACGACGGGTAATTCCAACCCTGCGCAAAAATTACGACACCCAGCTGATTGCTTACGAACAGAACAAAGGAGAATTACCCGTCGTCATTGATGCCTGGGAAACACTAAATATGACGCAGATGGATTACCTGACGCGCCTACAGGACTATTACCGCATGATTCTGAGCTATGAACGGGAACTGGAGAAATAACAGGCATTTAGGGTTAACAGCCCGGTTATTGGTGCTGGCCTTGATAGTCTTTGCAGGCTGCAAAAGCGGCAATGAGACGAACGAATCCAATCAATCCGGCGGACCGGCGACCGGTGTTCATGCGGAACACGACCGGGCTGCTGACGAAGTAGCGTACACCTGTCCGATGCACCCGCAAATAGTGCGGAACAAACCCGGTACCTGCCCGATTTGCGGCATGGATTTGGTCAAAAAAGTGAGCGCGGGGGGGGATAGCCTCGTGGTTAATGCCGACCTAGAAGCGTTGCTGCAATCAACCAACTCGGTCGTTGTCGCCAACATTACCACGGTTCATCCCGAACGGCGTGATGAAGCCGTAGTGGTGCAGGCCAATGGAGTTGTGACATATGACACGCGTCGGCTCTACACCATTCCTGCCCGGTTTGGTGGGCGGGTGGAGAAGCTGTACGTACGTTTCAATTACCAGCCGATTCGCAAAGGGCAAAAACTGCTCGAACTCTATAGTCCCGATATTGTGACGGCCCAGCGCGAACTGCTCTACCTGCTCGATGCCGACGCGGGTAACGCGCCATTGATTGCGTCAGCGAAGCAAAAACTTCGGCTGCTGGGTGTCACAGACGGGCAAATTGCCGACCTCGTCCGCACGCGCAAGCCCAGTTACTCACTGGCTGTGTTTAGCCCTTACGACGGCTACGTCGTAGAAGAGTCAACCGGTTCACCATCGGCAGCCACGCCTGCATCAGGCGGCATGGCAACAGGCGGGTCGAGTACAGGCATGGGCAGCGGTGGGGGCATGAACGGCGTAGGAGCTACGGCGGGAACGGATGAAGTCACGTTCTCTGCCCCAACTCCGGCACCGGATGGTGGCGCTGTCGGTGGGTCGCTGTTACTTCGGGAAGGACAGTACGTCCAAACCGGTCAAACTCTGTTCCGGGTGGTCAATGCCAGCCGCCTGTGGGCTGAGTTCCGTCTGTACGCCCGCGATGCGGCCGGTATCAAGCCCGGTGATGCGTTGACCATCTCGTTTGATCAAACGGGCCAGCCAGCACGTCCGGCGCAGGTAAGTTTCGTGGTTCCGTTCGTGGAAAACGGGAATCCTTTTGTTACGGTACGAGCCTACCTGCCGGGTAGTAATTCGGTGAGGGTGGGCCAATTAGCCCGGGCAAACATTCGTCGGGGTGCTACCGGCCAGCATGCCAACGATGAGCTTTGGTTGCCCGCAACGGCCGTGCTGGATCTGGGCAATGAGCAGGTTGCGTTCGTGCAGCAGGAAAGGCCGGGAGTTTTTAGACCCATCCGTGTCCAGACAGGGGCTCAGGTAGGTGGGTTCGTGGTCATCAGGAGTGGCGTGACGAAACAACAGGCCGTGGCCCGGAATGCCCAGTTTTTAATTGATAGTGAAAGCTTCGTTAACGTAGCCCAGGCTACCCAATAATATGATACGACGATGGCTATACGGATCGGCGGGTCTGTTAATACTGTTTACTGCTTCCTGCCAACCGGGAGGTACGTCCTCGACTACAGCGGATGATTCGACGCAAATTGCCGCCAGCGACCATGACCACTCAGGACATAATCACGGCCCTGACGCGGAGGGAGGTACAACCTATACCTGCCCAATGCACCCACAGATTGTACAATCGGCACCGGGTACGTGTCCTATTTGTAGTATGGATCTGGTCGCTGTTGTAAAAACGGGTGCCAAAGCCGCAGAAATCATGCTTAGCGCCAGTCAGATGCAGTTGGCCAATGTAACGGTGCAACCCGTATCGTCGGGCATCATTGGTAACAGTACCGTCTTAAACGCCCGGTTAGCAGCCGATCAGCAGCAAACGGATGTCATCAGTAGCCGGGTGGCTGGCCGAATTGAGCGGCTGTACGTAAAGGAAACTGGCCAGACCATCCGTAAGGGTCAGGTACTGTACGAAATCTACAGCGAACTCCTGCTTACCCAGCAACAGGAATATTTGATTGCGCTGCAACAGGAGCAGGAAATGGGTAACGGCGAAGCGTCAAACGCATCCGGGCGGTATAGTCAGTTTCGCCAGGCCGCCGAGCAGAAGCTCCGGCTTTACGGCATGACCGCCGGGCAGATTGCCGCTTTAGGCAAAACGAAGAAGGTACTGCCCCGTATTCCGTTCGTAGCTTCGGCAGGGGGTACGGTTACCGAGATTGCGGCCAGTGAAGGGCAGTACGTCGGTGAAGGGGCGTTACTCTACCGGTTGGTTAATCTCGGCCAGCTGTGGGTCGAGGCTGAGCTTTACGCCGGAGAAGCGAAGTACGTGAAAGTCGGCGACCGGGTATCTGTGCGAGTAATCGGGTACGAAGGGGACGTAACGGCGCGGGTTGCCTTCATCAGCCCCGAATACCAGGCGGGCAGTCAGGTACTCATTATGCGCGCCGTCTTGGCCAACCCGGGTGGGCGGTATCAACCCGGTCAACAGGCTCAGGTGCTGCTCCGGCATGGGGTACAGCGCGGGCTGACGCTGCCCGTTGATGCAGTCGTTCGGGGGGGAGAGGGCGCTGTCGTGTTTGTGCAAACAGGGCCGGGTACGTTCCAGCCGCGCCGGGTGCAAACCGGTACTGAAACCGATCAGCGGGTGGTCATCACCAACGGACTCAACGGCGACGAGACCATAGCCATGTCAGGAGCCTACCTGCTATACAGTGAGTTGATTCTTAAAAAAGGGGTGAACCCGTTTACTAAACAGCCAGACGACGATGGCGTTAAATCGACCCCAAACGCCGAGACAAACCCAGCACCGGTTGCCAATCGCCAAGCGGAAGCAACCCCAGTCAGCCAATCCGGGAAGCCGGTAGCAGATCTCTCATCTGGCAAACCAACGGGTATTGTTGCACCGGACACCTTCAAAAAGCAGTTAACGGGTGTGTATGAAGCCTCGTTAAAATTGACTGAAGCGTTGATAGGCTCTAATAGTGTAAGCACAAAAGTTGCGGCAACTGGGGTCGAAAAGGCACTTTCAGGGGTGGATATGAAGCAGCTGTCCGGTCAGGCCCATACCGACTGGATGACATACCTGAATGCCATGAACGCGGCTCTGAAAACGATTCGTGGTTCGGGCGATCTAGGCAAGCAACGCGCGGCCTACGCTCAGTTTGAGGACGGTTTGTACCGAAGCGTGAAGACGTTTGGCATTACGGATAAACCGGTGTACCGCCAATACTGCCCGATGGCCCTGAATAACAAGGGCAGTTACTGGCTCAGCGACAAAAAGCCCATCCGCAACCCCTTTTTCGGCGATCAGATGCTGACCTGCGGAGAAACGAAGGAAGAACTCAATTAATCAGTTACGTCAGACTACTTGCTTAAACGCAATTTCTATGGCTCTACCTCTATCCATCCTTGCATCCCGGTTTCAGTCCATAAATAGAAAACTCAGACACTTTCCCGCCAAACTGGTCAAGCTGGTAATAGGCAAAGGGTCCCGTTGGTATTATCACCGATTGGGGTGTCAGTTTTTAGATAAACCACAAACAGCCTATCAGCTTGAACCGTATCAGCGCCTTACTTACCCCGCTAACGCACTGTCCCTCTCTGAGATCGCCGACCTGAACAATCCTGTGAAGGTGTATTTCACCGCAAATCAGTCAGAAACTGAACCTGTTTCAGTATGGCTTTTAGGACAGTTCAACGGAGCGCTTCGGCAACTTCCGTATGGGGGTATCCGCAGTCGGAAGTATGTTTTTTGTACGGATATCAACACGGATGACTTCTTTCGAAACGTCCTTCACCGAAAAAAGCGCCAACAAGTCAGCACTACGACCTTAATTGCCCCCTGGAGTCATTACCTGGATGGCATTGTCTGGGGCGGCTATTTTGACTTCGTGATGTTAGTAGCGGGAAAGTTATGCCGGATTAAAGAAGCCATTCCTGAAACTACGTTCAACGAAGCCATCGTTGCTTACCCATTATTTAACACCGCCTACGAGCGTGAGTATCTTTCCTTACTGGATATAGATCCGGGTCGTATCGTGGACACCCGCACGACGCAGGTACGTTTCGAGCAATGTGTGCTGGCGAATACCGGCCATTGGTTTTATCCAAACAAGGCAGACATCGACGCGCTCCGCAAACACATCTTATCTAAACTTCCTCCACCAACTGGAAAACGCAGTCGGGTATACATTGGCCGCGCGGGGCGGCGGCGAGTGCTCAACGAGCCTGATTTGATCGACTTGCTGCGACGCTATAACATTGAGGTGATTGAAGACAAGCCGCGTTCAGTAACTGAACAGGTGGCTATCTACCAAAACGCCGAGTTTATAATTGGCCCACATGGGGCCTCGTTTGTCAACATCCTCTGGTGCCAACCTGGTACACATTTGTTCGAGTTGTTTGCCCCGACCTATTTCCCCGATTTCTATCGAAACATATCTGAGCAACTGGGCCTACGCTATTCGGCCTACTTTCACGGCTCGGCAGCAACAGGGGGGTGGGCTGAAGGATTAGAAGACGATGTATATGTGTCGGTGGATGAGCTGGAGCGGTGCCTGAAAAAGATTTTTAACTATGGCATAGCGTACAACTGATCTTATCAGGCGATTGTCTGGCAGATAGTACGGATCACATTGCTTGGCTAAACTTTTCAGAATGCTCGAAAGTGCAGCTTTTTTCGATTTTGTCTAGTACGCCACTTAGTTCTCATTGCCACAATTCGTGTAGTTACCACCAATGCCTGGCTTAACAGTCTTCTCTGACTGAGCGTCTAGTTCATAGGTCAGTAGAAGGTTATCAGTTGTCTTAAGGCAAAGCTAAGTAGTTCATATTCCTGCCTGCCGTTTTCCACCCCCGGGTAGTTCTGCGGAAAGGGAGATAATTCGTCATTTGGAAGAAAAATCAGTCTGCTCCGGCAGCCCGGTCACAAACTCAGCTAAAATGTGAGATTTTGATTTTGATTAGTGGTACTGTCTTTGGAAGCAAGAAAAGCTGTATAATTTTTTTAAGATTCCACTAAAATCCTCACATTCGTATTCTCAAGCACGACTCCTTGGAGTTGATGCAGCGTAGCTCCTATCATGGGATCTACTATTTTTTGTCCCTCGCTCGTGTAATCTGACTGGTAGGACTGGTCTTTTTTCCACAGACTATAATTAATGGTGAGCAGCTTGCGTTGGACAGCTACATACCCTTTCATTTTAATGTGGGTCCGTTCATAGACTCGTTCAAATAAGCCTCTAAAAGGGCGTTGCTCGTAGCGCACTACCGATAGGGACGGCATATACAAGGCCCGTCGGATCCGAGCATTACCTCGTTTACTAATATGAGTTTTACCCACCCGTTTACCGCTATGGTTCTCGACCACATCATAGCCCGCATAGCTGACTAATTGACGATGGTTCTCGAACAAAGCGAATTCATTGGTTTCGGTAAGGAGGTTGGCAACAGTCAACATACCCATCCCTTTAATCTGACAAATTTGATCCACCTTACGCTGCCAATCGGGATTCTGGGCAATAGCTTTTTCAATCAGTTTGATGCACTCGCTTAACTGCTGATCAAGTTGATCCCGAAATTTTTTCAACTGTTTTTTGACTTCGCTGGCTTGATACATGCCTGTCTCCAAGGCAATCAATTGATTATTCAACTGCACCTTAAGCTCTTATAATTGAGTGTGTTGTCGAGTTATTTGCCGTAGTTTATACATGGCTTCGCTGATCGGAGTCCAGGCTTCCAATAGCTGTTGACAAGCCATAGTGGCTAATCCTTGGGCATCCACTCCATCAGTCTTGGTTTTGATGCCTAACGCTTTGAGATAATGAGCTGCTTTTTGGGGTAAGATCACACTTACCTGGGCTTGTTGATGATGCAAAGCCAGGGCCACTTGTTCATGATATACCCCAGTGGCTTCCATCAAATACTGAACAAGTAGCTGACGGTCTTTACAATGATGAGTAGCCCATTGCAGGAAACTGGTGATCCCTTTGGGTGAATTGCTAAACGAATGAGTCGCTTTGATTTTGATGCGTTGTGCTTGATCAACTGTGCTAACACAGGCATAAAAGGTTTCTTTACCCATGTCCAAGCCGACTCCATATTTGAGGGCATTGAAAGAAGCATCCATAACAGGCTTCGATTAGGTGAAAAATATCAATAAGCCACTGACCTTTCCGAATTGCTCACATGATTGATGATCGTAGTCAGGCTACGTCATGGGTACTGTCCAAGTTAACAGAAAGAAGGTGAGTAGGGCAAACCCACGAATGCTATGTCGTCCAACAAGGACGCATTTGAGATGACAAATCGCTTCTTCTACTCACCAATGGCATACACTGAAATTGCACTTTTATTTATTATCCTGCTTGGTGTCAAAGATATGTGAGATGACAATTTGAGACTGAAGCTTATAGCGAATGAATTTGCTAGGACAACTCTGTAACCATCTCTTTAAATGGGCGTTTCACGAAATGAATAAGATAACCCTTACTATGCTTTGCTGATTTTGCTTTAACGCGGTTGGTAGATCTGAGTACGTGCATACCGGTCAGTAGCTTTGATGTCGATACCAGGAGTGGGATAGTCAATTCCTATGTGAAGCTGAATGGGGTCATGTTCAGCTACAGGTATCATCCAAGGTTCATGGATTTAGCTCGTAGGACAAGCGGCCAGTTCGGCATGGATGAGTTTATGCGACTGAATTTGAGCGACGAGGAGTATGCCTACAACAAGTGGTCAATCGAACCGCTGTAGCACTTCTAGCCAACCAGTAAATAAACTACTCACTGGTTGGCTAGAAGTTTCAGTTCAATATCAAAATCATCGTAGATCGCTTTGTCGCCAAGGGCGTCAAAGAAAGATGTTGAGCCGTACTTTATGTCGTATTTGGTTCGGTCCAGCGTTACCTTGCCCTCGGCTTCCACCGTGGCTCCATTTTGCTTCACCCGAATGGGAAACGTTACAAAATTGGTAATTCCTTTAATGCGCATATTACCCATCACCTGATAAGTAGTGGCCCCCTTGGGCGTCACCTTCGTGATCGTAAAGGAGGAGGTCGGATGCTTACCTGTCGAAAAGAAATCGTCGGACTTCAGGTGGTTGATCAGTTTGGCATTGTAGGTCGGATCAGTTAAGTCGGAGCAGACGATGCTATTCATATCGAACGTAAATTGGCCACCCGTCAGCTTGCCACCATCAAATGTCAGCACACCCTCGTTGAATTTCAACGTACCAGTATGTTCACCTGTCACCTTCCTGGCCTTCCAGTTCAGGCTGCTTTTCGATACATCCACTTTGTAGGTGTCCGCGTATATTGTTTGTTTACTACGCGCGGACATTGTGCCGACGATGAAGAGTAGAATCGCGGCCAGTTGGTAAGGAATTTTCATGTCAGAAAAGATAAAGGCATCCTGATTGGGGAGTGTAGGTTAACGTAGAAACGGAACCGAAATTGTACTTATCCGTATTTTCCGTAGATTGCACCCAAAGGCCTCAAACGCAACTTGTTAGCACGTGCGCCCATACAGCAACGAATTGCTCGGCTCCTGCTGGGACTACTCATGTTGATGCAAATCAACTCAGTAGTGTTTCGTCATGCCCACCGTCTGGCCAACGGACAGATTGTTACGCACGCGCATCCATACAACCTATTTGCTAAGTCGTGTCCGCTATCGGCTAACCCGCACACGACCCACGAATTGCTTCTGCTGGATGCGGTTAGCAATGCGGCTTTCGTACCCACATTTGCGCTACTGGTCGCCTTTCTACTGCTGCCCCTGCGTTTTATCATCCATTCCATTCCTGTCGTGCCTACATCTAAGGTACGAACAATATATCTGGCCAGGCCCACGCTACGCGGCCCGCCCTCCCTGCTCTCTTTCCGGTATTAAAAGACCCCGCTGGTCTGGTTCTGGCAATGAGTAGCCACTGGTTCATGACGACCGGGGTGTACTATGCCACTGTATTCACCTTTTCCCTGCTTTTTAATGAAGAAGATAACACTACTGTATCTGGTGCTGTCGGTAATTGTGTTCGTGGCAGTAGCCTGCGAGGCCCTATTGCCAGCAGCTCCCGCTGACGATGCCCTGCTCGACGGGCCAATTGCCGAGCTAACCCCGGAACAGAATGCCCTGTTTGCGCTGGGCGATGCCGCGTTCAACCGCGACATTTTCACCCCGGCCACTGGCCTAGGGCCTATTTTCGTTGCCAGTTCCTGCGGCTCCTGCCATGCCGGTGATGGGAAGGGAACGCCCTTCACCACCCTCACCCGCTTCGGGCAGCACGACGATACGGGTAATCGGTTTATGGGGCAGGGTGGCCCCCAACTGCAAAACCGGGCCATTCCGGGCCATGCCGCCGAATTACTACCTGCGGGTGCGCCCTTCTCTAAGTTTACCCCACCCGCCAATACCGGACTGGGCCTGCTGGCCGCCCTTTCCGACGAGCAGATTCTGGCAAATGCCGACCCGACCGACCGGGACGGGGACGGTATTTCGGGCGTACCCAACTGGATTCATGCTCCCCATTACTTCAAACCGCAGTGGTTCCATAAAGAACAAAATGACAGGTACGTTGGACGATTCGGCAAGAAGGCGGCAGCGATTGACCTGTTGCATCAGACCGTCAACGCATACAAACAGGACATGGGCATTACCTCCGAGTTTGATTCCGACGATCCGATTAATTACAATGTATCCGGGCAGGCTGGCGACGGCGTAGATGACCCCGAGGTATCGTCGGCAAAGGTCAATGCGGTGGTATTTTACCTGCGAACATTAAAAGTGCCCCTGCAACGTACCCCCGCCGACCCGATGGTAGTGGCGGGTAAGCAACTGTTTATAAGCTTGGATTGCGGCAAATGCCACACGCCCAACTGGAAAACAGGGCAATCGGATGTAGCCGCGCTGGCCAACCGGACTTTCTCACCCTACACCGACCTGCTGCTGCACGATATGGGCGCGGGCCTTGACGACGGCTACACCGAAGGGATAGCTAAAACTGCCGAATGGAAGACACCCGCCCTGTGGGGCCTAGGCCTGTCGCAAAATTCCCAGGGGGGGCGGGTATTCCTGCTCCACGATGGTCGCGCTCACTCCGTAGACGAGGCCATCCGGCTGCACGGCGGGGAAGCCAGCCGGAGCGTGGAAAAGTACGCCAAACTGGCTGAAGCCGAACGCGGTAAGCTGCTTCGTTTCTTAGACACTCTCTAACCTCACCTGGCTCGCCAGTCCGAGCCTTTCTCTTATGAAAAAAGAAGTAACATTAAACCGACAGGACTTCCTGCGGCAGGCGGTCCTGAAAACCTGCGGTATGGCCTGCCTGAGTACATCAGTGCTGACGGCCGCCCTGACGAGCTGTGCGAGCGTCTATTACGCGCAGGCCCCCCGCATCAAAGGCTGGGCAATTCAGATCAGCAAGAAAGAATTTGACCTTGATCCCAACGGCAAACGGCAACGCCCGTTTATGGTGGTCGAGATGAAGAATCAGACCCATCCGATTTACCTGCGCCGGGTTGGGGGTGACAACTACACGGCGGTATTGATGCAATGCACCCATCAGGGCAACGACTTAAACGCGCACGATGGCTACCTGTCGTGCCCGGCCCACGGCAGCGAATACGACACCGATGGGCGGGTAACAGAAGGCCCCGCCGAGGATAGCCTGAAGCGATACAACGTGACGACCGACGAACAGTATATCTACATCAATATCGCCTGATGACGAAAACACTCTATTTTCTGATTGGGTCTGTACTGATGCAGGTGGCGGCTTATGCACAGCCTGACGCTGCCCGACCCGTTTCGACCTCGGTTACAATTACTTCGGCGGTGACCGTGACCAAGCCGATACCCGCGGATTCGACCCCCATGCCCAAAGCATTTGCCGACTTGTTTTACCGGGATTCGACGCTTCGCAAGGGTAAACAGGAGAAGGGAGCACTCAAGATCAACATGGATGCTACGTATGACCGCCCTTTTCTCACGTCAACGAAGGCTCCTGTGTCGATTGGTGGCTATCTGGAAGCCAACACCCAGTATATGCAGACCAATGGCAAGACTGATGGCCTTTCGTTTCAGGCCCGCCGGATGACCATCTTCCTGGCATCGAGCATCAACCGGCGGATCAAGTTTCTCTCCGAGATCGAGTTCGAGGACGGTACGAAGGAAATCAACATCGAGTTTGCCGCGATGGACATCGAACTGACTCCGTTGCTGAACCTGCGCGGGGGTATCATCATGAACCCGATTGGTTCCTTCAACCAAAACCACGATGGCCCTAAGTGGGAATTCATTGACCGACCTATTTCGTCGGTGACGATTATTCCCTCCACCTGGAGCAATGTGGGATTTGGCTTATATGGCAAGAAATACACCGCCAACTGGGTGTGGGCTTACGAAGCATACCTGACCAACGGCTTCGACGATCAGATCATTGCCAACGGCCAGAACCGAACGTTTCTGCCTACCACCAAAGCCAACCGCGACCGCTTCGATGAGAGCTTCAATGGGGTGCCCTTAGTCACGCTCAAAACGGCCTTCAAACGACGAAAATTGGGCGAAATCGGCTTATCGTGGATGGGAGGGGTGTACAATAAATTCCAGATTGATGGACTGATACTCGATCAACGTCGGCGGGTCGATGTGTGGGCACTGGATTTTAACACGACCCTGCCTACGGGTACGTTCATCAACAGCGAATTCGTGTGGGCCAGCATCAACGTCCCCGCCACCTACACCCAGCAATTTGGCCGGATGCAGCAGGGGGGCTGGATTGACATCGTGCATCCGTTGGTGAAGAAGACCATGTTTGGCTGGAAAAAAGCGGTCGTCAACGCGGCCCTGCGCGTGGAGCGGGTTGATTACAACGTGGGTACGTTCGCCGAAACGGGTGATCCCCTGCGGGATGATCTGTGGGCTATCGTGCCGGGCCTGAGCTTCCGCCCGTCGCCCACGACGGTGATTCGAGCCAACTACCGCTACCACTGGCAAACAGATTTACTGGGCAACCCCCCCGCCCGAACAGCCGGATTTCAGTTTGGCTTTTCAACGTACTTCTAACTCGTTGGGGGTTATAAACTGCCTGTTATAAACCACACCATACTTATTCTCAACGTCCTGGCTATGTGTACTCCTAAACCCCGTTGCCATGAAACTGCTGTGCTGTCTCGCGCTGTCCCTGAGTATTGGATACGCTCAACCACGTCCGGTTATACGGGCGCACCACCGCCATTGGTGCGAACAACCGACCCTTAATCTCCGCTGGCTAAACCAGATGATCCAAAATGCTCAATCCTGGGCACCATATCATTACGGCTGGGAAGTGCATCAGGCCCGCTATCGGGAACAGGAAGTATTTGTGTTGCATCTGTGCCGCTATTGCGGCAGTAGCCGGGGCTTTTTACTGTATAATCACCACGGTGAGCTAATCGGGCGGGGTGAGGGAGCCGACTCAATTTGGATTGCGACACTGACAAACGACCGGCTACTGACTATCCATCCGGGGCGGTTTTTGATCAGTCGGTAAGCGTCAGGGCCATCAAGCTATTATAAGAGGATGGCCCTGACGCTTGCTGTGCGGCTATAAACCGTCCTGGTGTTTTTGGCCCATAAAGTCTACAGCAACTACGTATTGACCAGCACCTGTGAAGGTCTGCACTATATCTCATAATCAATAGCAGAGGTGCCAGGTGTTCTTAATGACTTATTAATTTGGAGAGACGAACATTGACCAGATCAGACAGTTCTTAAAGGAGTATTTAGTATTCACTATATCAATGTCAAGTATGGCACATGAACATCATAAAGAGGCCGCTTATCACTTCCGTAAAGCGGCCGAGTATCACGAGAAAGCCCAGCAACTTCACGAAGCAGGCGATCACGAAAAAGAGGCCCACGAGGCTTATGTGGGCTATGGTCATCACAATTTAGCCGATCAGCATGCACAGGCGGCTGCGGAACATCACGCCGAGACCCACGACACTAGCGGCCACAGCGATCCAGTGGCCTGATTGGCATGAGTAGATTTCATAGCTCTGAAACAAAGAAACATCCCGTAACCTATAGGCTGCGGGGTGTTTCTTTGTTTCAGAGCTTATTTAAACTTGAGGTTCTGTACCCGCACGGCGTTTAAAATCGCCAGCATCGCTACGCCCACGTCGGCAAAAACGGCCTCCCACATGGTGGCTAATCCGCCCGCACCAAGTACTAGCACAATGGCTTTGACGACCATTGACATCGTGATGTTCTGCCAGACAATCCGGCGGGTTGCGCGGCCAATTTCAATGGCGATGGCAATTTTAGCCGGTTCGTCGTTCTGGATAATTACGTCGGCGGTTTCAATAGTGGCATCGGAACCGAGGCCACCCATCGCCATACCCACGTCAGCGAGGGCAACCACCGGCGCATCGTTCACCCCGTCGCCCACGAAAGCCAGCTTTGCTTTTGAATTACCGGCTAAATCAGCCTTGAGCCGTTCGACCTGAGCGACTTTATCTTCGGGTAGCAGATCGCCGTGCCACTCGTCTACGCCGACCTGTTTGGCAACAATCTCGACCACGGCTGCTTTGTCACCCGATAGCATCACCGTTCGGATGCCGTCCGCTTTCAACCGTTTTACCGCGTCGGCGGCATCGGGTTTTACCTCATCGGCAATGGTAAAGTATCCCGCAAATTTGCCGTCGATTGCGGTCATGACGATAGTGAACGGAATTTGGGTCAGGGCCTCGTCGAAGCTGACGTTAAACTTACGAAGCAGCTTGGCATTACCTGCCAGCATTTCTTTCCCTTCCACCATCCCTTTCAGGCCATGACCAGCAATTTCTTCAACCCCTTCAACTGATACCATTTCGTGGCCGGTATCTGCATGGTCAATGATTGCTGTAGCCACCGGGTGAGTCGATTTGCTTTCCAAAGCCGCCGTAAGCCGGGTTAATTCTTTCGCGTCGATGCCGCTAGGCTTTACCTCCTGGACCTTGAAGACGCCTTTGGTGAGTGTACCCGTCTTATCCATAACGACCGTTTTGAGCTGGGTTATCAGATCTAAAAATACGGACCCTTTAAATAGAATACCCTGTTTTGATCCAGCCCCAATGCCCCCGAAATAGCCCAGCGGAATGGAAATCACCAGCGCACAGGGACAGCCAATCACTAAAAACACCAGCCCCCGGTAGAGCCAGTCGGCAAAGCGGTAGTCTGTAACAAAAAAGTACGGAACTACTGTAATTAGCACCGCTAGCAAACAAATGATCGGCGTGTAAATCTTGGCGAAGCGGGCAATAAACTCTTGGGTCTGCGCTTTGCGGCCCGTCGCCTGCTGAACAAGCTTTAAAATTCGGGAGAGTTTGGAATCCTGGTAGGGCGTGGTTACGTCCATCTCCACCAGCGACTGCCGGTTGATCATACCCGCCAGCACAGCTTCTCCTTTCTCAATGGTGCGCGGAACGCTTTCACCCGTCAGAGCCGCCGTATCAAACGTACCCGTGGTTGAGCGCATTGTTCCATCTAATCCCACCTTTTCGCCCGGTTTGATTTGAATCACATCACCAATGGTCACCGTCGCAGCTTTGACTACCTGTGTTTGCCCGTTTTTAAGCACCGTTACCTCGTCGGGCCGCACATCGAGCAGAGCTTTGATCGAACGACGCGCCCGCAACACGGCTGCATCCTGAAATAATTCGCCGATGGTGTAGAACAGCATCACGGCGACACCTTCAGGATATTCGCGGATACCAAACGCGCCGAGCGTGGCCACGCCCATCAGAAAAAATTCGGTGAACACATCACCCCGGATACTACTGCTCCACGCCCGGCGCAGCACCGGCCAGCCAACGGGCAGGTAAGCTACTACGTACCAGATTAGTCGAACCGGGTCGCGGAACCAACTCAATTTGAAATAGTCCAGCGCAATGCCACCCAGCAGTAACACCAAACTGATTGCAGCCGGGGCATAGGTACGCCAAGTCTGATCAGGCCCTTTCTTGGCCGGGGCCGCGTCGGCCGCCGGAGTTGTTCCTTCTTCGATTAATTCGACGTCATCCTGTTCGTCGTGGTCATGCCCTTCATGGTCGTGATCGTGTGCCATAATTTATCAGAATTCGATGAAAAAATTAAATACAGCCAGCCCGACGAGCGTCAGGCCGGTAATCAGGTTTTCGTGATGCTCAAACCAGTGCGGGTTCACATAGCTTAACCCCCGGCGACCAATCGTCACCATCAGCAGCATTCCCGACAGGGTGATGCTATTGTAGATAAGAGCCACCAGCCCAACCGCTCCCCATCCTTTTGCCCCCGCGCTGAGAAAGTACGTTTCGATCTCCAGACAGGGCGACAGAAACATCGCCAGTCCTAGCGACAACAGTAGCGCCGAAAACGACCGGGCTTTCCGGGTGCCTTGGGCGTCGAGGTGATCATGTACGTGCCTGTGGCGCAGATGCTGCATTAGATACCATAAACCTAACGCCAGAAGCAGCAAGGGAATGGCCCGCTCCGACAGGTCGTGGTAATTCTCCGCCAACTGCCAGCCCGCCAGACTAACCAGCACCCCCAGCAGCGTCGTGCTGATGGTGTGAGCCAGTCCCGCAATGGCTGTTACGGTCAGTGTCTGCCGCAGGCTCCAGCGTTCCGTTTGGCCGATGGTCACAAACGGGAGCCAATGGCTAGGAATCAGGGCGTGTAGAAGACTCAGTGTCAAGCTACCAATAAAAAGTGCATCCATAGTTCTGCAACATTCGATAAGCGCAATGGTTGTTCAGTCGCGTTCTCGTCTCGCTGTGTAAAGCATTTGCCGGGAAATAGGGATAACGGCCTTCTTTTGCCCTATCGTCAAGACGGGCCTGCCTGCCTGACCAGGTACAGTGCCATTAGTCGGACGCCTGGTCAGTTTCGTCTGTTTCCTGACGATGCCGGACAAGATAGCCAGCCAATACAGACACCACCCCAGCAAGCCCAGCGTAAACGCGACCCCAATCACGAGCTCTATGATAAGAATAGTATGATACATGGTTTCTTTAAAGTATAAAATAAGTGGGCGATACGGTTGGTTGTCCGGCCATAGCCCCGCCCGTTAATTGGTTTAAACTCACTTCGATCCCATTAGCGATGGCCGTCATCGGCGTGTCGGTAGGCCGGATCTCAAACGGGTCCTGTAGTTGAATGGCACTTTTTTCGATTAAAAAGAAAGCGGACCTATCAGCGTTACGGAGGCCGCGTTGCCGCGCTCACTCAGGGTAAAAGCCGTCTCCCGCCTGATCGAAGCAAATGCCTTCTCCCAGCGGCCCGCAGCCGATCCGGTTTGTGAGGGGTGTTGGGTTTATTGATTAGTCTTGTGTTTGGTCATCGGTTACCTGAACTAGCAAGACCGTTTGACGGGGATTACCAGCGTTTCAATCAGCAGAATCAGGATGTGAATGATCTTGCCGTGAACTTCCTGAATCCGGTCGGCATAACCGAAGTGAGGCACGCGAATTTCAACGTCGGCCAGACCCGCCAGCTTGCCCCCGTCCTTGCCCGTCAGCAGAACAACCGACATGCCTTGCTGCCGGGCCGCTTCGACGGCCCATACCACATTGGCGGAATTGCCGCTTGTACTTAGGCCGAGCAGCACATCGCCCGGATGGCCCAAGCCTTCGATAAAGCGCGAAAACACGAACTCGTAGCCGTAATCGTTGCCTACGCAGGTCAGATGACTTACATCCGCAATGGCCAGACCCGCCAGACCTGAGCGGTCGTTACGGAAGCGGCCGGATAATTCCTCGGCGAAGTGCATGGCATCGCAGAGCGAACCGCCGTTGCCACAGCTAAGAATCATGTGTCCCCCGTTCAGAGCATCCGCCATAAGCCGGGCGGCTTTTTCAATCGCAGTCAGATTATTGTCATTGGCCATAAAGGCGCTGAGCACCGCCTGGGCTTCGCTCAGTTCTTGCTGGATTAGGTGCTGGATAGTCTTCATACAGAGTAGAACGGTTAATGGATGAATGGGCCAGCCTACAACAGACCGGAAACGGTGTTGATGGTCAGGGCAATGATGAGCGTATTAAACGCGAAGGACAAAACACCATGTAATAGGGTCAACCGCCGGAGCGGTTTGGCGGTAATGGCTACGTCAGAAACCTGAAACGTCATACCGACCACGAACGAATAGTAGGCGAAATCGACGTAATCGGGTGGCTCCTCACCGGGAAAGTCAAGACCACCTACCCGTTCCGTTTCGTCGGGGTTATAGTAGAGGTGAGCGTAATGCAGTGTAAAAATGCTATGCGTCAGCATCCATGAGCTAACCAAGGTCAGCCCGGACAGAATCACGTGCCGCGTCGCTTCGGAAGCTGATAGCCCCTTAACCGAACCCAGCAGAAAGACTACAGCCAGCAGACTGACCAAAGCTGCGCCCACCGTAAACAGAAAGATAGCCGGTCGGCTTTCATCTTCCTGCTGAGCCGTCTGCCGGGCATCGGCCCTGCCGATGATCAGCCAGATTAGTACCAGCACGGTCAGGGCGTAGGCCAGCCAGCCCAGCAGGAACCGGGCTTGCCAGGTCAAACTTCCTGCCGTCAGCAACCAAACTATACCACCGACAGTGAGGGCAATCAGGGACCGGGACAGGGCCGTTAGCCTGGGCTGGTATGATTTAGTTTTTTCCATAGTAGATATTAATTTATCCGTGGGATAGCTAATTTATTATCGTCAAACCACTGCCAGGCTGATTCTCTCTGGTCAAGTGAGAAGCTGCGAAGTTCCGCCCGGAAGACGGTTTGCATGACTGGCGTGATGAACGCTATATTGTCAGGTGTACCCACCAGCGCGATGCGGGCAAAATCCGCTGTGACCGTCAGGTCAAACTGCAAATCCCGCCAGAGCTGGTCTGGTTGCCAGCCCCGGAAATACTCCATCTCCCAATACAGCCGGGCTTCATCGGAACTGTGCAGCGTCGTATCCAGCAACGGACGGAGTTCATAGTAATCCTCCGCCGTAATTAAGTCAGCCACCCGAAGGGCCAGCCGACCAGGCTGGTTCAGTAGAATCTTGTACATAATCCACTAGTGATTTGGGACAAAAGCCATCAGGCGACCATGCCTAGGATTAAAAACAACAGGAAACCCGCAAAGAACGTAGCCGTCATCCAGGGCTTCTCCAGTCCTTCATGCGCTTCGACCAGCAGTTCTTCCGTGACCAGAAACAGCAGAGCCGCCAGTCCAAAGGACAAAACGATGTCCAGCCCCGTTTCGGGCAGGTTGTGCAGCAGCGTGCCCCCCCCCACCGTGCTGGCAAAAAACAGTACTGACAGGCTCAGCAAGAGCCGGATAATGCGGGACCGGGACACACCGTCTTCGGTCAGCGAAGTAGCCGTAGCCAGGCCCAACGATAGCACTTCGACACCCAGCGCAAAGGCCAACAGAATGCCTTCTTTTGCCCCGGCAGCAAAGCCGATCCCCAGTAGCAGCCCGTCGATGAAAATATCTACCCCGATGGCCAGCAGAAACGCTACGGGTAAGGAAGCGGCTTGCTGGGGGGCCGTACCATCCGAAGTCAGTGCGAGAGCCGGGTTTTCGGTCGTTTCCGGGGCGGATTCAGTGAACCGCCGAATCAACAGCATCAAGCCGATACCCGCGCTAAAGCCGATGACCGTCAGCAGGGGATCGTGCAGCCGTACTACGTCGGGCAGAATCTCAACCGCCACCACAGAAAAGACCACGCCAGCCGCAAAGTGCAGAATGGCCGAACGTACCTGAACCCCGAACGGGATAAACAGGGCCAGCAGCCCCCCGCCCGTCAGGGCAAGAGTTGGCAGCAGCGCATAAGTAATGATCTGTTGAAACAGAGGGGTCATAGCAGCATCAGGTAAGCACTTACTATAGGTTTCATCTCAGTCAGGATTTAGTGTGTAATACACCCGGATGGAGAAATCAAACGCTTCCCCGTGGGTTTCGATACCAAGAGTCAGGCTTTCCCAAACCGCAAACGTGCGCCCGATCCGGGCTTCGCCCGGTCTCTCCGGCAGCGTATAGGTATACACTTCCTCACTCCAAAGCACCAAACCCGATTCATCGGCAATAGATAACGACAGGGCCGGGTAGTGGTCAAAGCTTAGCTCATTTTCCGATACCAGCCGATCCACCCGCACGCTACGAATGGCATCGCGGGCGTGCAGGTGAACCTTGTTACCGGTTGGCGTGAGCAAGACCGAATCGGTTCGTTCCAGGCTGTTAGTGTCCATGTCCGCCTCCTTCATCGCCCCCAGCACTGGCCGACAGAATATCGTAGGCACCCGCCAAAACTACCTGCGCATCAGCCGCTACGTCCGTTGGCAGGGTTACGGCCCGGTAGCCGTTCTGGGCCGCGCCCGCCCGCACCGGCACGGGCCGGAAGCGGTAGTGAACCAGCCCTTCGTGGTCTTCTTTTCCCGCAAACACAAAAATCTGGCTGCTGTTGCCCGACTGCACCACCGCCGGTTCGGGCAGGGCCGGTTCGGTGGCCGCGCCCGTCTCGATAACGGCTTTAACAAACGTGCCGGGCCGTAACGTACCTACTGCCGGATTATCCAAACTCGCATAGACCTTCACTGTCCGGTCAGCATTGACTTCGCGGTTGATGAGTTTGATGCGTCCCGTGCGTTCGCCCGACGCACCGACCACCGAAAACCGCACCCGCTGCCCAACCTGCATCCTGGCCAGGTCGCCCTCGAACACCGTCAGTTCGGCCAGCAGACCAGCCGCGTTTGTCAGTTCAAACAGCACATCATTGGCCGCCACGTAGCTGCCCCGGTTCACGTTGACCTTCGTAAGCGTACCGCCAATGGGCGCACGGACGCTCATGGTGCGGGTGATGGTTTCGGGGGTCAGTTTGGCCGAGTTCAGGCCCAGGATAGCCAATTGCTGACGAAGTCCGCCCAGTCGCGCCCTGAGCGTACCTAACTGAGCCGTAGCCTGTTGCAGCGTTTTAAGTGCCCCTACGTTTTCCTTACTCAGCTCACGCTGCCGCTCGTATTCCTGCTGCTGATACGTTAGCTGGCTCTGCGTTTCCAGATACTCCTGCTGGATGCGGATAAACTCCGGATTTTCCAGCACGGCCAGCGTTTGTCCCTGCCGAACGGGCGTACCGGCTAACAGATTCGCCGATTTAAGAATACCGCCGTAGGGCGACGATACGGACACCTGCTGACCGGGCGGCACCGTCAGCGAACCGTTGACGCGGATCAACTGGCTCATTTGCCGCTGCTCCAGGCGACCCAGCTTCACGCCAACGGTCTGGTACTGGGCTTCGGTCAGTTCGATCAAACCTGCTTCCTCTTCTTCGGCACCCTCGGCGGGTTGCCCGGTCTTTGGTTCGGCTTCGTGACTGCCCGCTGCTTTGGTGGTTACGTCTTTAGCAGCCCCGCCTTTGGTGGCCCCGTCGGATGATTTCTTACAGCCCGTTATGGTCAGCAACGAAAGTAGCAGAATAGCGCTGATAATCAGATGGATTTGTTTCATTAGTCGATTCGTCCCAACAGAAAGTCGAGGTTGATTAAGGTTTGATTTAAGTCATTGAGAGCCGCTAAGTAGCCGGTCTGAATCTCGCTGACGGTTCTGAGGTTTTGTAACAGTTCGACGTATCCGATTTCGCCCGCTCGGTAAGCTTTGGTGACCTGCTCCCGAATCAGTGTCGCCTGGGGCAGGGCCGATTCGCGGTAATAGGCCAAGGCCTGCCGGTCTTTCTGGTAAGTCTGTATCGTGGTAGCTACCTCGCCTGCCAGGCTACGCTCGCGGGCCGTGCGCTGGGCCTCAGCGCGTTGCTGACCGATGCGGGCCGCTGCTACGCGGGCTTTAAGCGGTTTGGTAAACAGGGGAATCGAGACGCCAACCTGCCCGTAGGTGAAGCGGTTGCCGAAACCGTAGAAACGATCACCGGCCCCGTCAGGCAAGGTCTGAAACCCCTGTAACGACTGGTTGGTGAGACCCACCGTGAAGTCGGGTTTAAGCCGGGCGGCTTCCACGTCGGTTTCGCGCCGGGCCACCTCGATCTGATCACCCAACAGGGCCAGTTCGGGATTTTGCGCCAGCATTGACGAGTCAACAATGGGCAGGATGCGCTCGGTCAACGGCACATCGGGAACGGTTGGCGAGGCAGAACTGGCCAGTAGCGTTTGCAACTGCCGGGCTAGAATTTGCGCGTCCAAGGCGTTTTGGTTCAGAGCCGTTTGGGCCTGTCGGCGTTGCACCTCGGCGGCTGTCTGTTCCAATAGCGTCCCTTCTCCCGTGCGCCGACGTACCTCGGCCCCCCGCGCAATGGCCGCAAATAAACTATCCTGGCTACGCAAGAAACCAGCCTGCGACTGCACGTACCAAAGTTGGTAGTAGGTCGCCTTCACCTGCCTGGCCAAATCGGCGCGGGTCAGGCGGCCTTCGGCTTCGGCCCCGGCGGTGCGGGCATCGGCCAGTGAGCGCAGCCCCCGCACTAAGACCGGGCTGGGCAACCGCTGACCGATGGTAAACGATTGGTCGATGTAGCGGCTGTTATACTGGCCGAAGGTGGTGGAAATATCAGTTTTGCCCACGTCGCCCGCCGTGGCCCGCAGACTTTGCTGGTAGCCTACATTGAGTTGCGACACCCGCAGTTGAGGGTTGTTACTGCCTGCCTGTTGCAGTGCCTGCGCTAAGGAAAGACTGCCCCCGTTGCCCGTCTGGGTCTGATTTGGTCGGGCCACGCTTGGCTGGGCTGTAACCTGTGCCTGTGTCGCTATAGCCCATAAAGGGCTCAGGCCAATCAACCCGAACAGCAGCCAGTTGGCCACTGAAACCGCCACCGGTTTTGCGTCAGGTTTAGGCTGACCGAATTTCTTGCCGAACCGCCGTTCAATCATCACGTACAGCACCGGCAACACAAACAGTGTCAGCAGCGTAGCCGTAATCAGCCCGCCAATGACCACCGTGGCTAACGGCTTTTGCACTTCTGCTCCCGCCGAACTTGATAAAGCCATGGGCAGAAAGCCCAGCGAAGCAACTGTCGCCGTCATCAGCACAGGCCGCAGCCGCACGGCCGTTCCGGCATAAATCACCTTGACCAAATTGGTTTCGCCCGCCAGCCGCAGCCGGTTGAACTCGCCGATGAGCACGATACCGTTCAGCACCGCCACCCCGAAGAGAGCGATGAATCCCACGCCCGCCGAGATGCTGAACGGCATACCGCGCAGCCACAGGGCCAGAATGCCCCCGATAGCCGCAAGGGGGATAGCCGAGAAAATCAGCAGTGATTGCCGGGCCGAGCCGAACGTGAGAAACAACAGCCCGAAGATCAGAGCTAAGGACACCGGCACGGCGATGGAGAGCCGGGCGCGGGCTTCGATAAGGTTCTCGAATTGCCCCCCGTAGGTGACGTAATAGCCGGTCGGAAACTTGATCTGGCCAATTATTTTTTGCTGGAGTTCCAGCACCACGCTCTCTACGTCACGTCCCCGCACGTTGAAGGCGACGGTGAGTCGCCGTTTGGCATCCTCACGCTGAATCTGATTGGGTCCTGGCCGCAGTTCCACACTGGCCAACTGCGAGAGCGGCACCGCCGGGCCATCAGGCACGGGGATGGTCAGGTTACGCACGTCTTCGATGCTGCTTCGCCCGCTCTGGGCCAGCCGCACGGTGAGGTCAAACCGCCGTTCGCCTTCGTAAACCAGGCCCGCGCTTTGGCCCGCAAAAGCCGCCGACACGGTCTGGTTCACCTCGTCCACGCTCAGGCCATAGCGGGCCAGGGCCTCGCGGTCTACCTGCACCACAATCTGGGGCAAACCCGACACCTGCTCCACGTACACATCCGTTGCCCCCGACACCTTACTGACCAGGCCATTGACCTGCCCCGCCAGCCGGGTGAGTTCGGCCAGGTCTTCACCAAAAATCTTGATGGCTACGTCCTGTTTGGCTCCTGAGATCAGTTCATTGAAACGCATCTGAATGGGTTGCTGAAAGCCAAACTCCACCCCTGGAATGACTTTAAGGGCTTCGGCCATTTTCGTCGCTAATTCGTTCTGGCTGGTTGCCGAAGTCCACTCAGCCTGAGGTCTAAGGATCACCATCAAATCGGTTGCTTCGATGGGCATGGGATCGGTAGGGATCTCGCCCGCGCCGGTTTTACCGATCACCTCGCGCACTTCGGGAAACTGTTTCTTCAGCAATGCACTGGCCTGCAACACCTTGTCGATGGTCTGGCTCAGTGAACTGCCCGTGCGCACCCGGACTTCCACGGCGAAATCACCCTCGTTAAGGTTGGGAATAAATTCGCCCCCCAGCGAGGTAAAGAGCCAAACCGCTCCCACTAACAGCGCGACTGACATCCCCAGTACCAGGGCTTTCATCCGCATGACTCCGCGCAAAGCGGGTTCGTATCCCCGGTGGAAAAAGGCCATCATCCGGTCGGAAATCGTTTGTTTATGGGCTAAATTTTTGCTCAGAAACAGGGCCGACATCATCGGTACATAAGTCAGCGAAAGAATGAACGCGCCCGCAATAGCAAAGGCCACCACCTGCGCCATCGGCCCAAACATTTTGCCCTCAATCCCGACTAAGGCCAAAATCGGCAGGTAAACGATCAGGATAATGACCTCGCCAAAAGCGGCCGAGTCCCGTATCCGGCTCGCGGATTCATAGACTTCCTCGTCCATCTGTTCCTGGGTGAGCCGTGATAATTTGATGAGTCCCAGATGATGCAGCGATGCTTCCACGATGATCACCGCGCCGTCCACGATCAGGCCGAAGTCGATGGCACCGAGGCTCATCAGGTTGCCCGACACGCCAAAGAAGTTCATCAGGCTGATGGCAAAAAGCATAGCCAGCGGAATCACCGACGCGACAATCAACCCCGCCCGCAGATTGCCCAAAAACAGGATTAGCACGAAAATAACAATCAACGCGCCTTCGATGAGGTTTTTGGTGACGGTGCCGATGGCCCGACCCACCAGTTCAGAGCGGTCCAGAAAGGCGTGCACGTCCACGCCTTCGGGCAGCGTCCGCCGAATCTGTTCCATTCTCGTTTTTACCTTCCCGATCACCGTATTGGCGTTTTCGCCCTTGAGCATCAGCACCAATGCGCCCACCGCTTCGCCCTCCCCGTTGCGGGTCAGGGCACCGTAGCGCACCGCCGACCCAAACTGCACGGTAGCCACGTCGCGAATCAGCACCGGAGTACGGCCCTCCGTGCGCCGAACCACTATCCGGCCGATATCATCCAGGTTGGTCACCAAGCCTTCGGTACGGATGAAGTAGGCATTGGGCTTTTTGTCGATATAGGCACCGCCTGTGTTCTGGTTGTTGCGCGAAAGGGCCGTAAACAAATCGCCGATGCTTAGTCCGTAAGAACGTAGCCGATCCGGGTCGATGGCAATTTCGTATTGCTTGAGCAAACCCCCGAAACTGCTCACATCGGCTACGCCGGGCGTACCCAGCAATTGCCGCCGCACGACCCAATCCTGAATGGAGCGCAGTTCGGTAGGCGAGTAGCGCTTCTCAAAGCCGGGTTTGGCGTAAATCACGTATTGGTAAATTTCACCAAGACCCGTCGAAACGGGGCCGATGGCGGGTTCACCGGTGCCAGCAGGAATCTGGCTGCGGGCTTCGTTCAGGCGTTCGCTGATTTGCTGCCGCGCCCAATAGACATCGGTTTTATCGGTAAAAACAATAGTGACGACTGACAGTCCGAAGCGCGATAGTGAGCGAATCTCGACGATATCGGGAATGGTGGCCATCGTTTGCTCGATGGGAAAAGTAACGAGCCGCTCGATTTCCTGAGCCGCCAGTGCAGGGCTTCGGGTAATGACCTGCACCTGGTTGTTGGTGATGTCGGGCAGGGCATCAATGGGCAATCGGGTCAGCGAATAACCACCCCACACGATGAGCGCGAGGGTAAAGAGCCCGATAATGAGCTTATTCTGAATAGAAAATCGGATGATGCGATCCAGCATAATCGTGTCTGAACTAATGGACAATAGGAAGATGCCGAATGCACACAAACCGCCTACTTACGCCTTATAAGGGCATAGTAAAGCAGTCCATCGCAAACGGCGAGGGTGTTCAGACCCGAAGTTGAGGGGGTTGCCAGATGGCAGTAATCGGATCGAACGGATGATCCGAAGCGTAGCCAAACGCGGCTACGGCAATTGATACGATCTTGACCGAATGAGTGGGTGAGTACTGGAATCGGGGCGAAATGGTAATGGTAGCAGCACAGCAGGCGCAGGTACAAAAAGGAGTGCAGGCATCATGCTCGTGATGATGGCCGGTATTCGACTCCGTAATCGAGGCCGACAGAATCATAGCTATCCCTGACTCCCCAACAGGGATCAGCGGCATATCTGCACAGGGCCAAAGAGACAAACCCAGGAGATAAACGGACAATATGAGGGTAAACCACTTCACAACCCCAAAGGTACGGTAAAAGTTTATGCAACAGGTAGTCAAAAAGGAAACCCGTACGCTACATTAAGTTGGACAGATAGTGAACTATTCGACGCGAATCGAGAAGGAACTTTCTCAAAAAAGGAGCTTGGCTGTTGCACAACTTTGCCAGTGCATAAAATACCTGGATAGGTTGAGTTTTTGTATCTTCAGTCATGCAAGGAAGAAAACACGACCGCGAGAAAATCATCACCCCTTTCCAGCTTTCCAGCCGCATCCCCAAAGATAATTTCTACCGTCGGCTGAAGGAGACTCTCGATCTGAGGTTCTTGTATGAACATACTAAAGCCTGTTATGGCTCAACTGGCAATCCATCGATTGACCCCGTGGTCTTCTTCAAGTTCATGCTCATTGGCTATCTGGAGAATATCAATTCTGATAGAAAAGCTGATTGAGCATTGCTCCATGCGCATGGATATGCTGTATTTCCTGGGCTACAACATTGATGAGTCACTTCCTTGGCACTCCACTCTGAGCCGGACCCGCCAACTTTATCCAGAATCACTTTTTGAGTTACTATTTAATAAAGTATTCAGCTTATGTGTGGCCCACAATATGACCGGCTGCGGTAGCCGGTCGGCGGATCGCTATCGACTCGGCTCCTGTCAAAGCGAACGCGTCGATGGAAACACTCTTAGAAAAACAGCCCCAGCGATCTGGGCCCAAATTACTACCCCAAGCTGAAGATCAAAACGGACCAGTACATTCGACCCTCTAAACTCAGCTCCCGTCAGACAGCCTCGGTAATCTCGGCTGCCGATCATCAGTTAAGAAGACTAGCCAAGCGCCAGCAGAATCTGCAAAGTGCGCCCACTACCCTGGGGGCTGGTAACGAAAAGGCAAAGTTACTGAGCAACCGCAACGGCGGACCGTAAAACTCATTACAGTCCTACCGACCCCGATGCCCGCATCTCCATCAAGCCGGGTAAAGCCCGCAAACTCAATTATAATTGTAGTCTGGCAGTTGATACCGCTGAAGGCGTCATTAGTAATGTGCAGGCCGATTTTGCCGATGGTCGAGACAGCCTGTGCTTACCTGATATTACGCTGAAACTTCAGCAACGGTTAGCCGCCAATGAGCTGCGCTTAGAAGAGCTACTGGCTGATACAGGATACTCCAATGGCGGTAACTACGCCTTACTGGAGGGGTGGAAAATTACGGACGGTCCGCCGTTGCGGATGGATACCTGTTTTTGGCAAGTACAAGCTACAGATCGAAGGCTTTCCTTATGATCCTGAAGGCGATTACTTTACTTGTTCCGCTGGCAAGCGACTGCCTTTCAAGACCTTTGCCACCCATGCTGAAACTGGTTTGTTGAAAGTTTACCGGGCAGATTACCAGGATTGCAAACCGTGTCCCCTCAAACCCACTTGTGTCCCCAAAAGCCAATGCCGACAATTTATCCGGACGGCCTATGACCCCTTCTACCGTCGAGCCTTGGAGCGCCAGTAAAGTCGGCGGGGCAAGCGCATGAAAAAGCTTCGTCAACGGACGGTGGAACCTGTCTTATGTAGTCTGTTGGAGTACAATGGGTTACGCAAGATAAATGTACGGGGTAAGGCTGGGGCTCACAAAGTGATGCTGATGGCCGCAATTGCCTTCAATCTGAAGAAGTGTATGAAGTTCACTATCAAGTCCACTGTCAGCCAGGCCATAGCCTTAAAGGTGAACTGGTCATTGTCTTCTCAAGACACTTACTTAGGCTTTTGCCTGCTTTTTCTCAACTAATAAGGGCAGAAGGTGGTAGAAAATCTGATTCGCCATTTCAGACGCTGGAAAATCGTTGTGGGAAGCAGAGTTGTGCAACAGCCACGTGCGATTAAGGAGACACTTGGATGACTGATTAAGTCATAAGATACACAGTCGGGCGAGCGATTACTTATAAATTCCACACGAATAGCAAATTAATCGTAACTTTACGATGAAACCAATTTCGTGTTTGGAGATAACAATATATAACGCTGTACTATGAAGCTTTTCAGCCTATTACCATTATGGTTACTAACTACAACCGCTATTTTCTTGAGCAATGATCCCGACAAAAAAGTGGTATTGAATGGCTCTATAACGACCTACATCAACGGCATTAAGCAGGACTTTTCAAAAATACCCCAAGACCGCAAGACTGAATTGGACAAAATTGCGGAGTTTGTTCAACTCAAAGTCAACACTCAAGAGACTGTCCAACTAATTTACATCTGTACCCATAATTCCCGACGCAGTCATTTCGGCCAACTATGGGCAGCCACAGCCGCTGCTTATTATGGCGTTCCAGGCGTAAAAAGCTTCTCAGGTGGAACAGAAGTTAGTGCCTTCAATGAACGGGCAATAGCTGCCTGCAAAAGAGCGGGATTTGATATTAGCGAAGCATCAGAAGGACCGAACCCAATGTATGCTATTACTTACGCATCTGGTGCAGAACCCATTAAGGCGTTCTCCAAGAAATACGATGATGCCAGTAATCCCCAGAGCAATTTCCTGGCGATCATGACTTGCTCACAAGCCGATAAAGCATGTCCCATTGTGAAAGGCGCAGCCCTGCGGGTAGCGACGTCCTATGACGATCCCAAAGCTTTTGATGGCACACCCCAGGAAACCGCTAAATATGACGAGCGGTGCAAGCAAATTGCCACGGAAACCTTTTATGTTTTTTCCAAAGTAAAGATGAACCTTTAACCGGCTTATAGATTTTATCCATCGCAATATTGCAATGAATAAAAAACCTGTTACCTTTGGGACATGGGACTTACCAAAACCGAAATATTCACCGAGGAACAAAACCGCATTGCGGATCTGGCAAAGGCATTTGCTCATCCGGCACGGGTAGCCATTCTACAATTGCTGGTGGACAGGAAAGCGTGCGTCTGCGGTGATCTGGTGGACGAGCTGAATTTGGCCCAGGCAACCGTTTCACAACACCTAAAAGAACTAAAACGCATTGGCATCATTCAGGGCGAAATCAACCCGCCCCGCGTGTGCTATTGCATTAATCCCCCCGTATGGGATGAAGCTCAACGCGCATTCGGAGAATTGTTTGATACGTTTGTACCAGTGACCTGCTGCTGAAATCAGCGGGTATTTTTTTGCCTGAATCAATCGTAATATTACATTATACCAATAGGAAAACATATGGAAACCGCCGAGCAAATCAAAGAAGTCGTGCGCCAGAAATACGGCGCAATTGCCGAACAACCGACCGTCGGCCCGGCCGATACCAATGGCTGTTGGGGACCCACCTCCTGCTGTGGGCCTGAAACGGTCGCCAGCGTGCCCATTGATATGACCGTGAGCTATGACGAGCTGAACGGCTACGTCGCCGAAGCCGATTTGGGATTGGGTTGCGGCCTGCCTACGCAATTCGTGCAGATCAAACCCGGTGACACCGTAGTGGATCTTGGATCGGGCGCAGGCAATGACTGCTTTGTGGCCCGTGCCGAAACCGGCGAAACGGGTCGCGTGATCGGCCTGGATATGACCCCGGCCATGATCGACCGTGCCCGCAAAAACACCAAGACGCTCGGATTTACCAATGTCGAATTTGTCTATGGCGACATCGAGGACATGCCGTTACCGAGCAATTTGGCCGACGTTGTGGTGAGTAACTGCGTGATGAACCTGGTCCCCGACAAACAAAAAGCCGTTGGCGAAACCTTCCGCATTTTGAAGCCCGGTGGTCATTTCAGCATCTCCGATATCGTGCTGAAAGGTGAGCTGCCCGCAGGCTTGCAACAGGACGCCGAACTCTATGTGGGTTGTGTATCGGGTGCCATCCAGAAGAACGAGTATTTGCAGCTCATCCAGGAGAACGGTTTTACCAACATCATCGTGCAGAAAGAGCGCGAAATTTCTTTGCCCGATGAGGTGCTGAAAAACTATCTGTCGGCGGAAGAAATCGCCGATTATCGCCATCAAGACAAAGGTATTTATAGCGTCACCGTATTTGCCCAGAAGCCCGAAGAAGCGGCCCCAGCGGCCTGCTGCCCTCCCGGTTGCTGCAACTAAACCCAACTACAAAACAGCCATGAAAAAAATCCTAGTGCTTTGCACGGGCAATTCCGCCCGTTCGCAGATGGCCGAAGGCTATTTGCAGCATTTCGCAGGCGACCGCGCCCAAGTCTATAGCGCGGGTGTTGCTCCGCACGGCGTCAATCCGTTGGCCATTCAAGTAATGGCCGAAGACGGCATCGACATTTCGCATCATACCTCGAATCACGCCGATGAGTATGTGCAAATCCCGTTCGATTACGTCATCACCGTGTGTGACAATGCCCGCGAACAATGTCCGTATTTTCCCACAGCGGGCGAAATGATCCATCACAGTTTCCCCGATCCAGGGCACACACCAGGCGAGGATAAATTGACTTCCTTTCGCCGGGTGCGGGATCTGATCAAAACCTACAGTCAGGAATTCATCGAAAGTCGGTTGGGTGAACCTGTTCCGCAATAAGTGATGGCCATGCAGATCGAACCCGCGCAACTGGCAGATAGGGAGGCCGTCATTGCCCTGCTAGAGCAAGGGCACCTATTGACTGAGGATTTACCGACCGGCCTTCCTGATTTTTTCATTGCGAAATACGAGGAAACTCCCGTTGGGGTGGCTGGTTTGGAACGCTTCGGCCCGGTGGGCCTGCTGCGTTCGGTGGCCGTCGATCCGCACTACCAGGGCAAGCAAATTGCCGCCCAACTGGTTGGCCGATTGCTGGAAGCCGCCCGGGCATCCAGCCTGCAAGAAGTGTATCTTATAACCAATACCGCCGACCGCTATTTCGAGCGGCATGGCTTCCAAATCGTCAGCCGGCAGGAAGTGCCTGCGGCTATCCAACAGACGCAGCAATTCAGCGATTTATGCCCGTCATCGGCCATCGTCATGAAACGCGCGCTAATTCAGGATCAATTATGAGTACCCCCCGTCTTTCGTTTCTCGACCGCTTTTTGACCCTATGGATTTTCCTGGCCATGCTGATCGGCGTGGGCATCGGGTATTTTTTCCCGCAGTCGCAGGGCTTCATCAATGGGTTTAATTCCGGCTCGACCAACGTGCCGCTCGCCGTTGGCCTGGTGCTGATGATGTATCCGCCTTTGGCGAAGGTGCGGTATGACGAGCTGCCCAAGGTGTTTGCCAACACCAAAATATTGGGTCTTTCGCTCGTGCAAAACTGGATCGTCGGCCCGCTGCTCATGTTCGGGCTGGCGGTCATTTTCCTGCCTGACAAACCCGAATACATGACCGGCCTTATTATGATCGGCATTGCCCGCTGCATTGCAATGGTGATTGTCTGGAATGATTTGGCGGGCGGTGATCGGCTCTATGCCGCCGGTCTAGTGGCCTTCAACAGCATTTTCCAGGTGCTGTTCTATTCGGTCTATGCCTGGTTGTTCATTACCGTGCTACCGCCCCTGTTTGGCCTGCATGGTTACGAGGTGAATATCACCATCGGCGAAGTGGCCAAAAGTGTCTTCATTTATTTGGGCGTGCCCTTCCTGGCAGGCATGTTTTCGCGGATCATCCTGACGCGTTTGAAAAGCCGCCAATGGTACGAGCAGACGTTTTTGCCTGCCATCAGCCCCATTACGCTCATCGCGTTGCTGTTTACCATCGTGGTCATGTTCAGCCTGAAAGGACAGCTCATCGTGTCCATTCCGCTCGATGTGCTGCGCATCGCCATTCCGCTGACGATCTATTTTGCCATCATGTTCTTTTCGGCCTTCTATCTCTCGAAACGGGCCGGTGCCGATTATGCCAAATCCACCTCGCTCGCTTTCACCGCAGCGGGCAATAATTTTGAGTTGGGTATCGCCGTTGCCATTGCCGTCTTCGGAATCAATTCAGGCGCGGCCTTTGCCGCCGTGGTTGGTCCGCTGATCGAAGTGCCGGTGCTGATCCTGATGGTCAATTTCGCTCTGAAACAACAAAGCAAGTTTGCTCCCTACTACAAAAAGACGCTCCAAAAGCACGCATGAAAATTGCCCTGTTTTCCGACATTCACGCCAACTTGCCTGCTTTGGAAGCGGTATTGGCCGACATCGACAGCCGCCAGCCTGACGCGGTTTATTGTTTGGGTGATTTGGTCGGCTATAATATCTGGCCAAACGAGGTGATTGCCACGATCCGCAAACGCGGTATTCCGACGATTGCCGGGAATTATGATTATGGCATCGGTCGCAGCTCCGACGATTGCGGATGCGCCTACAAAGAGGAACAGGAAAAGTCCAATGGCAAAGTGTCCATTGCCTACACCAATGTCCAGGTGGGCAACGATGAGCGGCAGTATCTGCGCACGCTCCCAACTCATATTCGCGTGGAATTTGAGCTAGGCAACGACCCCGAACACCTTTGGCAGCAACAAACCCCGTTCACGTTGCTGCTGGTGCATGGTAGCCCCCGGCGCGTGAATGAATATCTGTTTGAGGATCGGGGCGACCGCAGTTTGGGCCGCGTGATCGAGGGTGCGGGTGCTGATGTGCTGTGTTTCGGTCATACGCACAAACCCTTCCACAAAGTGGTGAGTGCCAAGGCAGAAGGCCAGGAAACATATTGGCGTCATGCCATTAATATTGGTTCCGTGGGAAAACCAAAGGACGGTGATCCGAGGGCCGGTTATGTGCTGCTGACGATAGACGAAACAGCGCGGCCAGGTTCGCGCGAAGGGGTTACCGTGGAGTTCGTGCGCGTTGCCTACGATGTAGAAAAAGCAGCCCAGGCCGTTGAGCAAAGCGAATTGCCGGATGCCTACGCGGAAGCCTTGCGCATCGCCCGATAATCGATTTACCCGACCGCTCCTAAATTTCCCAGCGTATGAGAAAAATTTTATGTTGGTTCGCCAGTGCCGGGATGCTGTATTTTGTGGCAGCTCCCGGCCTTGCTCAGTCGAGCAGTAATTTTCTGATCGACTACACAAGGGAGGGCGCATGGCGATATACCAGCGTCAGAGAAACACCCTACCAGAGCAACGGGCGCGTCATTCAGCACCAATTAACCGCGCTAGGTAAAAAGCTCAATCATTTGTCGGTGGTCGATGCCCCGGCTTATTCGCAGCTCCAAAGCGACTTACACGGGTACTTGCAACGGCTCGAAAACGATTCCCCCGATTATGGCCGCGCCGAGGTGTATCATTCCGTTTTACTGCGCCTGATGCAGTTCGAGGAGTCGATTAAAGAAAACCTGATCGACAACAGGCACCGTGACCCGCGCCCAATAGACGCCGATGCTGCAAAACAGGATGAAGGTCAGCAAGCCGCCGTGCTACCTTATGCGTTGCTCTTTCGTCGGCAGGATCACCGCTCTAAGCTGGTGCATATCGTTACCAGTGGGAAAGTCACGATTCTAAAGCATGGCCCAACTTACTGCCTGGTGCGGTGCGGCCCCCACGAGGGATATTTGCACAAAGGAATGATCGTTGCATTACCATGATGCAATTGTGCGTTTTACATAATTGCGGATTACTTTTACGAAGAATTGGGGTCTCACAACTAAGTGATACTCAAGCCGTTAAATGGGTATGATTTCAACCGATCTTCTCGAAAACTTTAAGCCCACTTTGGCAACGGCCATTGGCCAACTTCAAGCGGTATTGCATTCGGTTAAAGAAAGCAGCGATCCCGAACGGGAATTAATCCAACTCAAAGCGGCTCAGGTACTTTTATCGAAAAGCGTTTTGCTGCTGCTGGATGATGTTTACCGAAAAGCAATGGCCGAGAAAATTGCTTTCGCGCACCATCATTGCCCCGGTGATTGTGGACAAGAAAATTTGATTGAACGATTACGGCGCATGTTTCCCGATATACCATTGGAGGACGTACCCCAGCGGTTGAAAGAAGCCGAAGCGGTCGAACAGTTCATGAAGAAAATTTTATTAGAAAAAAGTTTGGAGACCCCCCATCCCTCCATCTGAACTTTCGCGCTCACTTAAAATCAATTCATTATGTCTAAACGCACAGTGTTTGCTTCTGTCGCCACCATGTTGGCGGTTGGAGGTATGGCCTATGGCCTAAGCAGCTTCACCAGCCGGAGCGAAACGTGTCCGCTGGAAGGTACGCCCGCTTGCCCGAAGGCAATGTCGGCGCAGGCCGTAGCATCGACCCACGCTAAAACGGTGGCCGATGCGGAATTACCCCCATGCTGCCGGGCAAAGAAAGGCATCTAACGTGTAGAAGGCCCCGAAAGGGGCTTTCTGCTTCTCTGCGTTGTTCACAAGCACACGTCGCTTGCAAATAAACTTTATGGCTTTTCCTGCAAAAAGAAACCGCTGTATGTGATTCAAGTATTTAAGAATTTGCTTAAATAAGCAAATTACTTACCTTTGTTCTGAAATGGAAAATTCCTCAAACTGTGTTCGCGTCTTTGCCGATCAAGAACAGATTCGCCAATGTACCGAGAAAATAAAATATGCCGGGCCAGTCTTTGACCGATTGGCTCAGGTGTTGGATTTGGCAGGCAATGCCAACCGGCTTAAAATTATTTATTTGTTGCGGGAAGAAAGCAATTTGTGCGTTTGCGATTTGAGCGACATTTTGGGCATGACTATTCCCGCTGTTTCTCAGCATTTGCGTAAGCTCAAAGATGCGCAGTTGATCCAAGCCCGGAAAGTCGGCCAGACTGTTTTTTATTCATTGCGGACAGAATCAACCGGCATCTTACATTCGCTGTTAGAACATCTTGAAACGATGCAAACCGCCCCTTGCTAACTGTTTAATTTGGGGCCATAACGATCGCAAAGCTATGAAACTCGCAGGATTGACCGGGCTACTGACCGCCTTTGTTTCTTCTCTCTGTTGCACAGTCCCTTTGCTCACATTGCTGGTGGGTGCCACTGGCTCGGCTGGTGGGTGGGCTTGGCTGGAACCTTTGCGGCCTTACAGTATCGCGCTCACGGTGGGCGCGTTGGGTTGGGCCTGGTACGAACAATTAAAACCCAAAAAAACGATGGAATGTAATTGTGAAACGAAGAAAACATCCTTTTGGCAAACGAAGCCAATTTTGGGCGTAATAACAGCAATTGCATTGCTGCTGTTGGCTTTCCCTTCTTACTCAAACTGGCTGTACCAGAAAAAGAATCAAGCGACCTTGCAACCCGCGCAGGGAGGCACGCAACAAGTGGCCTATGTCACCATCAAGGGCATGTCCTGTGAAGGCTGCGAACATCACATCAAGCAGGAAGTCACCAAGATCAAGGGCGTATCGGCGGTGGATGTGTCGTACCAAAAAGGGGCTGCTACCGTGAAATACGATAGCAAAAAAACCTCTCTGGCTGACATCAAAAAAGCGGTGGATGCCACCGGATACAAAGTCACCAGCACAAAAACGCTTTAAGGAATGACTGTCACACTCGGATCTGTGATTACATGCCCAAATTGTGGCCACCAAGCAGCGGAGATCATGCCGACCGATGCTTGCACCTATTTTTATGAATGCACCTCCTGCCAGACCCTTTTAAAGCCGTTGGCGGGGGATTGTTGTGTCTTCTGTTCCTATGGGTCGGCGAAGTGCCCGCCGATCCAAGAGCAAAAGAGTTGCTGCGCCTGATATGGCTATTGTCAAATCACTTTTCGTGTTCATTTTGGCCGGATTCTGTGAGATCGGGGGCGGATACCTCGTTTGGCTTTGGATGAAAGAGGGAAAACCGCTCTGGTATGGCGTTATCGGCGGCATCATGTTGGCCTGCTATGGCATCGTGGCAACGTTTCAGCCCACTGGATTTGGCCGCGTGTATGCCACATACGGCGGTTTCTTTATTGTCATGGCTCTGCTGTGGGCATGGAAGGTGGATGGATTCCGACCAGACAGATATGATATTATCGGCGCATTGATTGCGCTGATCGGGGTTTGCGTTATCTACTACGCACCCCGACATTAATCAAAACAGCCTACCGAACGGCAGGCTGTTCAAGTTTGTCGAGTTCCATCACCAGATAGACCATTTCCTTTGTTTCGGCGGAATCCCCCATTTCCAGGGAAATAGGGCCTTCTTCAGGCTGAAAGGTCAGGTGAAACACCAGCCAGGGGCAGCATACCCGCTCGAATTTGATAAATTCAGCCAGGTCGCCAATGATAGCATTATCGGACTTTTCAAACACCAGCTCGTAGCTATTCGGATGCTCAACGGCGCGTGACACCTTTTTAAAAAGCGTCTGGTGCAATTCATTCATGCGCTTGATCTGGTCTTTGTCTGTAAGCTTGCAGGCGAGCGCGATTTTTTTCTTTAAAACGGCTTGGGTTTCCATCGTCTTTGTTGTTTTTGTCTGAGCCAGGCAGGACAATACGAGCAGCCAGGCCAACCCGGTAAGCATGAGTGATTTCATGGTTTTTCTGGTAAATTTAAACGGTGGAGTATAGTCCACTGTCAAGCGTTTCACCGATAAAATTATGCTCATCGGCATCATTGCCCAGGAATCAGGCTTTTCCCGCGATACGATCCGGTATTACGAAAAAATCGGTCTGCTGCGACTGCCCAAACGAGCCAGGCGGGAAAACAACTACAAGGAATATTCCCCGGCTATTTTATCGCGGCTTCGGGCAATCAAGGAATTAAAGAAAATCGGCTACACGCTGGCAGAAATTCAGCAGGTCATCGCCTCCTACGAAACGGGCGGGATGGATTGCATCGCAGGCAAAGGCCAGGTGCTGGAAAAAGTGCGACTGATTGAGGAACAGATCGTGCAATTGCAAACCCTCAGACTGCAATTGTTGGAAGCGGTTGCCGATTGCCCCGACCATTGCAAAATTGCTGCCATTTTAGATGATACTCTGATGGTTCGATAGAAGGCCGCTAGCAATGACCGCAGCAGGCCGCAACATCGTTCGATTTCTCGAAACTCTCCTGCCCTTCTTTGAAGGAGAACCAGGCTAGCCCCAGCATACCAGCTGCATCAATGTAGGGTAGATGCAGCAACTCATACAGCACACTCGATGCCAACAACACCACCGACATATAGACACAAACCATTGTGCATTTGCCATCAGTAATAATAGAGGCTGAACTGAGCTGTTCGCCTGTGCGAATCTTCCACCTGGCAAGCACTCGCATAATGGCAATGGAGAGCAGAGATACCACGATTCCGGCCACGGTCGTTTCCGGCTTTTGATTCTCCCAAATACTGACGCCCGCGCCGATCATCAAACCTGCCACCAGTACATACAAGCAGACGCCCGTGATTTGAAGAGCCAGCTTTTCAAAGCGGCCCCGATCTTTGTTGCCGAACCGACGCAAACGGGCGATCATGGCTAGGATACCCAAGCCGGAAATGACTTCGATAAAACTATCCGCGCCAAAGCCTGCCAAGGTCAAGGCTTCGTCTTGTGCGCCGAAATACAATGAAACCAAGCCTTCGCCGATATTGTACACGACGGTAAAGAGGGCCAATCCCGTGGCAATGTTCCACCGTTTATCAACGGGAGGATTAAGTGTCGTTTCCATAGATTCTTGTATTTGTAACCCGGAAGGCAGGGAAATAATTTATCCGCCTTCTTTGATCGTTGTTCCTATATAAACGAGCGTTTATACAGGAACACTTCTTTTTAAAGGATATTGACCTTGTCTCAAGAAAGGCTAGTGGCTGTTGCACAACTCCACTTAGGAATTTAAGTGGCCTTTTCTGTATCTTAAGGTATGCAAGGCCGAAAAGAGTATACCGAAAAGCAAATCACTTGTTTTCAGTTGTCCAGCCGCGTCCCTAAGCACAACTTCTACCGTCGGTTAAAGGAGACGCTCGATCTGACCTTTATCTATGAGGCCACTAAACAGCTCTATGGCCATACCGGAAACCCTTCCATTGACCCAGTCGTATTCTTCAAATTCATGCTCATCGGTTGCCTGGAGAATATTACTTCCGACAGAAAGTTAGTCGAGCATTGCTCGCTACGCATGGATATGCTGTACTTCTTGGGCTATAACATTGATGAGCCATTACCCTGGCACTCCACGTTGAGCCGTACGCGACAACTTTATCCGGAAGCACTCTTCGAAGCCGTGTTCGATAAAGTGTTCGGCCTATGTGTAGCTAACAACATGGTGGCTGGCCGTAGGGTAGCCATCGACTCAGCGCCTGTCAAAGCGAATGCGTCGATGGAAAGACTGTTAGAAAAACAACCCAACCTACCTGGTCCCAGACTGGTCCAGTCGGCTGAGGATCAGCCCGGGACTTCCATAGCCCAACTTAGCCCCCGTCATCCTGCGTCGGTGATTACCGCAGCCGATCACCAATTGAGACGGCTGAAAAAGCATCAGCAAAACCTGAAAAGTGCACCGACTACCTTGGGAGCTGGTAACGAAAAGGCAAAGTTACTGAGTAACAAAACCCACTACAGCCCAACCGATCCTGACGCCCGCATTTCCATCAAGCCGGGTAAAGCCCGCAAACTTAACTACCATTGCAATCTGGCAGTTGATACCGCCGAGGGGGTCATTAGCCATGTGCAGGCCGATTTTGCCGATGGTCGAGACAGCCAGTGTTTGCCAGATATTACGCTGAAACTTCAGAAACGGTTAGCCGCCAATGAGCTGCGCCTTGAAGAGGTACTGGCTGATACGGGTTACTCTAATGGCGGTAACTATGCCTTGCTGGAGGGGTGGAAAATCACGGGGTGGATACCTGTGTTTGGTAAGTACAAGCCACAGATCGAAGGCTTTCCCTATGATCCTGAAAAAGATCACTTTACCTGCTCGCAGGGTAAGCGTTTACCCTTTAAGACGTTCGACAGGAACGCGGACGGAGGCTTATTGAAGGTTTATCGAGCAGCTTACCAAGACTGTCAACAGTGCCCCCTCAAACCCACGTGTGTTCCTAAGAGCCAATGCCGTCAGATTATTCGTTCGGCCTATGATCCACACTATCGACGAGCCCTAGAACGCCAGCAAAGCCCACGAGGCAAGCGCATGAAGCGGTTACGGAGTGCGACGATAGAACCAGCCTTAGGCAGTTTGGTCGACTATTATGGGTTACGAAAGATAAATGTACGAGGCAAAGCTGGGGCTCACAAGGTGATGCTCATGGCAGCAGTGGCCTTCAATCTGAAGAAGTATATGAAGTTCACTACCAAGTCTACCGTCAGCCAAGCCATAGCCCTAAAAGTGGAGTGGTCATTGGCTTCTGGTGACACTTTTCTAAGCTTTACCATGATTTATCTCAACTGAGATGGGGCAACGAGGTGAGAAAATCTGACCACTAGCCTACACAGAGAGAACAACCGATGTAAAAAGCGGAGTTGTGCAACAGCCACGCTACTTTTCTTGAGACAACTTTGTACACTGCTGGCTTAAACGACGAATTATCTCCCTTTCCGCAGAACTACCCACCCCTTTTTCATTTAAGACTGTCAAATGAAGAGCTAACTGCTTCAGTTGTAGAAATATGAGAAAGGTCAGGAATTTATGTAACTAAGATCATCTCATTGAACCCACGCACTTCTGACCTTTGATACAGATTATTATATAATCCAGTGATCTTGCTTGGTACGCTAAATGGGTGAAGCCTACGGATACAACAAGCGAGTCGCCTTGGGTAACTACAACCAACTTTTAACAAGACCATCATGAAATCACTAGCACTCGTTTTTCTTTTTGTCTGCCTGGTTACCAGCCCCTTTTATACGTATGCGCAAGGTGCCAATTATAAACAACCGATGACGATCAATGCCACTGGGCAGGTGAAAGACGTTACGGGAGCAACGATTGGACTCGTTACCAAAGACAAGATGATACAGGATGCGAAAGGTCACAAAATGGCCTTTGTGGACGGGCAGGGCAACTTAGTCGATGCCAAAACGAACAAAAAGCTGGGGCATATGGGAAAAGATGGGAAAACCTATATGGATGCCAATGGCGATCTGATGTTCACCATCAAAAATAATCCGGATAAAACCTGTGACATTTTTAATGCTAAGGGCAAAAAAATCGGGAATGTGCATGAAAGCTACAAAGGAACAGCCTGCGCACTGCACTGCTTTGAGAATCAGCATACCCATATGAATAAGCAGTAACGGTACGAAATCTATAATTAACAGGGTTAAGGCCCAGTCGCTAAAGCCCTTTATTGCTTTGGTGACCGGGCCTAACTTTAAGAAAAATAGTTCATTGAACGGGATAAAATTGACCGTAAAGGCGTAATAGCTATTCCTGTTTGGGGTTAAGACTCCGCTTTAGGAGTTGCGCGTTCAGTGCTACAATCACTGTACTTGCACTCATTAATACGGCACCCAAGGCCGGACTAAGCACAAAGTTGGGGTACAGCACCCCAGCCGCCAGCGGAACGGCAATCACATTGTAACCCGTCGCCCAGAATAAGTTCTGAATCATCTTGCGGTAGGTAGCCTTTCCAAAATCAACCAGGTTGGTAATATCGGTGGGTTTGCTGTTGACTAAGATAATGTCGGCAGTCTCAGCGGCAACATCGGTGCCGGAACCTACGGCGATGCCTACGTTGGCCTGCGCTAAGGCGGGAGCATCATTAACCCCGTCGCCGGTCATGGCTACGAATTGGCCTTTTGCCTGTAAATCCTTTACGATCGTTACTTTCTCGTCGGGCAGCACCTCGGCGAATACCCCGTCCAAACCCAGTTCTTTAGCAACGGTATCGGCTACTTTCTGGTTATCACCAGTGGCCATATACACCTTTATACCCGACTCCTGTAAGCGTCGAACGGCTTCTTTAGAATCATCGCGTATACGGTCAGCTAAGGCTATGTAACCCATAAGTTGATCGTTCATCAGAACGAAGATTACCGTTTCGGCATCGCTGCCGGTTGCATCCGGGGGCAGTTTGATCTCTTTCTCTTTCAGATAGCCAGGGCTGACAACCACAACCGATTTTCCGTTCACGGTAGCCGTAACGCCTTTACCCGTAATGGATTGAAAGTTGCTGATGGATGGCAAATCCAGTTTCCTTTTCTGAGCCTCACGAACAATGCCCTGGGCAATCGGGTGTTGTGACTGTTGTTCCAAAGCGGCTGTCATACCTAACAAGGTTGTCTCGTCCATCTCTGCCGACAACACCTTGACGCGTGTAACGCCAAACTCGCCTTCGGTCAGCGTACCGGTTTTGTCGAAAACCATCGCGGTAATTTTGCGGGCTTCCTCAAAGGCAGTCCGGTTGCGAATAAGTAGTCCCTTTTGGGCTGAAATGGCTGTGGAGATGGCTACTACCAGCGGAATTGCAACGCCCAAGGCGTGGGGGCAGGCTGTCACCATTACCGTAACCATCCGCTCGACAGCAAAAGCGACGTCTTTACCCAGCCAGAGCCAGGTTACAAGGGTAATTAGCCCCACCGACAGGGATACAATGGTTAGCCAGCCCGCTGCGCGGTCAGCCAGTGTCTGGGTTTGTGATTTGGCATTCTGAGCCTCCTCAACCAGTTTAACCACTTTGTTGAGGTAGCTGTCTTCCCCCCGATGGGTGACCTTAATTTTGAGCGACCCTTCTCCGTTAACCGCCCCGGCGATAACCGTATCGCGCAGCGCTTTCTGTACGGGCACACTTTCACCCGTTAACATACTCTCATTGACCGCACTATCCCCCTCAACTACCTCACCATCAGTCGGAATACGTTCTCCGGGTCGAACCAGCACTACGTCGCCAATAGCCAGTGACGTGACGTTTACGTCGCTGATGGTATCTCCATTCACCTTGTGGGCATCAGAAGGCAACATCTGTACGATCAACTCCAATGAGTGTGAGGCTCCCGCTACTGATTTCATCTCGAAATAATGTCCCAGCAGCATGATATCAATCAGCGTGGCCAGCTCAAAGAAGAAATCCATACCACTCAACCACCCCACCGATACGACGACGCTATAGACATAGGCGGTGGTGATGGCTACGGCAACGAGCGTCATCATGCCCAACTGCCGATTCCTCAGTTCGCCGATCATACCCGTTAGGAATGGCCAGCCGCCGTAGCCATAAATGATGGACGCAAGCACCAGCACCACCCCATTCCGAAAGGGGAAGTCAAGGGTGTAGCCCGTCAGGTCGCGAAACATCATTGACAGGAGGACAACCGGCACCGACAGGGCGAGACAAATCCAGAACCGGCGTAAAAAATCGGCGATCATGGCTCCATGATCATGCCCCCCGTGTCCCCCATGACCGCCTTGCTTACCATGTCCCATCTTAGAATGATCCATCTGGGCGTGATCCATCGACTCATGTTCCATCCCTATGCCGCCCTGATGTTGCTGGGGACTGTCGGGTCCACTGTGGCCATCGTGCCCAATATGTTGCAGTGCTTTCTGTTCAGCGGGTGATTCGGCAGCAGACCCTACGCGGTTTGCATTTGGTTCGTGGTCATGGGTGGGATTGGCAGGCAACCCGCTTGCCTGATGGTCGGTATGTATAGGGGCTGGCTCATCACGGGCTTCCATCACATGAAACGATCCGACCGTCGAAACCAGTTGCTGTATGTCGGCAGCGGAAGGATGATGCTCAACCGTAAGCAACGCTTCGGGTGGGTCAACGGTTAGCCGGGCGTCGATGATGCCCGGCTGACCAATCAAACGCTTTTGGATGGCTTCGGCCTGCTCGGTGGTCGTTAAGCCGTGTATCATATACCGGTGCTGATGCGTCATATTCCTGGATCCGTTAGCATTCGTTGTGTATTCTGAAAGCGCAAAACACGCTAGCTCATCAACTTAACTCGCTGGACGTTAAAAAAGGCCATACTACAAAAATTCTGCAAGGCAAGGCCCGAATTTTGCAAGCCTCTGCATCACTCATACCCATAGCTTTGTTTGTTATCGTATTGAGTACACTGCAATTACTTCCACCAGTGCGTGACGGGGTAAGTAGTCAGGTCGGCATTCAACCGGCCGGCGACCCCGTGAGATATTGCCCGATAGAAATGGAGCCAACAATAATGAAAGCGATTCAGCCGGACGATCAGAACGCCGGTAAGGCGGAACACCAGGCAGGTTTGCTACGAATTCGGGGCATGGTGTGCGCCCGGTGCATCGACGTCGTTCAACGTGAACTAACTCAGGCTGGTTTCGATGTCCTTACAGTTCAGTTAGGAAAGGTCACACTTCGAGACGCTTTAACGTCGAATGACATGGAGCGCATCCAGACTGTTTTATCGAAGCAGGGATTTAGTCTTCTGGAGGATCAACAGAAAATGACCGTTCACCAGCGAGCCAAAACCTTTGTTGATTTTTATTTCGCACAGGCGACTGACCTTAGCGAAAGCAACATCGGATCCGCACCGGCGGGGGTGCGGCCTTCCGACCGGCAGAACCGCCGACTATCAACCCAGATTCAGGACGCGCTAGGTCTAGATTATGACACCATCAGCAGTCAGTTTACAAAAACAGAGGGCATCACGCTGGAACGGTATATTATCCTCCGGCGAATCGACAAGGTGAAAGAATGGCTGGTGTACTCAGATGAGACCCTCACTGAGATTGCTCACCGCACGGGTTACAGCAGTGTGCAACACCTTTCCAACCGGTTTCGGCAGCAGACCGGCTTGACTCCTTCCTATTTCCGTCAGGTACGTCAACAGAAGCAAGTATTGCAGCAGGGGACTCTGTAAGCAGCAACCAATAGGCCGGTGGTGGTTCATCTTTGGGCATCCCCTAAAATCTCACAAGCGGCCGGGGTAATTGTATAACGAAATGGGTGGTAGGCGGGGCGACCTTTGCCCTATAAATTGACGAAACCATGATGACCCAACCCATTACTGCTCCTGCAAAATCCGCAACTACGGGTGAGCTAACCCGCCAAACGTTTCCAGTACTGGAGATGACCTGCGCAGCTTGTGCCGTCAGTGTCGAGTCCATGCTTAGCCATACACCCGGCATTGCGAAAGCGGCCGTCAACTACGCCAACCAGTCGGCTTCGGTCGAGTATGATGCTAAACTGATTACCCCGTCCGGGATGCAGCAGGTACTGCAATCCATTGGCTACGACTTAGTGGTCGACGTTGACGATCCTCAGCAGGTACAACAGGAAGCGCAACAGCGACAGTACGAATCATTAAGAAAACGAACCTTGTGGGCCGGAATTCTATCCGTTCCGGTGGTTGTGCTGGGTATGTTCTTTATGGACCTCCCGTACGTCAACTGGATTATGATGGCTCTGTCGGCTCCGGTCGTGTTCTGGCTGGGTCGGTCCTACTTTGTGAATGCCTGGAAGCAGGCCCGGTATGGCAAAACAAACATGGATACGCTGGTGGCGCTGTCAACAGGCATCGCCTTTCTGTTTAGTGCCTTCAACACACTAAATCCTCAGTTCTGGCATAGCCGGGGTTTGCACCCGCACGTTTATTTTGAAGCCGCTGCGGTAGTGATCGCATTCATCTCGCTGGGCAAGCTGCTCGAAGAACGGGCCAAATCAAATACCTCGTCGGCTATCAAGAAGCTGATGGGTTTGCAACCAAAGACCGTACGAATTGTCGAGGACGGAGCCGGGCCGCATTCGGTCGAACGCGACATCCCCATCGCACAAGTGCGCGTCGGTCAGCTCATCGTCGTGCGACCGGGTGAGCGGATTCCAGTTGATGGGGTTGTTGAATTCGGGGAATCGTATGTAGATGAAAGTATGATTTCGGGCGAAGCGGTTCCAGTAGTCAAACGAACCGGAGAAACCGTCTTTGCTGGGACTATCAATCAAAAAGGGTCGTTCCGCTTCAGGGCCCAAAAGGTGGGTGGTGAAACTGTGCTGGCGCAAATTATCCGCATGGTGCAGGAAGCACAGGGCAGCAAAGCCCCAGTGCAGAAATTAGTCGATAAGATTGCCGGTATCTTCGTACCCGTAGTGATCGGCATCGCTCTACTAACGTTCGGAGCCTGGATGTTCTTCGGTGGTGAAAACGCCCGCGACGGCGGACCGTTCACCCACGCGCTGTTAACCTCTGTGACCGTGCTGGTCATTGCGTGTCCCTGTGCGCTGGGGCTGGCTACTCCTACAGCCATCATGGTCGGCGTCGGTAAAGGAGCCGATAACAACATCCTCATCAAAGACGCGGAAAGCCTGGAACTCGGCTACAAAGTCAATGCCGTTGTGCTGGACAAAACCGGCACCATTACCGAAGGTAAACCCACCGTAACGGATCTGGCTTGGCAAGTAAGCGACGATGAGGTGGCCCATGTAATGCCGGTCCTCTATGCCCTGGAAGCCCAATCTGAACACCCGCTGGCCGATGCCGTCGTTGAGCAGTTGCGTAGCAGAAAGGTAACCGGAACAACCCTGGACGAATTCGAGAGTTTGACTGGTAGGGGGGTTGTAGGCCGGGTTGGAGCCATAACCTACCTGGTTGGCAACGCCCGATTGCTGGCAGAACGGGCGGTTACGGTTAGCCCCGCCATTAAACAGGTAGCCGAGAGCTGGCAGGAAGCGGCCAAGACGGTGGTATATTTCGCTGACCAAACACGCATTCTGGCCGTGATAGCCATTGCCGATCCGGTTAAACAAACCGCCTGCGAAGCGATTCATACCCTCAACGAGCAAGGCATTGCTGTTTACATGATGACCGGCGACAATGCCCAGACGGCCGCGGCGGTTGCCAAAGCGGTTGGGCTAAAGGACTTTCGAGCGGAGGCCCTACCCGCCGATAAAGCGGAATTCGTCAAACAGCTACAGGCACAGGGCAAAGTCGTCGCCATGATCGGCGATGGTATCAACGATTCACAGGCACTGGCGCAGGCTGATGTCAGCATCGCGATGGGACGCGGCTCCGATATCGCGATGGATGTAGCAAAAATGACACTTATCACCTCCGACCTGAATAGTGTACCCAAGGCTTTGCAACTATCCCGTAAAACCGTGCAGACCATCCGGCAAAATTTATTCTGGGCCTTCATCTATAACCTGATTGGGATTCCCATTGCAGCCGGGTTGTTATACCCCGTGAACGGCTTTTTGTTGAACCCGATGATTGCCGGGGCTGCGATGGCGCTTAGCTCCGTGTCAGTGGTTACGAATAGCCTGCGGCTACGGGCGACTAAGTTGTGATGAATGAAGGGAACAGTTTAACAAGACATAAACCAAGTAATAACAACGAACATGGAAACGCTGAATTTCAAGACAAACATTAAGTGTAGTGGTTGCGTGGCAACCGTAACGCCTTTTCTCAATGACATCGAACAACTCGATGGCTGGAATGTAGACACCGCCAGTCCGGATAAGATTCTAACCGTGCAGACAACGGACAACCGCATTGGTGAGGAGGTCCGAAAAGCGGTTGAACGGGCAGGCTATAAAGCAGACCCAATACCACGGCCCTGATTTCTAAAATTTTGTAACGGTATGGTCTTAATCTTATAAGCTGGTCCACTATCCGGTGGGGCAGCTTATTTGTTTTACTGATACTCAACAAATCTATTTATGGAAACACACGATCAACAGACCGACCAGGTTCGGTCAATGCAGCAGGGCCACACGATGGCTGGGCAAAACCACTACGGCAAATTAGCCATCATGGGAGTCTTGTCCTTTTTCTCCATGTACATCCTCATGTACTCGATGGTGGACCGTTTTGAAAATGTAATTCCGAACGTCAATCAGTTGTACATGGCTGGCCTGATGACAATGCCAATGCTTATTATCGAAGTACTATTGATGTCGTCCATGTATACAAATAAACAGCGGAATGTTCTAATCGTCGCGATTAGTACCCTAGCATTGGTCGGCTTTTTTTTTCTCATTCGTGTTCAAACGGCGGTTGGCGATAAGCAGTTTGCCAAATCGATGATTCCGCACCATGCCGCAGCCATTCTGATGGCTAGGGCGGCCAAACTCAGCGATCCCGAACTGCAAAAGTTACAGCAGGATATCATTTCAGCACAGGAAAAAGAAATCAGGCAAATGAAGAACAAAATCGCTGAACTGGATAAGTAAAGAGGATTGAGAGACCAGGCCTGTTAATTATAAACGGCTCTGCTATAAGGTAGGGCTTTTTGTTTTATTAAGTTATAATTCGAAAGCACTGATTATGAAACGTTTTTTTCTCATCACCTATCTTGTTCTGGTGTTTACGGCCAGCTACGGACAACATCAACAGCACACAATGCCCGATGCCAATCGGTCGGCTGAGCAACCTCACAATCCTGACAAGTCTAACTTCCCAGCTGTCAAAACAAGTTTGCCCGTGTCGCGGCCACAGGCGTTGGCGAACGTAAAGCCGACAGGGAAACGGGTACCGTATGATCTGGTCATTGATGAGCAGATGGTTAATATTACGGGCAAACCCAAAAAGGCCATGACCATAAACGGTGGGATTCCCGGACCCACCATGCGGTTTACAGAAGGTGATGTAGCCGTTATTCGGGTTCATAACAAACTGAAAACAGAAACCTCGCTGCACTGGCACGGCATCCTGCTCCCCAACAAACAGGATGGTGTTTCGTATTTGAATACCCCCCCTATTCATGCGGGCGACACCTACACGTTTGAGTACCCCCTCGTTCAGTCAGGTACGTACTGGTTTCACTCCCACACGCGCTATCAGGAGCAGATTGGCGTATACGGCTCGATTGCCATTCAACCTCAGCAGCCCACTCACAAAGTAGATCATGATTTGGTGTTACTACTGTCGGATTGGACGGATGAAAATCCGGCCCATATCCTGAAAAACCTGAAACGGCGCAACGAATGGTACTCGATCAAAAAAAACAATGTCCAATCGCTCAACCGCATTATTCAGCACAAGGCCGTGGGGGCGTACCTGCGGCAGTCGATGATGAAAATGGCACCGATGGATATTTCCGACGTTTACTACGACCGGTTCCTGGTAAATGGAAAAGACACGGTTCGATACCCGGAAATCAAAGCAGGTCAAACCGTTCGGCTTCGGGTTATCAACGCCAGTGCGTCCACCTATTTTCACGTTAATTATGCCGGTGGTCCCATGAAGTTGATTGCTGCCGATGGTCTGGATGTGCAACCGGTGGACGTTGACCGGCGGCTAATTGCCATTGCTGAGACCTACGACTTTATTGTCACTGTCCCAAACGGTGGCGCTTTTGAAGTACGGGCGACGGCACAAGACGGTTCTGGTTACGCAACGGCTTTGCTGGGAAAAGGTAAGGCGAAGTACGCCCCCACTGTCCCCCGCCCCGATCTGTATAAATTAACCGCCAACATGAGTCGAATGGGGGGGATGGGCATGGGTACGATGAACATGGGCAAAACCGACACAACTGCTCAGACTAACTCCGACATGAACGGCCCCATGCTGCACGATATGGCCGGGATGAATCATGGGGCTAGCCAACAACCCGTAAATCCAGCAAAACCGGGCACCAAAGAACCAACCATGGGGAACATGGACCATAGTCAGATGCAGATGGGACAGACTAAGCCAGCACAGGCCGTACCCGGCAAACCGAAAAAGCAGGATCCGATGGCTGGGATGGACCACAGCCAGATGGATATGGGTGAAAAGCCGTCTGCCAAGCAGGCGATTCCGGCAAAAAAAGCCTCAAAGCCCTCAAAAGCGGTTGGATCAATGGCTGGGACGGATCATAGTGCCATGAACATGGGTGGCATGAAAACGGCCAAAGATGGTAAGATGGACATGACGGGGATGGACCATGGACAGATGGGACACTCCTCCATGCCCGCGTCGGTGGACCGGGGCATGGACCATAGTAACATGGCCATGAAAATGGATTCGATGCCCACTACGAAAACGGACGGCAAAAAGCCGGATGACATGGCTGGTATGGATCACAGTAAAATGAACATGGACAATAAAACTGGCGATAAGGCCGGGATGAAAGGAATGAGCAGTGGGGGCGGGGGTATGGAAGGGATGAACATGATGGACGAGCAGAATACCATCGACTACAGCATTCTCAGGTCTTCCGAACCGATTGTCTTTCCGGCGAATCGCCCTATCCGCGAAATACCGCTCACCCTGTCGGGCAATATGTTCCGCTACATCTGGGGCTTTAACGGACAGCCACTCTCGCGAGCCGACATGATTCAAATCCGTCGGGGCGAAATTGTGCGTGTCCGTATGACGAACAATACCATGATGATGCACCCGATTCACTTGCATGGTCATTACTTCCGCGTACTGAACGGGCAGGGTCAGTATTCACCCCTGAAGCATACGGTGAACGTATCGCCCATGGAAAACGTCACGATTGAGTTTATGGCTGATGACGAGAAAGACTGGTTTTTTCACTGTCACCTGCTGTATCATATGCTCAGCGGAATGGCCCGCGTGGTTAGCTATGGCGACAAACCGGACTCATCCATCGCTGCTATTCAAAAACTTCACCTGCGCGACATGCGCGATAATCAGCCGTTTGTCTGGGGCTTCCTGCAACCTGGTTATCCGATCAACTACTTTAATCTAAATGTCTCTACTAACAAAAACGCCATCGTTGCCGGGGGTGACCACGACTGGCGCACAAATCGGTTCGAGTTCGATTTGGATTATGAACGCTACCTCGGCGATTGGTTTCGGGTATTTGCTGGAATAGACGGAGGCAACGAGGAATTCCTGCGCCGGATACGGCCCGAAGAAGGACAGCCAACTGGGGATCAACGCATCATCCGGGCGGTGGCGGGTATTCGGTATATGTTGCCGTTTTTGATTCAGTCAGAGGTTAAACTCGACACACGTGGCAACGTCCGTTTTCAACTCAATGGGCAGCAGATGTTGTTTCCCCGCTTAGATTTCCAGTATCAGACTCAGTGGTTGATTGGAGGCTACCTGCGCGCGCACGTTGAGTTGCAATACACAGTCAGCAAGAACCTCTTTCTACACACCGATTATGACACACGTTACCGCACTGTTGGGGGCGGGCTGGGGTATAACTTCTGATTATAAAAAGGGTTTGCTGACCGGCAAACCCTTTTTACTTCACTATTAACGCCCTTACTGAAATGGTTAACCTAACTCCAATCATGTTCGTGATACCAGTTATTACACTGACAATCAGAATTAATATTAAACATTTATTGGTAGTGGCTTAATCGCGTTGATCAACCCTTCAGACTTGCTTCAAGCCGCTTTAATTCGCCAATCTCTTTAGTCTGCACCTTGATAACGTTATTGGCCATTGCCTTCATTCTCTCCGTCTTCCCTTCCTTCAAAAATGCACGGGCCATATCAACGCCCTGCTGGTGATGCTGGGCCATCATACTGGCAAAGTCGTGGTCAACATTGCCGTTCATGGAGTGGGTACCACTATGCATCATTTTCATCCCTTCTTGTCCTAACTTGGACGAAGATGATTGAGGTTTGTGGCTACTCATAAACTGCGTCAATTCTCCTATCTCTTTTTGATTAGCTGCTTTAATCTGGGTAGCCATTTTTCTTACCTGAGCATTTTTACCCTGCTTAATCTCTAAATCAGCCATTTCTACGGCTGATTGATGATGCATCTTAAGCATCATGGCGAAGTCATGATCGGGATCGCCGGTCATTTTCATGCTCATCATCTGATTCATGCCCGATTGCATGGACTTCATCATGGCATTGCCAGGATTCTGAGCCAGCGTTGGTTGAGTGAGCAGGAGTGCCACACCCAGTCCCGCTGCAATGAATTTATTCGTTTTCATCCGTTTTCGTTAGTTAGAGATAAATGATACATCACAACTCCTCAATAGGGCTTGTTGGTGATAAGCCAATCCTGAAACTGACTAATTTCGGCCTTTTGCTCAGCAATGATTTTCTGAGCCATCTGACGCATGCTCTCAACCGTACCGTAGTTTAATTCAGTCTGTGCCATATCGAGAGCACTCTGATGGTGATCGATCATGAGCGCAACAAAGTCTACATCGGACCGGCCCGTCAGGATACGGGTATCCTGCGCTTTCATCATTTTATCCATATCCTGCATAGCCATCATATCGAAGGACTGACCAGCCGCTGATGCCATTGGCTGGTGGCTGCTAAGAAACTGGGCAAATTGGGCTTTTTCTGCCGTCTGGGAAGTAACAATGTTTTGTGCCATCGTTTTTATAGGTTGATCAGTACCACTCTTGAGTTCCTGATTAGCCATGTCAATGGCACCCTGGTGGTGCATTTGCATCATCATCGCGAAGTCATGATCGGCATCTCCTGTCATTTTCATAGCATTCATCTGCGTCATGTTCGCATGCATGATCTGCTGATAAACATTGGCATCATGTTCCTGTGGTGTTATACCCTCACTATTTTTAGTACAGGCGGTCATAGCTCCCACTATCAGTACGAAGAAGCCAGCTAGTTTAAATACGTTACTTTTCATTGCGTTGAGATATGCGTTTGTTCCTCTACATAACTTGTGGTTATTGACCTGAGTTTTTACAAGATTACCCCTTTAGACTTATAGAATTTACGGATCCAAATAGCATATTGTCATTCGATTTAGTTGCAGTCACTTGTTTATCTGCCTTTCATCCATCAACTTAGTCACCTGACTTGTTGCTTTACCCCCTATCATGCTTGCTGACTCCTTTACCCGCCTGATTGACGACTACAGACAAAACCCGAATCTGATTTACCAAAGTTGGTTTCTGCACAATGAAGACCGCCTGAAAGCCTTTCGCTCGATTCGGCGTGGCGTCTTACAAGTCATCAGTGACATTAAAGACGGTTCGTTTCCCAACGATTTCAAAGGCAGTTCTCTTGAGTTTGTGCTTACCTGCATTACCGAGCAGAAACAGGTATTTGAAGGCGCGTCGCACCCTTTCTACTGGAAACCAAAGCTGCGTATTCCAGATATTTATGAGAATCAGGACCACAAGCGATACTTTGGCCAGTTTCTGGAATGCTGCCTGAAGGCCACCAAACCCGAAACCATCGTCAACGAAATTCACAAACTGGATGCGTATAAGATCAAAGGCCTAGGGCCCGCCGTAGCCAGTATTCTTTATTTCTTGCACCCAACCTGGGTCCCCCCTTTTAATACGGCGATCATTAATGGCTATAACCGACTCTTTAATGAGCGTCGGAAACTAGGATCGTGGTCGGAATACCTAGCCATCCGCGAAAAGATGCTGACGGTAAACAACGAGTACCGGTCTGTGCTGTCAAACGACCTGGGTGCCCTGGCGGGTTTGTTATTCGAGGTGGGAGCGGGTAACCTGCTGGTGCCGGGACTGGCCGATCAACCGGCCGTTGATCGGGAAAAGCTTCAGAAACAAATAGAAAAACGCCACAAAGGTGTGGTAGATGAACAACAGGAAGAACATACGCATAGCGAGATGCAGTATCACCTGCTAACCATTGGTCGAGCTCTGGGGTACGACGTGGCCGCTGCCCGAAATGACATGTCCCGTCACTATAACGGACATTCGTTTTCCTTCCTGAGTTTACCTGCTCTTCCTCCCCTACCTGTCTCGGCTGAAACGAGCCAGACGATCGGCCTAATTGACATTGTCTGGTTAGAAAAAGGCACCGGTCGAATTATTTGTGCCTTCGAAGTAGAGAAAAGTACCTCTATTTACTCTGGCATTTTACGATTGACGGATTTAGTCTGCTCGCTACCCGATCATGCCACTACGCTCTATTTAGTTGTCCCTGACAGCCGTCGGAAAGAAGTTGAAATTCAGTTAACCCGTCCATCAATTAAGCAAACGAATACCCCTATTCGCTACATGCTCATGTCTGAGCTTCGGACCCATTGTGATGCGCTATGCAAATTTGGTGATAGCTACCGGGTGTTGGAGAAGATTGCCCGCTCTGTGTAAATCGATAATTGAGTGATTATTTCAGCACACCTTTCTTGTGTTAAATAACATCATTTATCTTTTAGATACATGCGGCCCACCGCTGTGGTCGGAAATTTGCCGATAGTGTCTAGCCACCTCTTTGTTTGGTTATACCCAACAGTCTCACAAAAACGCTCAATTCATGCTACGGCTTTCTCTAAGGTGGGTCGTGAATTAACCACCAAAAGGACAAAACAAACTCAAGTGACGAATTTGGTGGCCGCCGATGTGCCAGGCCGCTGGAGCGGTCCGTTTTTTTAGACTTACCCAATGATGGGTAAGTCAAGATAAACGACAGTCGATATGAATACGATCTCATCCCGATAAACAATCCGCATCGAGGAGGACAGCCGGGCGTTCGTGTAATTAATGGCTTTCACCAGCGCCTGCTCGATGGTTAGCGAAGCAGGTACGACAAATCCTTCCGCTTCGATTCGTCCGATTAAGTCCAGGATATCGTTAGTCGAATAAGCCAGCACTGGACTCGACTGGTTAGCCATCGTCTCCAGGTAATCAAAGAAGGGATCACTTAGGTCGTATAAAACGGTAGTTCTCATACCTAAATATCGCTTATCAGGGCAGTCCAATTGGGGTTAGCAACGCATCTTTGGAAGAGAGGTGAATCATCTTTCCCCCGTTATTGGCTTTCGTTTTGTCCAAATTTTTGGACATTTTCCTTATTCTTAATCCTATCAGGAAAACGGAATTTGATCATCTGTAATTTGTTCTGCCAGTTCCTCCGTCGTAAAACACGCTAGCTGAATTGCCGAAAAATAACCGATAATCCGGGCGTTGTTGTCAGTAGCTAAAGGTGTTGTTTGCAAGAGCCCTTGTGAATGATCGTCAGCATCAAAAGCACTTGGGCTAAAATAAAGGTGATTCTCTTGATCAAGAATAGCCGCGTAGGCGGTGGGGTCACTTTGCTGGAGTTTCTCCGGCATCACTTCTTCAAACGCTTTGGACAAGCCAGCCGCCAGTGACAATTTAGTGAGCATGATTTCTGAGTCGTTTTCGATTAAAAAAAGAGTTGCTTGTTGAGTGGTGAAACACCTGGCTAGCGGCCAGCTTTTATGCGGCCACTACCCGTTAGTTTTTTACTTGATATATGGACTGTGTAATGCGCCCGTTTATCGTCCTGAACCGTAAAACCTAACTGCGTGGCACCGTAAGCCATGACCTGACGGATCTGGGACTCAAACTGATCGAACTGCAAAATTGCGTCGACGGGTTGATCAATTCGTTGCCAGCGAAGCTGAGGATGGTAATACTCAGTAAAGGCAATCACCGTGGCCTGCGGGTAGGCTTCTGTAATAATTGGGTAGTTCAACATACATTAAATGAAGTTAAGTCACTCGACGGGTACTGATTGGTCGGGATACCTGAGCGGAGGGTGCTTTCGGTTGACTCGGGAGCGGCTTGGCCAGGGCAGACGACTTTAGGTCGGTCAGGGGAGAATTCCCGGGTTTAGGCAAACGGGGTGCCTTCAGCGTTGGTATTTCAGAGGGTTGCTGAACGGCTCTTGCCATAATTTTCTTTACCTGGTCCCAGCTCCTGCCGTTTCGAACATCAACTTTGGTTGAATCTGCTTCGGCATCCGTAAAGAAAGTAAGCGCCCGGCGAGTATGGCTCATCGCCATCGGGGAAGGCGAAAACTGACGCTGATAGTTTTCGAGTACCTCCTTTAAGGGCATTCGTTGGAGGATCTCCGCCAGATCGTAAAAGTCACGGCGTAATCCGCGGTTAGCCACGGCGTGAACTTTCATCGCCACGGCATCCCTTAGATCCAGGAATCGGATATTCTGCTCCGCAAGGGGGGCATGCTGCATCTGATAAGGAAAACGGATCATGTCAAATTTTACCCCATCCAAGAAACCTCGTATACCCAAATCGCTTTGTGAATACACATCGACACGAGCGCCAAAGGTTTGCTCCATGAATTTCTTCATGGCCCCTGGCGGAATGGCTTTGGGCGTAAACAGATCAATATCTGTACTTTGCCGGTGGCCCAGGTGCAGGGCGATTGCTCCACCCCCGCATAATAAAAACCCGGCTTGCTCCAGCTCCCGATTCGTCATCAATTCCTGCAGCAACTGGTAGGGTTTTGCATCGATGGTTTGGAGATGGTACATGCAGGCTGCTAATTTTCAGGTTTATTTTAAATTCTGTATTCGCGAGGATTGATTTGGGGCTTCTTATGATCTTCTGCTTTTAAGCTTGTTTCAGTTTGTCCCTAGAAATGGTTACGAATAGGGAGAGTTGACTGATGATAAGCGAGCTCCTGATTGCGTTAAAACGAAGCATGCTTCAGCTGTGATAAGTCCAGTCGTTTGTAAGCCCGGTACATTTCCGGTTTTAAATTCAGCCATATGGCCGTGAGGGAAATGGTCGATGACTGCAATTCAGCGGTATTCAATAATGCTTGTTTGATAGTCTCCAGATCAAAATAATCGATTATGGCCAGCTTGTCTTCATGGGTGCCCGCATCAAAAACGCGCGCGATAATTGTCTGACGATCCTGATCGTTCTCGATATTGAGCGAGTCGACGTCGTAGCCCCATAAACTGCGGGTGGTGATCTGCAACGACTTGCGGGAAGTAGCCGGTTTGCCGGTTGCCAGGTTAGGAGTTGAATGATCTAAAGGCATGATCGTTAAACTAAGATGAATGAATAAACCTAAGTCTTATTGACCAAAAAAAAAATAATTTATTAAGCCAAATAAGCCGAAAAATGAAATTTTAAATTTTATAGATTTTGGGACCAATCCGGCGTAAGGGATTTACTGCTGGGCAAAAAAAGCCATCGCGTTGGCCACGATGGCACGTAAATGCTCAATCTATAATTCTTCCGGTGAGACTTTCTTCTCGTAGGTGGTAATCAACCGCCCCTGTTCATCGACAATGTCAATTTGCTCAACAACTTCAATCGTGGGTGTGGCATTAGCTAGTCGGTAGCCAACGTACAGAGACATACCAATTTGAACGATTTCAGCAGCTATGGCAAGATAGAGCATCCACTGCCGCCCGGTTGCATCCTGTTTAAACAAAGCAAAGACCATCTTCACCAGGAAAACGCTGATGGCCATACCAATGCGAAGCCGGCTGATGAAATAGGCCTCTGGTCCCAGTAGAATGGCGATGGTAAGCCGGATTGCTCCTACCAGGAAAGCCTGTATGTAATAGGGAATATCAAACAGCTTAGGCACTCTAAACGGTAATGACAGGGGTTCAAAAAGGCGTTTCATGACCAGGCGGGCTTTTAAAGGTTTGTTCCCTATTCAATATACAATCTACTTCAAAAAGAATCGGGCTAATACGTCTGAAAATGAGTACAAGAGCTTATCATTTCTTCCCGGTTATCGCCCTGTTTATTCGACGCGTTAGATAAACAGCCAAGCTGGTCAGGCACTCTAATCAATACGACTTAGCTACTGATCATGATTTTCAATTGTAGGCTGGTTAACCCGGGCGGGCAGCTTTGCATACTCTGGTGATCGGGCAATCTCCTGCTGTAGCTTCTGGCTTAATTCATCGTATATTTCCCAGTTCCAGTCTTTAAATGTCAGCGAATAAAAGTCATATGGACAATCGGATACGCCGGTGTCAGCGGAGAGTGGTTTAATCTGTTTTAACTCAGGATGGCAGGTTTCACCTTTTTTGGTTACCTGTACCGATAAAAGACTGGGAGTTCCTAACAGGGATAACAGATCAAATGGATAGGTAAGCTCCGATTCAGAAAAGTCATAGCCTCTCATCCCAATGACATCCCGGTACAGGTGCGAGCTTTGCCGGAGTGATTGCGTGTATTCTTTATGGATCAGGACGGGACGCGGTTGCTTTTGAACGAGTTCATACTGATCCGGCAATACCCAAGTCAACAGTACTTTTGGCCGCTGATACAGTTGATTCGTTTGTTTGAATAGCTCTTCCTGCGTTCCTTTTTCAACAATACGAAACAATATGCCCACGTATTCACCCGTGGTTAAGTCGGTTGGACTTTGCCGAATTATTGGCAATAGAAGGCTCATCGTCGGTCATAGTTAAAGGATTAAATCAAATAACTGGGGAGAATCCTGCCGTCGTTCACGAAGGTGGCGTCGAGACCAGGGTAACTTCTCATCGGTTTTCAGCAGCAAATACCGGTCTTTCTGTCTCTTTTGGTGATCCAGTAAATACTGCTTTACGTAGATCGGATTAACCGCATGGGTTCGGTGAATTCGGACAAAATCGTGTAAGTATTTCGACACCCATTTGAGACTCATCGCTAATAAATACCGGGTATTATCCTTGAGATAAATGTAACAATACCCTCCATTGCTTTCCAGTCGAATAATTTCTTCATTGCGCAGGGGCTCCAGCTCAGATTTATTGCCATTAGCATTTACTTCCCGATAGATCAGATAAGCCGGCTCCCCAACTATAATGGCATTTTGTGTATCGTTTGGCATTGTCGCTTCAGTTAACCATTCTAACTCGTCAGTTGAACAGGGTTCACACGGCTTACAGGAAGAAAGCCGATCTTCATTTTCATCCGTTACTCTTATTTTTTCGGTACTTCCACCGTAGGTAGGAATTCTTAAATACCGGATCGTTGCATTAAGGCGTATACGGTGCATGGCTAAAGTAGCGTTTTTTGGGGAATTTCAGAGGCGATGTACAGCCAATCATTTAAATTAGATTTCAAGTAAAGCTTTTTTTGCAGATATTTTTGTTTTTTTTTCGGTTCAAAATTCGCAAAAAAAGAGGAGCTACTTATTGGTGGCTTTTCTTTTCCATTCCAGATAGGCTTTTATGATAGTCTGTGCATCAGCAGCCTTAATCGTTTTCATCTGGCTTTCCGTAGCAAACTGCTTAGGCAGTTTAGCATTCGTAACCCCGTCCGTTAGGTAGTACCCAAACGGCCCTTTTCTGACTTCGTATTTTCCGGCTTTGTGAATGATTGTAAGTCCTTTAGCAGCCGGTGTCGAAGAACTTGATTCTAACATTGGAATAGCAAGCTCCAGCGTTACCTCATCGGCGGATAGCGACTCGACCCCCGTAAACGCATCGTTATATAAAAGGTACGTTCCCTGTTTTGAGGTGCCTACCCGAACGGGTTTATTCTTGTACTCCCCCAGTAATCGGGTAGCCGTTTCCCGCTTGGCATCAGGTAGCTTCGCTTCCACGTGGGCAATCATTCGCTGATGCATTTGATCATAGCTCTGAATAACAGTCAGAAATTTGCTTTTGCCTTCGACTATGTCGTCAAGCTGTTTCTCCATGCCTGCCGTAAATCCGTAGTCAACTAATGGGGAAAAATTAGCGTCCAAAAAATCGGCTAATTGAATACCCGTAGCCGTGGGGACCAGTTTTGCTTTATCGCCCCCAACGGATTGTTGTTCGGTCGTGGTACGAATCGTCCCCTGTTTCAGCGTAATGATGGTTGCCGGCAATTTTCGGGCAGCTACATGGCCAGTTTCTGCATAACCCCGCTTTTGAATCGTCGATAGGATACTAGCGTAGGTAGATGGTCGTCCAATCCCTTTCTGTTCCATACTTTTTATCAGTGTTGCTTCATCAAATCGCTTCGGGGGCTGTCGGTAGGTTTGTTTACCCTGCATTTGATCGAGGCGCAGCGTTGTACCAACCGCTACGGGCGAAATAACGGACTCTCCATCAGTTGCATCCTCCTCATCAGCCTCCGTATAGATAGCGCGGTAACCCTCAAAAATTAAGGTACTGGCTTTTGCCTGAAAGGTATCAATGGGTTGCCCGGTGCCGATAGTTAGTATTGTCTCCTCGTACTGGGCTGGTTTCATTTGTGACGCCATGGCACGCGTGTAGATGAGCCGGTACAAGGATTGTTCATCCCCGCTAGTCCCCGCCATTCGAACATCCATATGAGTTGGTCGGATCGCTTCGTGAGCTTCCTGGGCATCCGCTTTAACGGGAAAGCGCCGGGGTTGAAAATAGGTATCACCGAATTGGCTAATGACCTGGTGTTGAATTGCCTCGACTGCTTCCAGGGACAGGTTGGGTGAGTCAGTACGCATATACGTAATATGACCAGCTGCGAATAACGCCTGAGCAACCTCCATAACCCGTTTTGCCCCCCATCGGTCATTTCCTTTGGATAGCTTGCGAATGGCTTCCTGCTGCAGAGAGGAGGTGGTGAAAGCCGGGCCAGGCTGCCGCAGTACCGGCTTGCTTTGTTTATCCAGCAAGCGCCACAACTTGCCGGTGGCCGTATTTAGATAAGCCTGTAAAATAGGCAGTGCATTCATTTTTTGGCTGTCCGCTTCCCCCGCCCCTACGTAATTGGCTTTGATAAACTCATTTTTTGGGCTCGTAAAAACAGCCGTGAGTTTAAAGCTGAACTGATCGGTAAAGGAAGAGATCGTTTTTTCCCGTTCCACAATTAGCTTTAATGCCACACTCTGCACCCGGCCTGCCGTTAAATTTTTACCTGTTTTGCGCCGGGCAATATCCGAAACTTCGTAGCCGGCAATCCTGTCGATGGCCCGCCGGGCTTCCTGGGCTTTGACCAGGCTCATATTAATTGGCCGTCGGCTATCCAGCGCTGATTTAATAGCTGATTTGGTAATCTCCTGAAAGGTGGCTCGTTGTGCCTTGTCTGGTGATATGTTGAGCAATCGGCTCAAATGCCATGAAATGGCTTCGCCTTCCCGATCAGGGTCAGTGGCTAAAATAACATTATCAGCACCCACCTCCCGGACCAGGTTCTTTAGGCCGGTAACGACTTTTTCCTTATCCCGGCTTACCTGGTAAGACATGCTGTAGTTGCGCTCCCGGTTTATGCCTAATTCCTTTTCCGGCAGGTCCTGAACGTGACCTACACTGGCGGCTACATACCACTGGCCGCTACCATATAAATCATCGAGATATTGAAGTAATTTTTGTTTTTTATTTGGTGACTCGACAATGAGCAGATGCTTGGCCATGACTTAAGAAAAGTAACGGGTTAGAAAATTGGATAGGTAAGCTGTCAACCCCACAAAAAGTACACGACCATAAAACCCCCATTCGTAGGGCTTACCCTGACCATTTGTACCTACGCAAAAGCGAACCGCGATCCAGCTTAGGCCGGCTGCCCAGAGAACACATTGTATCAAACGCCACAACCTCTCGAAAGACCCACCCGCTGTTCTTGTTGCCAGCAGTGAGCTGCTCAGGCGTCCAAACCAAAAATGAATGACTAACCCTAGGACTACGAGTAGCAGGAGCTGACTCCATAAGGGCCAGTTCCATATTTCTTGAGTGAACTTATTCATCCTTATTCATCAGTTGATGAGCCGCTTGAAAACAAGGCAGAAACAAGCCTTTTTGCTGATCGGCTATCAGTTTTTGACAGCTTGAAAATTCATAGTCGAATTCTACAATTCCCAAGCTTATAAAGCTGTTGTGGACTTGTAAAGCGTCAATTAAGTTTAAATCATCACCGGATTCCATTAGAATGCCAACGTAAGGCATTTCAGGATCTTCGGTATCAATCACGTAGACTACACCTACGCTGCCACACGGGTTATGGGGCCCATAATGCGGTTCAGCAAGGGTTACCAGCTGTCCGACTTGCCAAAGCTCAGGCAGCGCATCAGCTTTTTGAGATAGATTGGGAAATTGATCCATTAATGAGGCAAGAGGTTGAGCTATGGAGAAACCTTCAAAATATTTCATAAAGGTATTAATTTAAATACTTTTTGACCAAATTATACGGTCAATATTTTAACCTTATAAATTTTGAATGGTAGGAGTAAAAACGGAATCAAAGACTACGGAAGCCACTTATTTTGATAAGCCCCAACTAATTTGTTGAAATAATGGCTGAGTCAGCGGGAAAAGGTGGTGAACCGGCTTATTAAGTTGATTAGGGGATAAACCAACCTTATTTGGGGACAGATTTATTAAGCGGTAGTAAGACCAAAACAGGTTGCTTAAAAGTTGCCCGGATCAGTAAGCAAAAAGGAACTAACTACGTCCGGATGACTCAAGGGCCAGCGTTGAAGTAGTTAGCTAAACACTAACCTATAAGATCAACTAGTTGATAAGTTTGCCTAAATGAGTTTTTTTCTGGCTAGTTCCGTTTCATAATGGCGAGCCAAAAAATGGTAAACGACCAACTCATGACGGCGCTGCTGACCGCTGAATATGCGGTTCAAAATCATGTGCACGAGACTGGCCATCAATTGATCGGATGTGGATGAATCATGCTCCTTCAGATAGATTCCAATTCTGGAACATTGGCCTAAAGTCTGCTTACTTCGGTAATCAATCAGTGGAGTAAGGGTTTTCTCAGGGGTAAAATATAGCGTGTTATGCGTACGATACAGGGCGTTTAACTGGCTCCTGATTCGCACGCGGTTGGAGGTTTGTTCATCGAGGAATGCTTGCTGCAGGCGTTGAAAAAGATTAACCCGGGCCTGAAGACTCCAGTTAAAATCATCCAGTATCGCCTGTACACTAGCAATTGCAAACCCGTACCTGGAATCTGCCGTAAACTGTTGTTCTGTCGTAAGCCAGTCTAATACCAAGGCAGAGTCAGCCGCGAAAAGCTGCTCATACGCGTCAATCAACTCGGGTGTGTAGCGCTCTATTTCTGGAAAATAAGTAGCGATCTGCACGGAATGAACCAATCCGGATTCTTGATGTTCCTGGATCAATTTCGTCCAGGCTCGTAGTAGCTGATTAATTTTAGAGGTGTCAATGCGAAAGCGCACGCGCAGATGATAATCCGGATCTTGGTAGCGAATGAAAAACATAGTCGTGGCCCACTTTCTCTTCTGTACCAGTTGCCAAAATGGTTTGATAACCTCAGTTAGTAGTTTATTTGACACAGCTTCATGCGCGTACACTTTAAAGTATAACCAGTCCGAACCGGGAAGGAAACTACGACGAATCGATTGGCTTGGCTTTAACGCGGCTGTTGGATCGTAGGCTGGTTGCGCTGGCAACTTCAGTGGCGACATCTCTGCCTTGCTGGTCATTGGAATAATAAGCTCTGAAACGTAATGATCCGTACTATTCTTTAGCCATAGCTCATGCTGTTCTCCCAGCCACTCTTTAAGCAGGACTTTCTCCTGTTTCTGGATTTCGTCCAATAAAATTTCCTGCGCTGGTAGAAACGTTAAATCGAGTAGCAGCTTGTTGTCCGATTCTACCAAATAGACGTATCTGGGCAAATTATAGAAACGGATTAATTGATCGATCGTTAGGCCTTTAGGGGCTGGCAGACTCTCTTTCTTGATCGTCCACTGGGCCGGGCAAAGAATTACATTTTTATAGATAAGTCGGGGTAAGGAAGGCAACTGACTCAGCGACCGCCATGACCATCCGATTGAATCAGCTTCCTCAAGTTGTACAAGTGCCAGAAACTGATAAACCTCGTCACCTAATACTGGGTTATGAGCGGAGCTATGCCGGGGTCTTATGCGTTGCCCTGTTCGTTTGGATCGCAACAAAAGTTGCCCGGATTCGCTGACTGAGACGACGATATCACTCAAAGGTATGGTATGGTCATAGTCGACGGCTGGCGGGGAAATGTACGGAATTTCGTAGGGGCGCAGCACGGGCCGGGTCACGACGTTACCAGCAGTTTCCGGCTTTAAGGGCAAATGGACTATTTCGGCGAGTAACTCGTCAGGGTATTGAGCCTGCTCCCAGGCACACAGCTGCTGAACGGCATTTCGCAACGGCGGATGACCATGACAAAATCTCCCTAAGAGCGAAGCAGCGGAAGCGCCTGCCATTGAATTTAAGGCAAATCGGACGGCCGATTCGTCTCCGTTATCATGTGGTGCAGAAACCGTTTCGCGAAAACGGTTTGCTTTCGGGCCCGCATAGAGTTCGCCGTGTAAATACCAGGATGGCGGTAGATTGTCCGCTGGTTCCAAACCGGTTAGCGTATCTAAATCGGTTTCGGTCAGTTCAACCTCCCGTTCACCGGTTAGGATGTATCGGCTGTATACGATTTCCCGTAGCGTATCGAGCGTATCTGACTTTGAAACACTGGTCATCGGTTCAGCAAATCCCAACGCGACTAATTCAGGGTGCAGGGGCAGGGTATCTACGCTGAATCCGACTCCAATCTCAGTATCTAAGGCCGTCATCAAATCGATTTCCTGTTTATCATACCGGTTGATGAATCGGTTCTTAAACGATTGTAGGGGGGACTGCCTGACAAAGGTTAATAGTGGTAAAAGACGGTGAAATTGAGCACCAAGTTTATTAATCAACGACTCACTGACCGAAAGCGCTTCAGGGAAGAAAAACAGGTCAGTCTGCAATACGGGGGTAAGAAGAGGTTTTTCCTCTTGAGCTGTTTCCGCTAACGCCGTTGTCACCGTTTTGGACAGCAACTGAACGGGTTGGTTAGTATTTGTGGCTACTAAATCAAGGATACGGGTAACTGCTGGAACCGGTGTCAAGCGATGGAGCTGCTTGCGTAAATACTTGATCATTTCGGGACCCGTCACCGGCAGGGTTAGATTACTGAGCAGAAATTTACCCTCAATCAATGTCCGCAGGAAAGGCTCTACCTGCGTTTTAACCTCCTCTCCGTATAAGGTGCTTAGTGCAGAAAATGGGGCTTCATGACTATTTTTCAGGTATGTTACCAGGGTTTGTAAGTCGTAGCTGACGGGATAGGAGGCCAGCGTGATGATCTCCTCTCCGGGTGTCCCCGTTATTTCAGAAAAGCGGTATTCATCGATTACCTGATAAAGGCTGTTGTTGAGCGAATAATTGAGCTGTTCCTGATAAGCGGGATCAGTCTCAACGGTATTGATAATTGATTTGAGCACTCGACTATCAAGCCTGGATTGCGTTTGCCAGGGAGAAGAGCCAAATTTTACCGCTGTCTGTTTACCTATCTGACCCATGCCCACACCAGCGAATGTGCTAAACGGCGTTGACCGGCCATAGGCCCTGAAAACGTAGCGCCAAAGTGTCTGCAGTAGTTTTGGCTGACTGATTAAGGTCCCGTGTTGACTAGCTTCCTGCCAGGCGTTGAAGAATGCCGGAGCCGCCAAAAAAATGGCGTCCTGGATTGACTTATCCGTCAGAAGTGTTTCCAACAACTCAACACGTGAGGATGGTGTCGTGACCGTTGACCCATCAAGAAGCGCTACTAACGAACTTACGGGGCGGGCTGGTAATCGAACAACGATAAAATCTGAATGCCCAAACTTCTGTTTTTTCATCTACTGGAAAAACCCGTATGCTAGAACACCCCGCTCAGTCGACTGAGCGGGGTGTTCTACTGTGTTTAAACGTGTTAACTCGCCGGGTTACATTAAAACAGTTGACACTATGCTACCGCCGGTTGCTCCGCAATCTAGCTTATTGCTGGCATCAGAAAGGGTAGGTTTAACCATGCGGGATTTGATGGTTCTTTTGTTGGAAAGCTGAAAGCGGTTTGAGGCGTTCATAAAACGTTGTGAGTTGGTTTACCCAACAAAAGAACATATTTTGTAAAAATAAAACAAATTCTATCAGATGAGTGAGGTAACGTCGATGGTTGAGCCGGAGACGTTTCTGACGGGGGCGGGTTGGGCGGTTGTCTGGCGGGTTGTAATATGCTTCTTGATGATCTGGAAGCGCGCTGGCTGGCTGTTTTGAATTCTTTGTTTCATGGTTTTTTTGTTTTTTGGGGGCAAGTTGTTGATTATATTCATTCAGCCCTTGAAAAGATGATAAACCTGAACTATTTGTTGACGTAGGGACAAATGGGGTTTTTGTGGGGACTTCTATCCCGTCTAACCCGATACTCGTTTTGTTTCTACCGCCTCCCGTACTTGATCTCTGTATATAACTCCGATCGGCAATTCCTCTCCGCTGAACAGGATTAAGGAAGAACTACCCAGCTGATGAATTTTGTCAACCCGGACAATGTACTTTCGGTTGATCCGGATGAACTCTTTTGCCGGTAATCGGGCGATGCAGTCCGATACGGTCATTTTGGTAAGTACATTCTTAGCTGGCTTAGTTACGAGGTGGATTTTTAAATAATTCTCTAAGGATTCGATGTAGTTTATGTGGTCAAGCGGAATGAACACGTCCGCTCGTTCGGATCGTACTGTCAATAATTTTGGTCCACTTTCTTGCGGTGATTCCACCCTTTGGTTTACCTGTTTTATCTGCTTAATCCGTTCAGCTGCGCGCTCAATTGCCTTATTGAACCGATCGAAATAAATGGGTTTCTCCAGAAAATCGATGATAGAATGCTCGTACCCCTTAAGGGCGTACTCCCGGTACGCAGAGGTGACAATAACCAGGGGTACGGGTTTGGGTAAGGCTTCCATCAACTCAAAGCCGCTCATGCGCGGCATGCGGATGTCAAGTAGCAGTAAGTCGGGTTTCAAGTCAAGACTCATGGCTAACGCCTGCTGGCCATTGGCCGCCGACCCTACCATCGTTAGCTCAGGAATTCGTTCTACATAGTCAATCAACAACTCCTGAGCAAGTGGTTCATCATCAATAATTAGGCACTGAATCTCTGCCGGGTTTTTCATAAACCATTCCTTTTTTAAGCGGTAATTCAAGATCGACCAAATAGGATCTGCTCTCGGCGTGGGTATCCAGTTTGAAGCCGTTAAAGCCGAATAGCAAATTCAGTCGTTTCTGCGCATTGACCAATCCCACACCCCCTTCTTCCTCGTTTCTGCTTTCGGTACCGGCGATATGGTTTTCAACTTTCATGCGCAAGGCATCCCGTTGATCGTCTATGTGAATGGAGATATTTACCCATCCCTCTTCGTACGAATTATTCAAGCCGTGTTTAAATGCATTTTCAATGAAGGTAACCAGCAACAGGGGGGGAATTAAGTACCCATCGGTCAGTCCATTTTGAGTGAATTGAACTCGTTCCGGTTTGAATTGGCGGCTTTTCTCGATGTCAATATAATTCGACAAAAACTGCAGCTCTCCCGCCAGGGGTACAAATTCATCATTTGTTTTATAGAGCGTGTAGCGCATCAGATCGGATAGTCCTCTTACTAATGAAGCAGCCTGGGAATTTGTTTTCTGGATTAAGGAGTAAATGTTATTAAATACATTGAACAAGAAATGGGGGTTTATCTGTATCTGTAACAGATGCAATTGATTACGCATTAAAATTTGATTCTGCTCCTTCTGATTTACGCTTTCAACTCCCCAGGAAATCGCTTCCCGAATGATGCGGATGAGCAGGGGTAGCATCAGATAGGATACATTGTACGCCCAGATGAAGGTGAAGAGGGAGTAATTTTTAAAAATGCCTACCGGACCAGCCGCTAGCAGCAAATCATTATACCGCTGTACATAAGCAGGTGCCGGTTTGAAATGCTCAAAGGCGTAAGTAAACAGATAATAATCATACACATTAAAAATAATAAACACGCAGGCACTGGTCAACACCACTAACGCGGCTTTCTTGGTCAGCCACTTCCCCGTTGCCCGGTTATACACCAACAACTTCATCAGGGACGGTACAATTAAATAGCCGAACAAATAAAATAGCACGACCGTCGACAGTACGTGCGTGGTAAACATAATCTTGAACAGACCCGGATCAGGTGGCAATTTCGGGTCTACGCGCAGTACCCGATCCATGGCATTGTAGGCCGAGAAAGTATCGTAAACCCAAAACAAAACGTGTAACTGGACGCGAGTCCAGGTAACTTTTCGGTGGGGAAGATTAAACAATGACTCATCATCAATCCAATTCTGTTTATTATTTTTAGTCATAATTTGGGCTAAACCTTAATGGGTAACAGATTGATTTCGCTTTATCTACTCAAGTTCAGTATTGTAACTTGGCTCCTAGTCTATGGATTAACAGGAATCGTATCAGCTCAGTCTGCTCGATCAGCGCCCCCACAATTGGAGGTGGTTAAAAGCGGGCTGAAAGGGTACGTCATGAGTCCTGATTCCGTGGCTATCCCCAACTCAGTAGTTTCCCTATTTCGACTGGATTCGAGTTTGGTAAAAACAACGCAGGCGGATTCATCCGGACTTTTTGAATTTAACCAGGTACCGTTCGGTGCGTTTCTTCTTCGGGCTACCCGCCTGGGATACAATCCGGTCAATCAACCCATTGTTGTTCGTGATACGCTGGCAGTCACCTGGGTTAATATCACCCTGGAGCCTTTAGTTAACAAATTAAACGAAGTTTTAGTCAAAGAAAAACGGCTGCCCTTTGAGGTATTATCGGATCGGATTATAATCAATGTAGCGTCTAATCCGGTTTATTCGGGTGGAAATGCCCTGGAAGCACTGGCTTCAGCACCCCGCCTAAGTGTTGACCCCATCACCAAATCAGTCTCCATTGATGGTAAAAGCGGAGTCATCCTCTATCAGAATGACAGTCAGGTCAATCTTCCAAGTGATCAGGTAATTGGGTATTTGCAAACGCTGCAGGCCAGTGCCATTTCACGAATTGAAGTATTGACCAATCCCCCCGCCCGGTATGATGCTGGCAGTAGTGGGATCATACTTATTTATACGAAAGGGATTCGTAAAGACGGGGTAAACGGTGAAGCGTCCTTATCAGTTGGGGCAGGCCGTTATTTTAAATCGAATGGCTCTTTAAATCTGGCGCTTCGTTCGGCCCGCCTGCAGGGCACCATTCTATACACACCTGGCTTTCGTCCAACCTACTACAGTTGGAAATCGGATCAGATACTCACGGCGTCGACCGTATCGCAAGCTGGATTTTCACACAGTGATCAGTTCAACCAGATCGATAACTTAAGCCATACCCTCCGAACGGGTTGGGATCTGACACTTTCTAAATCGTTAACACTTGGCACCGTTCTATTGGGGAGTCAAATGAACGATACCGACAATCCGACGTCAACGCTGAATTTCCGGTTACCACAGGCAAACGCTTCAAAAACTCAGATTGATGCGCGTACTCAGAATCAACGGCGCATTGCCAATTTTGCCGCCAATATTCACCTACGAAAACAGTTTAAAGACGGTAAAGCACTGCTTTCCACTGACGTTGATTACGCGCATCATGTCGATAATGCCAAAGCGACTTCCGCTTTTACTCAGCTTTTCCCCAAGCCACTGCCGACCGAATCGGTACAAATACGGTATCCCAGCGCGATTAATATTGGAACGGCGAAAATTGATTTCTCGACCAATTTCACAAAAGCCTGGGCCTTCGAAGCCGGTCTCAAGTACAGTACCATACGTATGCAAAACTCACCCGCCATCGATCAGTTCTCGGCGGGATTTGCCCCGCTTATTTCCTTGCTGGCTACTTCGTATCGCTATCAGGAAAAAACCCGTTCGGCTTATGAAAGCATGCGTTTTACCTGGTTGAATTGGGCAGTGGTGGCAGGATTACGGCTGGAACACACTAATTATGAAGGGGTGTCCGGCGTATCGTCTGTCATTCGTCGTACGTATACGAATCTTTTCCCTACCTTTTCCCTCCAGTATCGTTCCAAAACCGAGTATCAATCAAGCTTTTCAGTCAATCGCCGGATAATCCGGCCGGGGTTTGATCAATTAAACCCGGCGTATGTTTTTTACGACCCCCTCACGTTGTATTCGGGCAATCCGCTTTTATTACCTCAGTTAACGACTACCTGGCAGCTCTTCGCCTCAACCCCTAAACAAACGTCGTTAACGGTTCTCTACAGTCACACCCGTAATAGGATCGCTGAAATAGTTTACCGGTATGACTCCCTGCAGGCTACCACCCTGGACCGGAATATTAACTTCGATTGGGAGCGTCGTTTCGCAGCAACGCTATCGTGGCCTTTGCGGTTATCAACCGCCTGGCAGTTGCAGGCTACCCTTACCGGGGCTTATTCCCAGTTTTACGGGACGTTTGCCGATCGTCCTACCCAAACCAGTCAATCCACGGCCACCGTTCGTTTAAACAATACGTTTAAAGTCAGAAAATGGGATGCCAACCTCAACATAACGTACCGTTCGCTGGCCTTAATCGGTTACATGTATTATGACCCCATTGCCTTTGTGGACCTGGGTCTGCAGCGATCACTTACAAAGCAATCTACCCTGAAATTAGCGGCTACGGATATATTTCATTCCATGCTCATTCAAAACTACGGTGACTATTTAAATACGCATATTATCTTTCGGCATCGGTACGAAAGCCAACGTATCATGTTGACTTATTCTGCTCAGTTTGGTAATACAAAGGCTAAGCGTGTGAAAGAGGGCACTTTCGGTTCCGATTCCGAACAGGAACGACTGGGAGGATCGTCTTCTAGATAGGAAAAAGCTTTTATTGAATACGATGAAACAACTATTATGCATTGTTTGGCTGATCGTTAGCAGTATGACTGCGGTATACAGTCAGAAAAATCCGTTTCCAACCGATAGTCTCGACAGATATATCCAAAAAGGGATGTCGGATTGGCAAATTCCCGGATTAGCCATTGCCATTGTAAAAGATGGAAAAATTGTTTTCATGAAAGGGTATGGCGTGACGGCCGTCGGCTCAACCAAGCCAATTAATGAGCACACAATTTTTCAAATAGCTTCGCAGTCAAAATTATTTACTTCTACGGATCTGTGTTTACTGGAAGAGCAGAAAAAAATTTCACTGTCCGATCCGATTCAGAAATACCTGCCTTCGTTTGCCATGCAGGATGAAGACGTTTCTAAAGTGGTATCGATTCATGATTTGCTGTCACATCGGCTTGGGTTCAAAAATTATCAAGGTGATTTTGTATTCTGGGATACAGATCTGTCTCGTCAGGAAGTAATCAGTAGCTTGCGGAAGCTCAAGGCTCCCTACGTGTTCCGACAGGATTTTGGTTATTCGAATGCCGCTTATGTGGTAGCCTCCGATATAATCCCGAAAGTTACGGGGATGAGCTGGGAACGATTTACGGAGAAGACATTGCTGGAACCCCTCCAGTTAAAGGATACTCATATGTTGTCGGTTGGGATGGACAAACTACCTGACGTTGCTCATCCATCGACAACGTGTTGCTCCTCGGACGGCAAACTCGTTTCGCTTCCTTTTGATAACCTGGATAATTTAGGGCCCGCTACGGGCATGATTTCGAGTTGTTCAGACATGGCCAAATGGCTTATGTTTCAACTCGACAGTGGCCGGGTAAACGGGCGGCAGGTTGTCCCTTATTCGGTGATTGAGAAGACCAGAACGGCTTCGACCATCGCCAGTCAGGACCGGATGTCGGCCTTCCCGTTAGGCTTTCAATTTTACTGCTTGGGCATGGGGCTAATTGATTACGCTGGCCATTCGGTATTTGCTCACGCGGGTGGCTCAAACGGCTATCGGAACAACGTGACCTTTGTCCCGGCTAAAAATTTAGGTATTGTCATTCTCACGAATCAGGATAACCAAAGTTTTCACGATGCCCTTCGATTTCAATTACTGGATGCCTATTTAGGGGTGCCCTACGTCAATCGTAGTTCGTACTACCTGGAACGGGCTAAGAAACGAGACGCAAAAAGTCAGGAAAGTATTCAGCTCTTGGCCAAACGGGTCAATCAGAAAGCCAAAAATCCAATTCCGATGACCGCCTTTGTAGGTACATACCGGAACGAACTTTATGGAACACTGACTATTTCAGCACCAACCCCGGGGAGTGGCCAAACGGGCTTAACCGTTCGATTTGAGCATCACAAAAAGTTGCTGGGTACGTTAGACTTTATGGATGGTCATGAATTTCGACTTACCTTATCTAACCCTCGTTTCGGTATCTTCCCCGTTATGTTTTCGGTTACGAATGGAGCCGTTTCCGGGCTCGAATTAAAGGATACTGATTTCGTCGATCATGAAACTTACCCATTTAAGAAAGTATCGGTTAAGCAAAAAGGTTAGCCTTGGCTAACCTTTCTTTTAAAGAGGACTTAACTATCTCGTTCATCAAGGTACTGATTCCAGTCTTCCTCATCATCATCCGAGAACTCCGAATCGAAATCGGATAATTCCCTGAATCCAATAAAATTAATTTGACCTTCCAGCCAGCAACGTGTTGATTCGGGGGACATAAGTTGGCCTTCTTGGTTCACATTGATCCAGATGGCCCGGCCATAATAAACCGAGCCCGTTCCAAGCCATTGCCAGCCAGGTGGTAGTGGGGGCTGAGTGAGGACATCGCCATTCATGATCGCCCGATCACCGCACGGATGATGGAGAAAAAAACCAATCTCAACGGTACCGATCCAACGGCTGATATCCGACAAGGAATCCGTTAGCTCAATTGGATATACCGACTCCAGGTAAGGATCGATTAGCCAGGCGGAAAATAAAGGCTGCATAGTTGCGGACGTTTTACTGGTACTTGACGAGTATAAAAGTAACGATGAGCGGCAATTACCTGGTGAATAAAGGTCCTAAACGAACTTAACGCGCAGTCGAAAATACCACTCGGTTTAGGTTTGTCTAGAAACACTGATTACGACCGTCTTATTCGATTTGTTGGTACGGGCTTATCGGTAGTGACCGCTGGCTTCACCCGTTCTTTGGGATCGACGGGCTTACCCGATGGAGGGACTGTTTGTGAATTTTGCGGCACTGTTGCTGGTGTATCTTTCCGAATTCGCTTGGCTCCATCTTTTGGTAATTCATTATTGACAGCTCCCTTCTCATATTGATGCAGCGGTAATCCCGTTGGCCCAACCTTCACGGTTGATTTTTGATTGGCTATGGCAGCCGGGTCGTTTTTGAATTGAGACTGTAATTTTACTAGCCACTCGGGTTGAAGCGTAATGGGTTCATGTTGCCGGTTTTCAGGCCGGTTAGCCCTTATTTTGTCAATTTCCTGCTGAATCTTATCGGCTTTTACTTTTAAGTCATCATTAAAATCTTTCTCCACCGAGCGGTTCACGTAAAAGTGATTGTCCGTTAGGCGGATTTCTTTGGTTAGATTTTCCGCCCGTATCAACATCGGTCTGTTATTGGGAATATCGACAGTAATTTCAGTATCGCCCAAATACGTTTTCCCCACTTTAACTTTAGCTTTCGTCTCGTCAACTAAATGGCCCTGATTCATAACCGAAACAATTCGCTGGGCTAGCTCATCGGGCGATTTACCGGGCGGGGATTCCACGCCCTTAGGCAAGGTTAAACGTAGCTGATTTGGATTGCCTGTCTTTTGATTGCCCTCTGTCATATACGCTTGCCAGGCTGGGTCCGGTTGACCAGGCAGTTTCAAGCTACCCATGTATTGAATATTAAAGCGTATCCCCGAGAAGTCATTATCGTTAGCTAAGATGAACCGTTCGGGTTTTATGGTATCAATGATTTTTTGCAACGTGGGCAGTTGCAGACCACCGGGCTGCCCCCCTGTTGATACATATAGCCGATCGCCAGCTTGACGGGGCGGATGTAGCTGGTAGTGAGAGAGGGCGTCGATGGGGTTTTCGGTAATAACAATTTCCCGGGGTTTTACGCCTGGAATAACGTTGGATAACCAGACACTATCGTGTTTGGGAGAGACGAGCATATTATGACTGGCATTGCGCGTGTTGAGGGTCACGATGTGTTCCATATTTCGCATAGGGAATGCCGTGTTGATGCCGGTATAGCCGTTTTTCGTCTCAAACGGGCGTTGCACAATTTGGCCTTTGAATTCTGGCGCATCGATGGTCTTATCCTCAATATGACGACTATATAACCAGTTGCGTTGTTGCAATGGCTCAATGTTGAGCAGTCTGGCCGTTGTAGTCTCATCCAGCTGACGAATGTCCTTCAAGCCAATGGGCCGGATCGACTCATGGGACGTATAGACATTACCTACCATGGGACTAAGGTGAGCGTGCAACTGTTTCCAGCCATCCCGGCTACCCAGATCCAGGTTTAATTTATTGGATACCATGTTGATGATCGTTCCCCGGTCTCGGTTATCCTGAAACGATTTATAGGCATAATGTCCGGTTTCCTGTACCCGGTGCACGGTGATCTTACGCCCGGTGGATTCCTCTTCCAGAGCCGCCCAGTTTTTACCGTGTTTCCCCTTAATCGGTTGCCAGCCCTGATCAATGAGATACGTCACTAAATTGATATCCGATTTATACCGATCGGTGAGGGAACGCTCCTCGGCAACCCGACGATCGTAAGCATCTTGTCGGCTGGTACGTTGGGCTTCCTGCGTTTGAGTTGACATGGCGATTCAATTTATAACAGGGAAAAAGGGACGGGATAAAGCCCTTACGGACGATGTCCTTTAGGCGGCTTTACGTCTGTTTTGGGTTTACTAACTTTAACCTTTGCTGATTTCGCCTCTGCATCGGACTTCACCTGGGCTGGTTTGGTTGTTTGGTCAGGTCGTTTGGTAACCGACGCCGTCGTCGTTTGCTTTTGGGCTAACGGAGGGATGGGACGGGCAGCTGTCTGGAGATCAGTTGCGCTGGGGGGTACGTCAACTTTTTTGTTCAGCGCCTTCATTAAATCAAGGTTCAAAAGACGTTGAACGGAATCGGGTGTTTGTTGAAGGATAGGAAGGAGCGGTTGATTTTTTCCAATCGCTTTATCCAGTTGCTGACTGAGCTGAAGTAAAGCTTCTGCTTCAGTTCTTGAGGCCATGATCGGTAGCGCGAATAACTTACCGGTTTCGGGAGCCTGAGCAAGCTGGGGAAGTTTTATCGATAATACGTATTTAGCGTTATCGGCCTGCGGGATAACCAACACTTCAACCCCATTAGGGTGAGCTTGCGTTGTTTGCCTTATTCCCTTCTCGGCGTAACTCAAACTATCCAGTAATGGCGTAGCTGAAGTAGACCGTTCACCAGCTTGTGAGGTAACGAACTGCCTAGTTTTTGGAACCTGTTCAAGCTTGGGCGGCTTGATGCGTTCAAACTTAAACCCTCTCTTGGAGGCTGCCAGACGAACAAAGGCCGAAAACGTCTGGTCATCTTTTTTCATGTTATTGATGCGAATTGAGTATCCTTCCCGTAGCCGCTCTTTAGCGGACGGATCAATCGGTACGCCCAGCAACTTGTCCGGTATCGGAAATTTATCGGTGTTGATCACCGTCATTTTTTGCGTTTCCGGATTAATGCCAATGATCCCTCTAAAGGGTTCATTAGAGGTTGGGTCGATGAGTTGAACGGCGCGCCCCATATCTCCGTACCGCTGGAGATTTTCTTTGTCATTAGGGCTAAATTGGTGACCTAAGTAATTATCTCTCAGTTGTAGCCGCGCCTGCACATGCATTACGTTAATTGATAAACCCCGCGTTGGATGATTAATTACGCTGAGCTTGGCGGCATCGCCATCCTTTAACGGAATGATGTTGGTTTGTTTACCGTCCAATAATTTTTTTATCTCAAGGCCGACCGGTGCGGAAACTAAATTCGACGATAAGTCCAGGTGAGCGGCTAGAACTGGACGCATCTGTTCTATCGTATAGCGTTTACCTATCAACGTTGATACATCAATTGGAGGAGTATTCTCGACGGTGCTATCCATTCATTTAATATTTTGTATATAACGTGAAATTACAAGCTCACTCGTTTATAATAGCGTTTTATACCCGTTTCCTACCGTATCCCGCTTTTACTGAGGCAATCGGTTCAGTAGGTTTCGTATTTTTATCCGTCTTTGCTACTGGCTCATTTTGGCGTGCGGGGCTTGGCGGGGTAGCCGTACGCGCGGGCGTTTTTCCCTCTGACAACGACGAAAATTTTTGATCAGCTCGTTTAATTTCCTCTGCTGTCGCAGTTATTTTGGGTGGCAATACTACCCCATTTTGTTCCTTTCGATAATCCAGAATTTCCATCTTAGCCTGTGCTCTGGGACTTTTCAATTCCTGCCCATGGGGGATACGGTTTAGGGGCCTCCATTCTACCGGTGAGTCACTCGCCTTATTTACCCGAATCATATCCTGATAGGTTAGTGCGCCCGCTGGCTTGCGAACGACCTGGCCTTTTTCATCCTTTGCCGATACGACCGTTTTCTTCCATTGTTCGTCGGCCGCCTGACGAGCTACCTGTTTGGGCGTTAATTCAGCGGGTTGTGGCGCATTTCGTTGCGTATCTCGTTTTTCCTGGAGGGCGTTGAGAGCCGCCTGGTTGACAGGCGTAAATTTCAACCCTCGTTTATGGGCGGCCACCTGAACGTCGGCCGTAAAGGGCTTGCCATCCAGACCCGTCATGTTTTTTACCCGGATAACTCCGTGGTTTTTCAGCGTCTGTTGCTGTTTGTCCGTAATGGGCACGTTCCGAAGAACGGTTGGTGGTACGAATCGTTCTTGCCGAAAGACAGTCAGCCGATTTGTCTGGGGATCATAGCCCACCAATCCCATAAACTGTTGATTGGTCTCTTTGTCCGTCAATGGGACGGGGCGGCCTAATTCACCGGTTCGTTGCAGACGGATATGATCTTCGTGCGTGAGCTGGTAGCCCAAAAAGCGGGGGGCCGGCGTTCGTTCTAGTTGCCGTGGAATCATTTCAACGCGCGGACCTTTACCCGGATCGTCATAGACAAATAAACGGCCCTGAACCGGGGTAGTGGTCCCGTTGCCATCCGTTTGATTCAGAGTCAGGCTGGAGGTACGCCGGGCATTTAATAGTTCGCGCATATCCTCCGGCGATAAGCTTTCCTTGCGAATGCCCAGCGGTTTAAGCTGCATTTCCAGCTGCTCCCAAGTGAAGCGGTTTCCGGTTTCCAGCGGACGCGGGTTAATGGGTTTTTCGACCCTGTTTAAGCTGTTATAATCTGTAGAAGCCATGGTGTCGGTATTGATTGAAATTGTTAAGGGTGACGGCGAACAGTGGGTTGTTTTGGCCGGTCCGCCGGTGCGGTTGGCTTTACGGAGTTGGATGGCCCTTTTTTCGCTTTGGTCGAATCCGCGTTCTGCCGTGTATTACCAGCTGGTTTTTGCTCAAGATTCCCAGTCTGGTTTTGCGTTATTCGAGTCGATCCATTTTTTGAAACGACGCTGGTATCCGTTTGGGTCTGGGGCTGGTAGCGGGCTTTGGCTTTCTCCAATTCATGAGGCTTTGCTTCCTGTAGGCTAATTCCACCGATTGGCGGATTTCTTTCCAGTTTTGTCAGTAATCGGGCCTGTTCGGACGGTGATAGAAGTGTATTGTCCTGAGGTTTCATCGTAAGCGGCACGTATGCCTTTGAAAGACCATCATTTTTGACAGCAACGGAATCCGAATAGGTCAGATCTTTAACTTTTTTACGCTGCTCGAGCCCATCCCCCGTTTTTACGTCGAGGGTCGTATTGAGCCACTTCTGATTATTCTCTGGCGTCAGCGATTTTAGATAAACAACAAACCCTTGATTCGGCTTTTCATCACTTGCCGACTGACTTTGTAAAGGGCCTTGTTTGATGTTTTGTGGAATCGTTTCACTCTGCTTTTTGCCGATACGATCCAATCGAAACTGACCCTCCACCGCTGAGAATTGTAGCGTTGCCGCATAAGGCTTTTTGTTATCGCCTAGCAGTCCCGTTAATGTGATTTGTTTACCGTCGCGCAGCAGCTCCTGCTGCTGGGGGGTCAATGGCTGACCCTTAACCTCAGCGGGCACTTTTATAGATTCTTTATCAATGGTGCGCAGTATTTTAGCCACCGGATCATAACCGACCAGAACTTCCCGTTTGGTAGCGGTTTGAGCATCCGTGTACTCAACGGGGCGGTTAGCCATGCCTGTCCTTTGCAACCGCATAATGTCTTCTGTATATAAGTTAAGCCCCTTCGGCACAGACAACGAGGTTTTGAGTTGGGGCGGCTCAATATGAACCTGGGGCCCTTTACCTGGAATCTCAATGAGAAGCAGTTTCCCCTGGGCGGGAGCTACTATACCGTTTCTATCCTTTATGGTGAAGGATACGTTCGGGTGCGTAGCATAGCCATCAAGTAATAATGCTTTGTTCATTGGATCAATTGATTTTTCTGAAATGCCCAGTTTATCCATCTGGGGCTTGATCTGTTCCCAGCTGTAGCGCTTTTCCTGGTTCACGTAAGCGGCCTGCTGCCGAAATGTCTCAGGTACAATAGGTTGGGTGTGGGTTTGTTTATCTGAGACCAGGCTATGAGCCCTTTCCCCGGATACGGTTGGCTGATGAGCTGCCGTCGATTTGAGCCCATCAGTAGCTAATACTCGTGCCGGTGAATTGGTAACAGCCGTTGTAGAAATAGTTTCTGAAGGTCTGGTTTGCTGACGCGTCTCCAACCGGTCGAGCAGTTTTATAGCCAGCTTGTCCAAAAAATGATCCATTATGCGGGACACCATCGATTTTGGCCCAGCTTCTGAAGCTGCGGATTGACCGTTTTGACGGATGGGGGGATCTACGCTTAATTTTGGTCCAGGCCGCTCTGAATCGACTTGTTGAGACCGGGCATTTGCGCTTGCAGTTGGTTTTGGGTCAATCGATTGATTGGCCGTCACTTTCTGAACGTCGGCCTGGTTGATCCCAGCAGGACGCGTTCGCCGATCGAGTTCCCGAATTAATTCCTCAAGTGACAGCTGATTGGCTTTTGATGAACCATCCGGCTTAGTTGGCTCGTCGGTTGCTTTTCGTTTAAAACCAAAGTTCTCTCCCTTAAATAGTTTGTCCATCAGGTCCTGAACAATTTTATAATTATTCAGAAAATTGGACACCATACCCCCTTCCGTTAATTTCAATTGAAGGATTTTCGTTAATAAGCCCCCTGATGATTCTCCTTCATCAGCTACCCGTTTAGCCGGTGCTGTGATAGGCCCTTTTTCGCCGGGCAAAGGCAATGATGCATCCCCTTCCGTTGCTGGACGTCCAGGAATGGCTGGCGATTTTACCGAATCAAAAGCGACATTAGCGGGCTTGCCGGTTAATTCCTTAACGTCCTGCTCCGTCGGAGCATTTACTGCCCGTTTCTGATCCAGAACAGGTTCCGCTGAATCGAACGCTTTTTTCAGGCGCTCTAACAAATCAATGTTCTTTACCGCTTCGCCCGGGGGTGGTAATGTTAGCGGCGTTTCTCCCGATTGATGATTCCGAACCACATTCATCAAACTAACCATATCAATTGGCGTACCAGGTCCGTGCTGTACGACGGCAGGAAACTGTTGAGTTGTTTCTTTCAACTCCATCAAGTAGTCCGTAACCCGCTGCTGCACGTCAGGCTGTCTGGTCGTATCCAACTTTTCGACCAATTGATGCATTTGATGCCGAGTCGTATTTTCGTTGAAAATCGCTCGGGATACTTCCTCATTGCTTAAATAGTTATCGCCTTCAAGATACTGTCGTAATTGACGAGCGTGGGCTGGCAATGCCAAACTCATTTCCGTTGTTTGAATACCCTCTGCTATCCCTAATTGCGTGGCATCGGACCGGCTCCGTTCACTGGCCATGTCAACGCGCCAGCTTTGTGAATCATTCGGCAATAGTCCTTGATCCTTCAGGCCCTGACGAATCGGCTCATCCACTAAACCCGGTAGTTCAATACTTCGGGTATAAAGGAGTTCGAACTGGGGATACATCTCCCCCTTACGTGCTAAGGTCGTATCAACGACTGCCTCACTAACAGGCTTTATCGCATGGGCTGGTAGTTCCCCTGCGTAATCGTTTAGGTAACCAGTTATTGAGGCAGGAATCTGACCCCGTTGAAGACCCTGCTGCTCAGCTTCTGATAAGGGACTTTGCTGCTGTTGAACGCGTTGCTGGCGAAATGGCTCCAGCAATTCCTGCATGATCGGGTCCTGCGTGTAAAGCACGGTTAGTAAATCATCGGACGGCCGGGCATCCAGGGGCTTTCCCAACGCGGCTGCCCGTTCCTGGGCGGCCATATCATTATTAATGATTGTTGCCAAGGGAACGTAGAGATTGGCCGGTAGTCGATTGTCATTTTCTTGCCGATACGTTAAAATCGGCTGGGGCAATTGGCCACGCTGGGCAAAAGCCGACAGGTCAGCAACCGTTAGGTCATGGGCAGATTCTGGCACGGGTTGAGGTTGCATCTTGGATCAGTACGTTAAGTGATTCATGGGAAATAATGGTCAATAACTAATGAAGATGTAATAATACTATACAGAAAGTTCGATAACTTTGAGAATGAAAATCATTTTTTTTTCGGTCACGTTTAGGCGCTTATGAATCACTCGCTCATAACTTTATTTGTTTCCTTCTGTATTGGCTACGGAGGGGTACTTGGCACGGCTCAGGCTCAGGTAATTTTTAAAGTTGATTCACCCATTAAGCGCCATCAGAACCTTATGCCTCAGCGCCAGGAAGCTGTCGAACTCGACGAACCGATGGCCGTTGATGTGGACTCTGCAGACAATCCAATACCTGAGCAAAACGCAATGGGTAACTCTCCAAAGCAGGATAGTATTGATGGATACGGGAAGCAATTTTCCCCTCCCTTAAATCGTCCGGTTAACCCCAAACAACGATTTTTGGTAACCTACATGGGTAGCCCCCTGAAAAGCGATACTAGTTCTCAAAGCCGGTATCGATTAGCGCCGATTGAGTTTAATGCTGCCGATTCAAGTAAACGGAATCCATCGGATAATCGGACTCTTGCCCCTCGACGGTTTGTGGATCAGGATTCGATTATGGTTGCGGTTTTGGAGGATTCCCTACGGCGTATTCGTCAACAACTGATACCTCTTGGCCAGACAAGTAAAGCGTCGGCTAAATCAGCCTTTGATTTATACCGGTCCATTCCGTCAATATTACCCGTTCGACTACGCTCTTATGAGGACTTCCGAATTTCGTCTGCGTATGGCCTACGCGTTCATCCGATCAGTGGTCGTTTACAGAATCATGCCGGTATTGACTTACCCCAACCTCGCTTTACGGCGGTTTACGCCACGGCCGATGGCGTTGTTGACCGGGTTGTCTGGCAACCTGCCGGGATGGGGCTGGCTGTTTATATCGTACACCCCTCAGGGTATCAAACTGGCTACGGTCACCTCGAAGACCATTCGGTACTAGTGGGAGAGGTTGTTCGCCGTGGACAGGTAATTGGCCGGGTCGGATCGACGGGCTTAGCTACGGGGCCACACCTTCATTACACCGTTTTAGCGGGTACCCAACCTGTTAATCCGGCCTCGTACTGCTTTTTGCTACTAAATGCGTTAGACGAATCTAAATCCAGCGTTTCCCGTTACGGCCGGTCATCAGGTTCTCAACGGAGAAAGTAGTCTCCTTTTTTCGAAGACCCAAAAACGCATTCCTATCGGATAAAATACACCGTCGGTTTACGAAAGTGTCAACGAGTACTTTTCGGGCTTCCCCGATCCGATGCTGAATAAAAAAAGGCACTTGATCAGTCAAGTGCCTTTCAGGACAGGTTTTCTTTCGAATTAATTATCCACTGTGTATTCATCATTTACTGCGTCGTACTCATCTGAATTCTCATGATCGGCTTCTTCATCGGCAGCTTCTCCCGTTAAATAATTGGGATCAGCGGTGCGCAGATCTCGTAGCAAATGACTGTTCGGTCCCTGACGAATAGCGTCTAATTCTGTTTTAATCAGATTCGTTACCTCCGTCTTGACTTGTTTAAACTGCTCGTTCATCATCTCCTGCACCTGTTTGTCACTCAGGTTTTCATAGGCTTTAAGGGCCGGTATTTCAGGGAGTTTACTTAGCTCATCGATCATTTCTTTATCGACGACGATCTGCGCATGAAATATTTTTTGCTTGATGGTTGCGTCAAAGTTGTCCGCTATCGATCCGACAAACCACCCTTGAGACAGGTTGCTGATCTTACTTTCGGGAATGACCGAATCCATTGCCGTCGAAAAATTAGTCGTCGTTTCTTTCTCGGTTACGTTAAAACTTTGACGCTGCTGTACGTTTTTTCCAAAACGGCTCGATAGATTTTTGGCCGTTTCTCCGACAACCTGTCCACTGAATATGTTGCCAATCGTGTTAAAAATTGCTTTTGCTTCTTTATCTCCGTAATCCCGTATGAGCTGAGTCAAATCCTGCAACCCTAATAAGGTAGACACTTTATTAGAACGAGCCGTGGCAATCAGGTTATCTAACCCTCGCATATAAATGGTGGGTAGCTCATCAACGATGATGGAGCTTTTCAGACGGCCTTTGCGGTTTACAAGCTTGATAAGGCGGGCATTGTAGAGCCCCAGGGCGGCTCCGTAGACTGACTGGCGGTCAGGATTATTACCGACACAAAGAATTTTGGGGTCATCTGGATTATTAATGTCTAGGGAGAAATCATTGCCGGTCATCACCCAATAAAGGCTAGGGGATGCCATGCGCGATAAGGGGATTCGTGCCGATGCAATTTGACCTTCCAACTGCTCTTTTGCTCCGTTTTTCAGGGCGCTGAAGAACGGCTGAATTAAATTTTCGAGTTCAGTTTCAGCCGCCATTAATGGGAATATCTCTTCATAATCGTGATTAGCGAATTCAATAATGTGCGGAAACGTACAGTAATTGATATGATCCGCGACCCCTGGCTTTTCCCGCTCCGATTCAGGAAGGGTTTCTAAAAAAGCATCTACCTGACGGTCATTGAATCGTTTCATGTACCAGATGCAGGACATCAGAAATGTTATCGGTGACTCGACAAAAAAGTCGCCCTGCTTCTGCAACCAGCTTTTATTCAGATTCAGCAGGATAGTAGCACTAGCCTCCTGGGCATCAATGATGTCTGTCATAAGACGGGGTAAGAGTGGATTACACCGATGAGAGCGCCGGGGGTCGTCAAAATTGATGGTGTAGAACCGGGGTACTTTACCGTACATCTTCTTATATACATCCTGGTATTTGAGTAAGTAAAAATAAGCGATGCGCGACAAGTCGGGGAATTTGAAGTCGTAGATAAACATCGTAAATCCTTTTTGTATCTGCTGTCGAATGTAATTATTGACTACAGCAAAGGATTTCCCGGAACCGGGCGTTCCCAGTACCATCGCAGCCCGAAATACGTTGACCACATTAATCCATCCCTTGTAAAGCTTTTTTTTGTAGGTAAACAAGGTGGGGATGTTCACGGAATATTCATTATCGACCAACACGGTCTCTTGCATAAAGCTCTCGTTCTCTTCATTGAACGGGTCATCGCCCATTTTTAAATTGATGATACTGTCGGCAATACCCGCAGCTTTGATCAGAATTAAATAACCCGACACGGTTGATAGGACGTATAACAGGTTAATCAGATTGTAGCTTAGATTCCGAAGAGTCAACAGAAGTGCGCTCCCAAAGTAGAGGAGAATACCAATCAGTCCGTACAGGAATGCATCGTTCCAGGTAGCCGTAATATTCTTTTTGGACTTATTTCCCAGTACATAGACGAGTAATAAGAACAGAGCTGCCAGCTTGGAATACCAAACTTGCTCAAATACGTGCGTCGAACTGTTCAAGGAGCGAATGAACCGATCCAGTAAGCCAAGGGGTATACCTAACTGCTGAAAAACGTTGTTACAGAAAACATAAAAATGAAATAAGAGGACTGCATATCCCATGAACATAATTGTGTTCAGGATACCTCTATACTCTTTGTCCTGTTCTTGTGAATTAGCCATGACAATAAGACCTGTTTTGAATTAGAATTAAGAATAACACGCTGTTGACTAGCCAGATGGCTTTGCTCAAGGGTTAGCGCAACTTGTGGCGCTGACGTTCCTGCTGAAGTAAGTCAGTGACTTCCTGTTGAATTGTCGCCATATGGTCATTCAATCGCTGGCCGAGCTGCTTATCAGTCAGCGTAGCCAGTTCAGCATTTATTGGTAGTTCAGCGAGGTGCTCATCAGGCTTTGCCTTATTGGCAGTCACCTGAGCGAAGAAAACGGGTTGCGTGGGAGGTGCATCAACCTGCGTAGCTACTTCCCCGGCAAAGCATCCATAGGGTAAAGCTTCCAAAGTGGCGGGTGATATACGGGGTGATTGCGTTGCGTTCGGTTTTGAAAAAAAGGACCACCTTCTGGGTGGTTTTACAGATTCCAGGCCCTTAGTCAACCGATCAGCTATTCGTTGAGCTGACGTGCCCACCACTTTTCCGGCTAGTATCGTTCCACTCATGGTAAAGAGAGACTGAGCTTTAGCTTTGCCATATTGGTTTTCAAGTTGGGTTAGATCCTGAACCGATAAGCAGAGGGCAATTTTATTGGACCGGGCCGTGGCTAAAAGGGTATCAAATTCGCTTATATAAAGGGTAGGAAATTCGTCGAAGATCAACGCGCTGGGTCGCTGATGGGTACGGTTGACCTGCCTGGCCATCAGGTGCGAAATCAAAGCTAATGGAACAGAAAACAAGTGGCCTGATGCTGGATCGTTCCCCAGACACAGTATTTTAGGATTAGTCGGATAATTGATATCTACCAATGCTTCACTCCCTGTCATGATCCAGTAGAGCACCGGATTTTTTAGGGTGGACAGGCTTAGTTGCATCACCGTCAACAGCCCCTCCATGTGTTCACGCGTATCATTTTCATAAATGCTGGTGATCCCCTCCATCAAATGGGCTAACTCGGGCTCGGCATTGAGTAACGGAATGATTTCTTCGTAAGGCCTTGTTGCAAATTCAATGATGTGAGGTAAGGTGCAGTAGTTAAAGCGATTTGATTTATTGGCCTCAGCTCGTTCTTCAGTCGGCAACCTATCTTCATAATTCGCTACCTGCCGATCGTTGTAGAGTTTCATGTACCAGATACATGCAGTTAAATAATTGATCGCAACCTCAATGAAAAAATCTCCCTCCGCCTTCAGAATCCAGGATCTATTTACATTATACAGTAGGTTTTTAGCGGCTAGGAAGGCCTCGAAACTATCGGTGAACCGATCGGCCAAAAATGGATTACAACGCGATGAATAACGGGGGTCAGTAAAATTGATGGCATGAAATGAAGGGCTTACTCCCGATTGGTTCGTTGTTTTTTCCAGATTGTCTACGTAATGCGTATAAGCCAGCCTGCTTAACTCAGGCGATTTATAATCGTAAATGGCCATCGTGAATTCCTTATCCAAAAGCTGATGTACAAAATTTTGGACAAAGGTTTCGGTTTTACCTGTTCCGGGTGCTCCCAAAATCATCGTACCACGAAACAGATGTGTCATGTTAATCCATCCTTTTCTGACCTGATTCTTATAGCGCCAATGGGTCGGAATATTGACCGAACACTCATTGGCAATTCGTTGGGTTTCCTGGTTAAAAGAATCAATCAGCTCGTCGGCTTGTGTTGCTGTATTCATCATGATACGTTGGATTTAAACTGGAGAAGATAAAGTGATTCACTACGGCCTAACACCAGGTACATTGGTGAATTGGTATGTAGATTTAGTTTAAGCAGGTCGGTACGACCGTCAGTGAAGGGGCTGGTTTTATTGGTTTGACAGGGTTTCGAGGCCCTCGCGAACCAGGCCATTCTGGCCAGTCAGGGGGGAGATTATCCGATTCATCACCAAAGGAGTCGCCCGGTCTTGTATGCCCTAAATAAGACGTTAACGCTGGCAGTGAAATGAACACTAGCCCTGATAAACCCAAAGCGGTAGTGCTGACGTAAAGGAAGATGGTCTGTATGTTGGGCTTACCAATTGGATCAACCAGATACCCATTGCCTAGAAACAAGACCAATCCCAGCAGACTGATTAAATAGATAAAGAGTGTTGTCGGACGGTGGTTGTGACGCTTGATTGTTCGTTGTTGCTTACTACCCAGTGCCTCAATTAAAAACAGTATCAATCCCCACAGCTTAGGCACCAGCAACCCGCTCATTAAAGGCACTTTATTAGTTAAGCTGAGTATAACGTGGTCTATATGGATTAGTGAATAGCCCGCTTGACTAAGTAGTTTATGGGCGCTCCAGTAAATGTGCAGGCCTATAACGAGGTAAGCCATACACCGAATCGAAAGAAGTGCTTCTTGATACGCCCGGCCATCCTGATGAAATCTTGACATAAAGTAGTTGGTTGAAACAGTTTATAATTCCGGTGAATCCTGCACCTCAACTATAGACTGTTTCAAAATTGACTCTTGTCAATCACATATCATTTGATGCTATTACATTATTTTTTTTTCGGTCACAATTATTAAAAATAAAATCAACGCTTACGGCCTCGGCGTCTCACGGGCATATCCTCGCCAACTCGTCTTTTCTTGGGCCGAATGGCACTAGCCGACTCACCCAATATATCCAAGAGTCCTTTCTGGGGAGCCTGGTTTTCAAATCGGTCCAGCAGAGATTGTAAACTGTCACTGGATGAAGATTGCTTCAGCATAGATGTACTAGTTGACAAAGCGAAATTCTGTGGACTGGCGAGTAGTGGTTGCGACCCTGACGTTTGGCCCTTGGTCGGCTGACGATTCGCTCGTGGTTGACTCACGAGTTGATCCAATAAAAGTTGGGGCTCTCGAATTCGCGATAAATGAGGAAACCGGTCGTGGATTCGGTCAATTAATAAATTGATTTTGCCGGGTTCAACGTCGCTATCGACGGCCCGGGCTAATGACCGCATCCGTTGGGCGGCAACCGAATCGGGCGCTGGCCAGGCCCCTTCGAGTACATAGGTATTCTTTCCCGGTTGAGAAGGAAACTGGCGGCTAAAGGTTTGCGCAATTTCCGGCGGCACCGCTACGTAGCTGGCGGAGTCCGTTTTATAGTGCCCCATTCGGAATACCGGTTTGTTGGTAGAATCAACTTCCTGTTTGATTAAAAATCCCCGTTGATACAAGGCTGATAGATGCCGTCGGGCGTCACCAGGCCGAGTTGTAGCGGGATCGCCGAATTGTTGAGTGGTGTCGCTTAAAACTTGGCTTCCCCGTTGTTCATTGTACCAGCGTTGAAAGGTTGGCAGCATCTGCTTGGGTAGGATAGTTTCTACGGCTGGCAGCGTTAGACTGGCCACCTGCTGACGAGTTAGACTGGTGAAATCGTTGCCCTGACTGATGGCCCGCAATAAGGCTCGATCGGCCGCGTTGAGACGGGGGCTTATAAGTTCATTAGAAACGGGACGGCTAAAGTAAGTTTGTTCGGAAGGGGTTAATGTATAGAAGCGGCCGGGATGGGTTGAGTGTTCACCTTCTTTTAGCCGCACTTGCCCGGATTCAGTTCGTTGCCAGACCAAGCCTAGCTGTTTGGTAATCTGGTAGCGTTGCTGAGCCGTTAAATCAGCTTGTTGTAAAAGTCTTACCAGGTCCTGGCTTACGGTGGATACTGGTTGAGGGATTACTGGTTTGTTTGGTAAGCTGATCTCTTTGTTTGCTTCCGGTGTTGCATTATTCCCTGCAGTTGATTCCAGTTGAGCCAGTAGCTGAATTTGTACTCTCATGGCTTGCTCCATCAGCGAACCCGAACCCGGTGAATGATTGGTCTGACGATGCCACCGGCCAAGCTCTCCCTGCATCAATGCCGTATTGTTGAGGTCTATTGCCTGGCTCATGGAAACCAGACTGCGCCCCGCCGACGATTGCAATGTTTGGGTTTGATCCGCTAGCGTGGGTATGGACTCTTTCTGTAATCGACGAGCCAATGCATCTGGCACGGGAGTAAATCCGTCTGAGCGGGTTAAATAGTGTCCCATTCGATAGGCACCACTGGCTAACGCGTCGATGACAAAACCTCTGGCCTGAAGTTGAGGAAGTAGGGGTTTTTGGTCGTTCAGGTAAGTACTTACCTGATTGGCATAGGATTTATTTAGCCCTACGGCGACATGGTCAAATCGCGGGCCCGTGACCGCTTTGAGGTGAGCAGCCGATACCTGGTAAAAGCTGATTGGGTCGGGGGGCAGTTGTCCACTGGCTAACGCCCCATACAGCAATCGTTCCGGTTTAGTTAGACGACTTCGAAAGGCCAGTGACGGCCCCTGATCCTGTTGTAGCTGTTTTTGAATAGACAAGGGTATAACATAACGTAGCTGTGCGTCTTCCCGGTGCGTCAGCGTTCCCTGATCAACCGTAAATACGAAATCAGCGGCCGTCAGAAACGCCCGTTTACTGGTTGCCGATAGTGGAAACTCGCTGGCCAGGGAAACGAATTGATTGGCGGTCTGGCTAAAATAGGCCTCTTCTTTTGACCGGATCTCGGGTAATTGACTTTGTTTGTAGGCTTCAAATTGAGTGACTGCCTGCCGGGCGGATTGGAGATTTACCCCCTCCCCTATTAACAACTTGGTCAGTGGCTCATGGGGAAACTGACGGATGAGTTGGCTCTCAAAAAAGTATGGCTTTTTGCCATCAACACCTTGCTGCCGTATCTGCTGGTAAAAGTGACTAACTCGTCGACGCAGAGCGAGCTCCTGGGAAGTTGGCTCCGTCTTTTGGCTTTGTCCTTTTGTCGGCTCGACGGACTCGGCTGAGCGCTTAGTTCGTGGTGGTAGATCGGTGGTGCTTGAGGAGGATGCCCGAACTCGGTTTTGAAGCGTGTCAAGCCTAACACTCCGGTCAGTGAATGCGGCTCGTTGAACCAAGCGGGTATAGGCTGGTCCAAGTTCATTTTCATCGTATACATTGCGACTTTTATGATCGACGTACACGTACTGCTGTCCCGTATCGATCACCTGAATTCCGGCGCTTCGTAACTGAGTTTTAAAATCCGCTTCACTCAATTGGCTGTACGACCCCAGACTGTTGTGAATCCGTTGCCGCGTAGCTTCTTTACCACTGCGGATGCGGGTAGCGTTCTGTTTGAACTTGCGCTCCAGTCGTTCGTAGGTCGGTGCAAACGCAAAACGACTGGCTTTGATAGCCGGGCCGATTGCTTCCCCTCGTTGATCGTTCGGCCCATTGTGCAATTGAAACGTAATGCCCTGGTAGGGCTTTCCGTCAGCTGCCACGCCACTCAACTGATTCATCTGTACCCGGTGCTGGTGGAGAAACTCGGAAAAGGTCATCACATTGGAAAAATTATAATCTGTCAGGGCCGTACGAACCACGTTACCGATTGCTTTTTTAGCTTCGGGTTCTTTATAGCTTAAAACCTGCTCGGGTAATAACCCATTCATCAGTACTTGCTTGCCTTGCTTCTCAGCTTCAACCAGGCCGTATTCTTTTTCCAGCGCCTGGCGAATGGCATTACTACGTCGCTGCTGATGAGAATCAGAAATTCGATTTCCCTCGCCATCGACTGATACAGAGACAATGTGTATGTGCGGATGATGAGTGTCTTCATGACGATACATCAAATAGGGTTGATGACTATACCCCAACCGTTCCATGTATTGCTGGCCAATTTCACTGATCCTTTCGTCGGATAATTGTTCGTCGGGATGAAAGGCTAAGGAAACGTGAAACGTTGGCTTGCCAATGCGCGGGTTGCCCGCAGCGTATAAATCTAGGACATCAATTTTATTTTCTACGCTTAACTCATTTCGCTCGTATTGTATAGCGTTGAATCCACCAAGGTAACGCGCTTCGCCATGGGAGACTTTATATTCATTATAATAAACAGCACCCGCTGGTTTAGCCCCCGTGTTAATTCTGGCAATCATAGCCTGTATATAGTTAAAGAGGTGTTGATTTTTCTAGCGATTCAAAGAGCTGTTTGGCCTGTTGAATTAATGTTAGAATCTCGCCGGCTAAACGGGCATTCTTTTCAAATTCACCATGCAGCTGTTCGGGAAAATGATATTGATTAAGCCGCTTGACAGATTGATTATAGTTTACCCCGATATGACGCAGTTCACTGACAAGTTCATTAAGCTTTTTTAACTGATACTGATTTAGGCTGGAAGTAGACGTCACGGCTACTTTTCGGCGCGGAAAAAGTTGTTGTTTGGCGAATTCATTTAAGGAAAGCTTTACACCCCGCCTGGCGTTATCATGATTACCGGTAAGCATGATCATTTCTGGCGGAGTCAAGTAGAGCGTTAGCTTTTCACTGCAGACCAGTTTGGCATCCTTAATCGGGCGGCCTCCTCTTGATGCCTTTGTCCCCATCGTTTTGTCCGCTTTCGACGTTGTGACGCGCTTTGTTTTCATAGCATTATTGCGGTTAATAATCTGCTTATAGCCGCCACCTGCTTAGAAGGTGGTTGGTGACTCGGCATCGGGCGAATGTGTTAACGAGCCCGAAATGCCGCCTTTTTAGCCTCGCAGAGCAAGATTCGTTTGAGCGGGGTAAACTCGACCGTAGGAAGAGTTTTACACCGTGAAAAACACATCTTGCTTTCGCAGTGGCGAACCGGTTTTCGGGCGAGAAAAGCCCCCGATGGGCGAACAAGCTCAAAAACCGGCATTTTCAAAGATTTTGTAGGGATTGACTTAACTGGTTATTAGCCAATGATTCATTTTTTTATTTTAAATGAGTTACAATGGGCTATTATCCGATCATCATTTCAAAGGTAGCTTGTCTTGTAAAACTAAAAAATAGGTGCATTAAGAAAAGTGCGACCGAAAAAAAAATAATTTATACCTACAGATAAGAGTGTATTGACAAGCCCTACTTTTGGATAAAAGAGACTGTAATCGCCCATTCTGATCATCTGGTAGGAGAACTAGGAAGTCTAGGAGAGCTAGGATTCATAGGAAAACTAGGAGGGTTAGGGTAGCTAGGAAGTCTAGGATGTCTAGGGTAGTTAAGAAAGCTAGGAGGGCTAGGAGAGCTAGGTTAGCTAGGAGAGCTAGGAAGTCCAGGAGGGCCAGGAGATGTAGGAAAGCTAGGGTAGGTAGTAAAGTTAGGGTAGGTAGCAGAGCTAGGAAGTCTAGGGTAGCTAGGAAATCTAGGAGATGTAGGATAGCTAGGTTACTTAGGACAGCTAGGGGACTTAGGTGAACTAGTAGAGCTAGGGTAACTAGGCAAGATAAGGTACCTAGAAGACTTAGAGATGCAGGAGAATTAGAAGGGCTAGGACGTCAATTCAACGGTTCGTTTGACGTGATTAAAATTTTAATTACATGATGTTGGTTGAGTCTAAAGACTTAATTTTTCAAAAAATTCTCAAATCAATTTAATCAATAAACAAAATAAGCCATGACTAAAGTAATCAGTTTCATGTCACAGAAGGGGGGTACAGGCAAAACCACTTTATCAATATTAACAGCTACTTTTTTACATTCAATTGGTGCTGGAGTTGCTGTAATTGATGCAGATTTTCCTCAACACTCTTTTACAAGAACCCGAGCAAAGGATCTACTGGATTTAAAAGAAAAACAGGGCAAGAAACAAGATGAATCCTTAACACCGGCTGATTCTCCAATTAACTACTATCCTGTTATTGATGCTACTGTTAAGGAAGGAACAGTTGCATTAAAAGGAATGAAAACAAGCGAACATTTAGAATTCATTTTAATTGACATTCCGGGTACGTTTAATGTTGAAGGTATTGATTATTTAATCGATTCTTTGGATTTAATAATAGTCCCTGTAGAGCTAGAGTATAAATCTATTACGGCAGCATTGGAAACAATGTCTATGATTCGATCGCTAAATCAGAAAGTGACTATAAGTGTTGTATGGACCAAAATTAAGAAGAACCATAAAATCGCCGAGCGCCAGGCTTATGAAGAATACTTTAGATCCAAGTTCAACCCGCATATTTTTCAGTACATGTTAATCGAGACGGTTAAAGTAAGTCAGCTTCTAAATACCATAACCCCGCAGCCTGAATCGATTAGTGAATTCGTTGATGAAGCTGGTACGCTGCTCTTAAATAAGGCAAATACAACTGTTCTAATTAATTAGTTGATATGGCAAAAGTTAAATTACCTCCTCTACCGGAGTTAGAGCCCAAGGGTAGTATAGCTACCTATTTATCGCAAGTCCGTCAGAAACGCGCTGATGAACAAATCATGAACCCGACCGCTGAAGACAACAAACCTTCAACTGCGGACGACCATAGGGGCAAATTGAATTCCCATCTTGAAGGTGAATCGAACACTGAACCGCTTGAATCATCTGTCATTTCACAGTTCAAAGATGCTTCAATAGCACCTAATGACTCCAAAAATATAGTCTTAGATTTAAATGAAGGCAGTGAAAGAGATGCCAGTCAGGATAACGGTTTGTCCAAAATTTTGGACAATCCCCCTAGGGAACCAAATCGAGTAGAGAACCTTGCTGACAAAGATTCTACATCAATGGATGCCTTTTCGAAAGAATCTAATGAGCAGCATCAGGTTGTAACTAAACGATCAAGAGCTAAAACTGAAGTGTCTACCAAGTCTACATTAGCTGTTGTCAAACTTATCAATTCTTTACCAAATAGATTTTCAACAGGATTTTTCGCAAAAGGAGAATCTAAAGTGCGCCTTTCGGAAGAAATGGCTGAACTAATTCAAATTATTGTTGACTGCAGTGCAAGGGTCGATCAGCCAAAATATTTTGCAGATAATTTAGTTAACCATCTTTTGAAAGAGTTCTTCATAAAATACGCATCCGATATTGAGCAACTCAGTATTGAACAACAAGAGCAGCAACTTATCCAACATCGAAAAAAATTGACTCTATTTAAACGTAGTGTAAATCCCTAAATTTTTTATTTTAGTGTTCAAACCATTACCCATGAAGAGTATTGTATAGTGCCTCAATGGCTGTAGCCAATAAGACGCAGGTTCTACGAATCCTCGGTCGTTAAGTAAGTGCTTATCAGCATTTGACCTAATAGTAATTATCCACAATTAAAACCTTTTGCTAATGAATTTACTTGGATTTCTAGCCATTGTTATTGCCGTTACTGGAATGGTCTGGCTACTACAATTAATTTTTAAAGGAAAAGATCGGATCGATATTAATCTATCCGTTGGTCGTAGAGCTACTTCTTCATCCGAGATGCTCACTAACGTAGCTGATTCGAAAAAACCTCATCCGGGCCTTACCCAATCGAAACCAGATTCCATATTGGGTGAAGTTGTCAGCATAGGTAGTAAGATACCGTCATCATCGCCGTCCACTGCTGATTCTTCCGCATCCACAAATCAGATCATTGATTCTCCTGGGTCGTCTCCCGCCGGGTCAAATCAAACAGACCAGGATGCGTACCTAAATAAAGCATTAGAGGACGAATCATTTGAGGAACATACTAACGAATCGCTTTTGCAAGCGGTTGCCAATGGCCAGCTCACGCCGCCAATGGGTCAGCTGACTTTCTCTGGTTTCGGCAGCATTGCTTCTCAACTTCCTTCGGATAGCTTTGATAAGCCTCAAAGCCCGGAGCAGATAGAGGCGATGTTTGCTGTGTTAAAAGAAAGTACCCGGCGTATTGAGCAGCAAATGATCGCCCTTTATGAGGTTCATCGTTCAATGCAAGTCAATCAAGACACACCTTCCAACTTGGCTCAGTCCACAGTAGAAGACCAAACAGCTAATGATGCTGGTGACTATGATTTTGGCGAGGATGATGACGATAATGATAATGAGCACTCATTTGGTGGCGGATTAAACACGCAGCTGACAACGAATCCTTCAGATGAGGAATCACAGAGTGCTCCGGCCACTGAGTTTATTATGACGATGGACGAATTATCCATTCTGGTACCGGATGGCACAATCCAAACATTCGATGCATCGGATGTCTTGGAACCAGCACCTGAGATACGGCATGAAGCATTGCCTTATTTCGCTAACCTAAATAAAACAGGGGAATTAGGCTTTAATGTGGTCGAAGCTATCAAACGAAGAGCACCTTCTCGGGAGGTCAAGCATCGAGTTCGTCAGGTCATACGAGCAATTGATCATTTCAATCTAAATAACGACGCAAATGCTGCTCTACGGTTGACGGCTGTATTCCGGCACTTGCCTGAACACTTAGGAGAATATGATGATGATGTTGCTGCTATCGGGCGAAAGTTTGGACTAATTGAGCCCGCTAGCGAACCGGCTCCAGTAGAAGCTGATTAAGAGTACACGCATTTTTTTCTAAAAGTGTGACCGAAAAAAAAATAATTAAAGGCTTTTGTTTTAGGGTAGTTTTGAATCAATACTTTTGAATCAAGATAGACGGGGGTCTATTTCTAATGAATCAAACCTTTCATAGTCTTATGAAAAAACTAACTGTAAGGGGGTGGAATACCCGAACTCTGGTAATCACCTGCGCGCTCCTGAGCATTGGCGCGTATGCCATGGCCAATGCTGGAGCAGCCACGGCTGCGGCTGGTTTGGAACAAGCCAACACAGGCATTCGGGCTATGTGGCCAACGGTACAAAAGTTGATGTTCACCGTCATGGCGATCATCGGTCTGGTCGGCGCTGCGTCGGTATACGGGAAATGGTCCAATGGTGATCCTGATACCCGAAAAGCCGCGGCTTCCTGGTTCGGTGCCTTGATTTTTGCCGGACTGGTCGTCGTTATATTGGGTGCGGTTTTTTCTCCAGGTTGATATGGCTCACCGATTACCTAGGTCACAATCGCCGAACCCTGCCTGACGGTGGGGTTCGTCGTTTACAGCTGACCCCGACAAGCATTCTTTCACTTCTTAATGGTATCCTCATGTTGACTAGGCCTTGGTTTTTCCCGCTGGTTCTTTTGTCCCTGCTCTTACTGACTTGTTCAGATGTCTGGGCGGGGGGCGCTCCTCCGACAGCCGTAGCCAAAGCTACGTATCAGATATCAAGTGCCTACAAGGCCATGAAGCTTCTGGGCAGAACAGTGGCGATGATTTGCGCGATGATCGGCTCGGTGAAGGTTTATAACAAATTTCAGATGGCTGATCCGGACATGTACCGATCCATATTCGCCTGGATATTTGCCTGTCTGTTCTGCCTGTACTTCCCTTACTTCTTTGACCTGCTTTTCCGCTAAGACGCACAATGTATCAAATCAATAAAGGTGTTGATCGCCCGCCCGAGGTACTCGGAATTCGGGGTATGAATTATTTGATCTACCTGGCGGGTGGCACGGTTGGCGGCATGGTGGTGGCTACCATCGCTATGCTCATCGGCGTACCCGCCGTGTATGCCTATGGCGTCATGTTCGTCATGGTTTTTCTAGGCTACAATACACTGGCCTCCTACAGTAAAAAGCATGGCGAACGTGGACTAGCCAAATTCAATGCGCGGAATCGGTATCCAACCGTCATTCAGGTGCGCAGCACCCGGCCTTACCGGGATATGCTGATCAAGCGAGAGGTGAAAACGTCAACCTGGGATCGATTTAAACTAAAACGCAACTAAATCATGGCCCAACGCACAGAAGACTTAATGAAGTATTGGCCTCTGCGGTCAATTGAGAATGACTGCATCATTTCTAAGATGGGCGATATTACCGTCTGTTATGAAATGATCTTACCTGAGATCTACACGCTTTCCGCGCACGTCACGGAAGGTGAATTTAGGGTTGAAACGGGTGACTTCCGTGAATTAAATGAAATGTGGGGTAAGGCGCTCTCCGTTTTACCAGAACACTCTATTTTTCATAAACAGGACTTTTTCACGGTTGACACCTATGACCCGACGCGGGTAGAGGAAGGAGGGTTTCGAAATACATTTCTGGATAAAGCATCGGCCCGGCATTTTCACGAGAGACCCTACCTGAACCACCGCTGCTATTTATACCTAACTAAAACCTCCAAGCGGGCCGTCTCGACTATGCAGACCAGCCTGGTGTCCGGCCGGTTTCTGTCAAAGGAGATTTCAGACCCGATCAAGCTGTCAGAGTTCTATTCAGCCATCGAACAGTTCGTCTCGATCATCAATTCAACGCGCAACGTAAGCATGCGTCGGCTGGCGGGTGAGGAAATCTATCAGAAGGGCGATAAGCCGGGTATTCTCGAACGCTACATGAGTCTGGAGGCTGAAGCGGATGTGGTACCGCTGTGTGATATACGACGGGGAGAGGATCTGATGATTGGTGATAAGATTGTTAAATACTTCTCTCTTTCAGATATTGAAGACTTACCGGATACCGTGTATACCCACAATGAGGTGAGTGCGCTGTCCACGGAGAATTCAACGGTATCGGTGGGCTTTGCTGCTCCCGTCAGTTTAATGCTGGGGGTCAACCACGTATATAACCAATATATTTTTAAAGAAGATCGTAACGAAATCTTTCCGCAACTGGAAGCGCGGGCTACCCAAATGACCGCCTTGGCGTCCTTCACAAAAGCTAATGCCAGTAATGCAGCCAAAATAAACGATTACCTGCATTACGCGGCCGACACAGGTTACCCGCCCGTAAGGGCACACTACAACCTGCTGGTGTGGACAAATGATAAGGCGGATCTGCCACAACTACGCAACAAAACCAACGCGGCAATTGCCAAGATGGGGGTACGGCCCCGGGAAAATTCGACTAATGACAGTTTATCCATGTTCTGGGCCGGGATTCCGGGCAATGCTGCCGACCTGCCAGATGAAGATAAGTTCTGGGCATTTACGCCCCAGGCGCTTTGCTTGTTAAACGAAGAGTCCGTTTCGCCAAACTCGTATTCGAGCGTGGGCATCCGGGTAACCGATCGGCTATCGGGTAAACCGCTGTATGTTGATTTTTCGGACGCGCCCATGAAGCGAGGCTGGATCACAAACCGGAATAAATTCATCCTGGGTCCTTCCGGTTCGGGCAAAAGCTTTTTGACCAACCATTTCCTGCGGTCCTATTTTATTCAGGGAGCCCATATGGTAATCGTCGACGTTGGCGATTCGTACGAAGGCCTATGCTCGATGTTAGGCGGAAAGTATCTAACGTATAAACCGGAAGCACCTATTACGTTCAATCCCTTTTTCATAGAGGGTCGTGCCAGACCGGACATTGAAAAATTGGAATCGATCAAGGCCTTGCTGCTTTCACTTTGGAAAAAAGAGGAGGAAAACCTGAGCCGGCTGGAGGAGACCGCTCTGTCACTAGCCGTCAATGGGTACTTTTCCCATCTGGACCTTAACCCGGAGATCTTTCCCTCGTTCAATTCCTTTTTTGAGTTCCTCAAAGATGACTTCAAAAAGGCGCTTGATAGCCGGGGTATAACCGCCAAAATGTTTGATTACGACGCCTTCATTGTCGTTATGGAGCCCTTCTACCGGGGTGGGGAATATGATTACCTGCTAAACTCAGAGGATAATCTTGATCTGACCAATGAACGCTTCATTGTCTTCGAGCTCGATAATATCAAAGACAACGCCATTCTGTTTCCAGTGGTCACCATCATCATCATGGATACATTTATTACGAAAATGCGTACGCTCAAAGGCATTCGTAAAATTATCCTTATTGAGGAAGCGTGGAAAGCCATTATGAAAGAGAAGATGGCTGAATACATTAAGTACTTGTATAAGACGGTTCGTAAGCATTTTGGGGAAGCCTGGATTGTGACCCAGGACATCGACGATATCCTGGGGAATAAGATCGTCAAGGACTCGATTATCAACAATGCGGACACCCGTATTTTGATGGATCAGAAGAAGTACAAAAACCGGTTTGAGGAAGTAAAGAAGTTCCTGGCGCTGACCGATCAGGAAAAGAACCTGGCCCTCTCGGTTAATCGCGATCTGAATGCAACCCGGAATTACAAAGAGTTCTTTGTGAGCTTCGCGGGTCAAATCAGCCTGGTTTATGGACTGGAAGTGTCCGTCGAGGAATACCTGGCGTTCACCACCGAACAGAGTGAAAAAGAGGCCGTCAAAAAGCTTGTAGCGGAGAACGGGGGCAATTACGATTTAGGTATCCGCTCCTATCGGGAACAGCATGGGTAAGCTGGCCGACTGCATTGATCATGTCTAAACAAGCCATAACATCCAATCTTCTATGAAACACTTACTCATGCACGGGCTTCTGGGGCTATTGCTAGGCTTGATAGGCCCGGTTTGGGGTTACCTGCCTGCGTTTGGCCAAACGACGGACCCCGTTTCAACAACGGGATCATGGAATCCTTCGACCGACCCATTGTTCAACCCCAACGATCCGTCAACCTGGCCCCCCTCCTATGACCCAAGCAAACCAGGTTCGCTGAGTATGGCCCCTGGAAATGTTCCCCCTGTTGATCCCATTGGCGAGCATCTTGGCGATGATGGTACAAGTGGATCAAGCAGCTTTGGTTCGTTCGTTGGTCAAAAGGTCACCACGTATGCCGATAAGGTAAAATCGGAGGTCGAAAATCTGATCGGTGAGTACGAAGACCAGATTCTTCAGGGATTAACCGATGCGCTGGAAGGCTGGCTGATGAGCCAACTTCAGAGTTTGCTCGGAGCCTCCCCGATCCGTAGCGTGGAGGCCCTCAAAAAGCTAATGAAAGATGCTTACACAAAACAACAGAAGATAGACTACCAACAGTTAAAAGTCGATTTCGCCGAGCAGAAGGGGAATACCGAGCTAAGTGCCGGCTTCAGCGATTACTATAAAACGCTGCATTTAAAAGAACACGCGCAGGCGGTTGAGTATACGATCAAACAGATCAATTCAATGGCCAGCAATAAGGTGTTTACGGCCAGTGAGCAATCCCAGTTGCAAGCCCTCATCGGTGGACTATCGGATATGAGTGATATCGTCAATGAAGTCAAGTTCGCCACGAATCACTCGTCCTCCACGGCTTACATGGCCGAAGCAGACCGAATTCGGACGTTGGATGAAGCGTATAAGCGTATTCTCGACCGCGAAAAACGGGCTCAATCGGTGAAGGCCAAAGTCAAGGCAGTCTTCGTCTATCGGATGAAGGATGCCCAGCGGGATAATACGCTGGATGATCTGATTGGCACCGCAGACACGGGTGGTAACGATGGTAGTCCGCGGGTTCGCCGAATTAAATAAATCAGTTCTCATCGCTTACTCTCTACGATCATGCGTATTTCAAACCTACACGGTTCCGGCCCAACCAGCAGACTGGGATGCTTCTGGCTTGTTTTTTTTCTCCTAAGCGTATGGGTATCACCGGTTCGCGCTCAGGTGTATGATCCTAGTAATCCAACGCCGGGGACGGGCAACACGATCAACGATCTGCCCGATCCTATGTACGTGCATACTGACTGGGGCTCCTCACTCGACGTCCAAACGAAGGTCGATAACATCCTGCGCGTAAGAGGAGGGGAGATCATGAGTGGCTTACAGGATTACCAGGTTGAGCTTACCGATATTTTAATTGATAAGCTCAAGGACGAACTCGTCAAGATGTTCGCCGATATGATGCCCATTGGTTCAATGGCAGAGAAGATCATGTCTACCTATCAAAAGAAGAAGGACGAAAATCTGGCGAAAGCTATCGATCGGGTGAAGGTCCTGTCGAGGAATTCCCTCAATAAGCAATTGAAAACCAAGTATCAGGATTTCAAGGTCAATTACGCCCGGATGAACGCTAAATGGAAAAGCTTACCTGAACTCAAAAATTCGGTGGCCGATCACTTGTCGGAAAGTGAACACGATAAACTCTGGGGCGAACACGTGGTGGTGATGGATGGATTCAAGGATGAGGATACCCATAGTAAACTGAAGTGGCTTTATCCGGAAATCGATCCAAACGCGCCGGGAAATAAGGTAGAGCATGGTTGGCACGCGTTTGTCTCCGATGCCATCGTGATGGATGATGCAAAAAAATATAAGGAACTCCTCATGGCCATTTCTAACAAGGAGTATGACAATGATGCCATGGAAGAAAAGGAAATGGTGGCTTATTCTCACTATGACCGGATGGTGATGAAGCGGGCGATACTCGACCGTATGCGAGAACGGGTGCGTAACCTACAGGGCATCAACAAAAAAGTCAATCAACACATACAAGGCAGTATGCGAAAAGATCAGCGTAAGCAATTGACGGATGCATTGGGCGGTAAGGATACCTACATGCCGCTACCAAAAAAATAAGTACCCCAAGCGGGCGATAAGCCCAACTGATCACCTTTTTTTCAATTCCCATGCAAGATTCAGTTGTTCAACAACTCGACACTTTAGTTAGCCAATTGCTTACGCAATACAGCTGGTTTATTGGTCTGGCCCAAGCCATTGGCGGTTTAGGCGCGCTTTGTTACGTGTTCACGCGGGTATGGGGTCATTTAGCCCGCAATGAAGAAATCGACATTGTGCCGCTGTTTCGCCCGGTAGCGCTGGCGATCTGTTTGATGAGCTATGGTGGTATTGTGAACGGCGTTACCTCGGTAAGCGGAGCGCTTAATGAAATGACTCAACCCTTTATCGACAGCCAAAAAACGCTGGTCGATAATCTAACCAAGCAGAAAAAGACAGCCGTAGCGGCCAAACGACAAAAAACGCTTGGCCTGATCGATTCAGATCATGACGGGGAAGAAAGCTGGATGGAGATACTGAAGGCAATGTTTGACGCGGATAGCGCCACCCAATTTGGAGCCGATATGATGAGTTATTCGGTCCAGAATGTTGTCGATCAGCTCATGACGACACTCGGAGAAGTACTCTACCTATTTGCCTTTTTATGCCTTAAATTTTTAGTCAGCTTCTTCATCGTGGTTTTGCTCATCACCGGTCCAATTACGTTTGGGCTGGCCACGTTCGAATGGTTTTATTCCGGTCTGGCGGCCTGGTGTACCCGGGTGATCAACATGCTGATGTGGATACCTATTACCAATATTTTATCGGGTATGCTGGAAAGCATTCACGTGATGATGCTGCGTAAAGACCTGCAGCAATTAGCGGCTTCTACCGACAGCACCTTTACCCTTGATGATTTTACCATGGTTATTTTTTACCTCATTGGAACAGTGGCGTACCTGACAGTGCCGATGGCCGCCAGTTGGGTAGTTGAATCCAGCGGAGCCGACCAAGCCATCAGCAAGACGCTGGGCGGAGCTAAGGCGGGCGGGGGCGTACTGGGTGGCGTCGGTGGCGTTGGCGGTGGCGTTGCCCGGGGTGCAGGTCGCAGTGTTTCGGGTGGGTTCGAGCGAATCCGCGAATGGAACAGCAAACTGCCCACACTCAATAAGATTTAATTATTCACTTATTCCTTACTAAAAGTTTATGGAAGCTCCTCATTTCAGATCATTACACAACATTGAAACGTCGTTCAAGATGATCCGCACCGTCATGTTTGCGGTCATTTTGGGTACGCTCCTGCTGGCCAGCGGCATTGCCTGGTGGGCGTTCGATATCACCGAGAAGTCGCGTTCCCGGGTGTACGTTATGGAAAACGGCAAAAGCATCATGCTGGCGCTGGCTCAGGATCACAATGTAAACCGGAGTGCTGAGGCCAAAGACCACGTCCGTACTTTCTTACGGCTATTTTTTGACCTGGAGCCTGACAATCAGCAGATCCGTAAGACCATTGAAGAAGCGTCATACCTGGGCGATGAATCTGTCGTCAGGCTTCACAAGGATTTTACCGAAAAAGGCTACTATTCAGACTTGGTACAGGGCAACGTCCACCAAAAGATTGAGATTGACCCGGAGTCAATTCAGGTAAATATGACGCAAAGCCCCTATTATTTCCGAGCTAAAGGCAAACAACTACTCGTTCGGGAATCGACGGTCACCTACCGTAATCTGGATGTAGAAGGGTTTCTGATTGACGTTCAGCGGACCGATCGCAATCCGCATGGCTTTATGATTGAGCGGTTTCACCCGCTGGATAATTCCGATATCCAGACCATCACCCGTAACCAATGAGACAGCCGCTCCGTCGCCGTAACGGGCATTCGCTAGAACCCGACACCGCTTTAACCCCTCAGCCCCGGTGGCTGTCAAGTCCATGGGTAGGAAAACTAAACAACTCCTACCACCAGGCGACCAGTTGGGTGACTGGGTGGATTACGCTTCGAATCCGAACCTGGGAAAGCCAAACCTCGGTTAGCCAGCGTCGCCGGCAAGTGCTGCTATTCTTTGGAGTAATTGGACTTTTCTGGCTCATTCGGTTGCTCTACCTGTTTTATCAACTGCCCCCGCTCTCCGCTTTGGTACCAGCCGTTGGCCAATTCGCCAAGGAAACCAATGTAAGTCGATCTACTACCCGACGGGAATTGTTCAGTGATTCGACCCAAAAAGCCGACTACTTGGAAGCCCGGTCTGGCGTGACCCGGTCTGGCCGGTCCGCTGGCGCGGTGACCCGCCGTGGCCCGGACAAGCTCCCTCAACAGAATAAGAACTAGTCTTTATTTCAAACCAACAATGGAAACGCAAAAACGATCACTTAAAGATTTATTCGGGGACAAACGATTCCTGTGGAGTATCCCTGTGTTTTTAGTCCTGGTTGGGGCTTTTCTGTGGGTTGTTTCCTCTTCTCCCGACAAAGAAGCGCCCCAGCAGGCACCTTCGGTAATCAACACCCGGGTACCCTCGGCCAAAACCGATACGTCCTTGAGCAAAGCTAACAAGCTGGATTTGCAGACGGAAGCCGCAGTGGGTGAAAATCCACAGGCATCGAACATGCAGGGGATTCCGGACGCAAAAGAATACGTATACGGAAGCCGTTACAAAACCCCATCGAGCCGGTCAATGAGTCACTTGGATTCAACTGTCTACGAACCCAATCGACCTTCCCGGCGAAGTCAGTCCAGCGCGGGCGCATTTCCCGATGTTGTCAATCACCGCTCATCGGGTAGCCGCGGCTCCTCTTCATTTCCGCTGACGGAATCCGATAGCCGTCTCGACGATGACGATGCCCCCATCACCTCGCCCCAGCAGGCTAAAGAACAGGCCGATAAAAAAGCGAAGTTGCAGATGGCTCTGGATAAACAGGCGAAGCTGGAACGGCTGTTAACCGAATATAAGCAGGATAAGGCGAGCCGCGAAGCCCGGGAACAGGACAAAACCAAAGCGCTTAAAGTAGTTACCGATGAGGAAGGGCGTTTTGCTGTCCCGATCACTTCGTTGACCGGCCGTGATTATACCGGGCGCAATTCTTTTTTTGGTTTGTACACTGAAGATGCCCGTAAAGCCCAGCAGCGGTTATTGGACGCAGAAGTAGGTACCATTCGGGCGATGGTTTACGGCGACCAGGAAATCAGTAGTATGGGATCGCGCATCAAAATCCGTCTGCTTGAACCGCTTTATATTCGGGGTATCGTTATACCCGCTAATACCCTTTTATACGGAATGGGACAGTTCGCTGGTCAACGCATCAATTTATTGATTCGATCCATTCAATATCAGAATCGTTTATTTCCAACCAATATCCAGGTGTACGATATGGATGGCATGGCAGGCCTTTACGTGCCAAACATGACGAATCTGGATCTGGCCAAACAGACGGCCGCGCAGGTTGCCCAAAGTGGTGGTGGAGGTGGCCTGGGGGGTGGGCTTTACGTCAATTCATCGCCGAGTGCCGTTCTGGCATCAGCCGGACTTCAGGCGGGTCAGCAAATTACCCAGGGCGTAAAGCAAGGTCTCGCGCGGAAAGCGCAAATGCAGCGCGCCTATCTTAAGAACAATTACTTCGTACTGCTGCGTACTGTCGACCGCACCGAACAAGGGGGTACTGGTTCCGTCGGTACACCAGGCAATCCACCAATTATGCCGGTCTCCAGTCCGATAACCGAAAAGCAAATGCAGTTACAGATGCTTCAAAATATTATTAAGGAACAGTAAATCCTGCCGGACGCTGGTCCCTGAAGGCCAGCCTTGTTTAACCTTTATTCGCCAAACTTTTTATGAACGCTTATTTTTTTCGACCTATTGGCCTGATTTACTTCACCGGTATCAGCCTGTTGGTAACCATCGGAGCTTCAGCTCAATCAACAGGAACTAACCGGCCTGTCTCCGCTCCCGGTCAACCAGCTACCGTAGCCTACGCTACTGGACGCCCGTTTCGCCATACGTTCACGGCTGCCCTGCCCAGCCGGGGTCTATTGACAAGCCCTTCAGCCTCGACGGCCACAGCGCCGGTCAGAAAGCCAACCACTGTGGCCGGGGCAACGCCTTCCGTTAAACCGATACCGGCAGGCTTCCGGCAAGTGACTACCGAGCAAACGGGCGCAAAGCTGGTAAAGCCGGATACGTTACCCTCGTTTGGCGCGCCTAAAGTAGCGCCAAGCTCGAGCGAAAAACGATTTATAGCGACCCCTTCGAGATCGGATACAAAATCGGTGTCGGCGCGCTCTCCAGTTCCGGAGACCGATGACCAGGCCGTTCCGGCCAGCCAGATTGATGATACACCTCTCGCCGAGATGACCATTGTCAATAATAACGCGCACGCCCTGCGGGTACCCGCCATACCGATCCGAGACTATAATGTTGTCAAATCGTACTATACGGAGTTGCCCTATAACAAGACGATATCCATTATTTTCCCAACGCCGATTAAATCAGTCGACCTGGGATCGCGCGATATTATTGCCGATAAAGCGTCCGACGTGGAGAACGTGTTGAAGGTAAAAGCCAGTAAAGTGGGTTTTAACGAAACGAATTTTAGCGTCATTACCACCGATGGAAAATTCTATTCATTCGTGGCCAACTATAACGAGCAACCCGCCTTGTTGGCGCTCAACCTGACCATGAACACAATGGCTTCGGAGGGCCCCGCCCGCGTAGGTGGATCGCGGGAAGATTCTGAAGAATTCATCAATGGCCTCAATGCCAAAGATGGCGTTATTCAGTTCTCGGGGATTCGGGCCTCCGCTTCGGAAGTGGTGTATAACTGCGATCAGGTGAATCACAAACGGCGGACGATTCGTCACCTGGGCGTATCAGAAAATCTGATGGAGGCCACCATTCGTGGCTTTTACGTGAAAGACAACGTCATGTACGTCAAATTACAATTGAAAAATAAGTCAAACATCAATTACGATATTGACTACATGCGGTTTTTTATCGTAGACAAGACCATCGCCAAACGAACGACGTTCCAGGAAACCGAGATCGTTCCTTTTTACGTGCACAATGATGGCATTCGGATCATACCGGGACACCAGAAAATGGAACAGGTTCTCGCTTTCCAGAAATTTACCATTCCCGATAACAAACGGATTCTGGTGCAGATCAATGAAGCGGGTGGAGGAAGAGCCCTCACCTTTTTGATGAATAACGAGGACATCATGAACTCAGGAAAACTTTAAATCACATGAGACTACTTCGTTTTCTTCCATTCGCCCTGCTACTGGCTTTCGAGTTACTGAGCCACAGCAGTTTCGGTCAGCGCCATCGCAAAGGTCAGTACGCCTTTTCCCTGCAGGGAGGGATTATGGACCGCTTCCCAAGGGGGATTAACCTGCGGGCTGATCAGCAGGGAAGTCTGGTACGAACTGATTTCGTTCGCTACACGCGTTCGGAACATTATTGGAAAATTGGCTATCAATACGACCGTAAATTCTATCAACCACTGGGTGTCCAGGTGATAAGTGAGCGGCATACCCTGGGCATCGACTACGCGCCGATATCGCTTCACAATTACCGAAGGACCTTTTACATCTCCCCCGTACTTGGCATTTTTACTGGCCTGGAGATTGTCAATCAGGACCGGCACGACCTACCCATTGGTTTCATCGGTGCCCAGAGTCATTTTACCTTTGGAGGTAATATCGGCTTGGAAGCCGAAGTGTTTTTGACCGATCGAATCTCGTTGATTGGTGGGATTACCGAACGATGGTACGCCGTGAGTGATCTTAACCGCCTGCATACCCAGGCTCAACTGGGACTTCGTTTCACCTTCGACTCGTTTTAACCGGCCAAATCATGAAAAACAAATTTGTTTACTTTATCGTCATGGCGACTGGCCTTCTGCTGGGAAGCTGCATGAGTGATGATCTTGGCTTGCAGACCCAGACTCCATTTAGCGTGTCGACTACCAACACGCCCGCGCTGGTGCAAGCAAAAGATACCGTTGAATTTCGCTTACTTATCAATCCCAGCCCTTATCTCTCGGCAACTTCCTACCGGGTCAGTTTTCAGAACACCGACTCAAGCCTCCCCGTAGCGGTTAAAATAGGCAGACAGTTGGCTGCTCAGGGCGAGTGGCTCTCAATAAATGATCTGTCTCCCTGGATTGCTGTTCGTTGTGATTCGGTTGGCCAGCCCAAGCTTTTATTTTACGTTAAAAATCAGTCGGGTGATTTACAAACTGTCGAAGTTAGTTATACCTCTGCCAAGTAAACCATTTACAATAAAAAAGCCGCAGGATCGATCCTGCGGCTTTTTTGTGGACTCAGGCCTTACATAGACGGCTTGCTTTGGTGCTTGATCAAATGAGATGGCAGATCCAGCAAATATTGAACCTGGCCCTGCAGCTGGGTAAGTACCAGCAGTAGAAACTGTAAATCCCCCAGTTCCCAGCTGGTTTCCTCCCGAACGCGAACCAACAGTAACTGGGTGATGAGCGGCTCATCGATTGGTAAGCTTTTAATCATACCGGGAGGCATCGCCTGGAGCTGCTTCCAGATATACGCCCGGCAGTCCGCCAGTAGTAAAACCACGGCGAGTTCGTCCTCCATGTGTAAGCCCCGCAAGAGATCAATAACATTATTGAAGGTAAAAGGTCGTCGCCCGCCGCGTTTATTGTAATAGGAGGCCTGGGAATCAGCCCAAAAAGGCTGTACATGGGAAAACCGTTTTCCTTGCAGCTTCACTAGTAACAGTTGCTGGATTGCCTGATATTGTTCGAGAAGGGCTTCGAGAGAAAGTTGCATGGTAAAAAAAAGCCGGGCCATTCCTGGCCTGGCCGTGTAAAAACTTTATACCCGACTTGCGGGCAATTCGATTACGTTGTCAATAGGGCAGCGGTTTGTCCGGTCTGCCGGCGCGGTTATCCGGCTAGGCTTGACTCAACCACCTTAGGCCGAGGTTTTGCCTGGGACGCAGGTTGATTATATGAATTTGGCAGTACGTTCTGATCCCGTAAATCGTCCCCGGACCCAACCTGAATCGTACGGCGACGAACGACGACTTTACGCACGGGGGCCTCCAGCGAAGGCAGAGTAGGCTTCAAGGCTCCCCCGATAAACTTCGCGATAAGGGCGATTAGATACGTGCCAACCAGAAATCCAACCAAAAAAATGACAAACATGGCCATTGTAATAACAACGGGCACATCTTCCGTTATTAATAAGCGAAAGGTACTGTCTATTAAAGAATTCTCAAAATTTCAACGCGTTATTTTGCCCCTAGCGCTCCGCAACTCTTCCCAGTAGTCTCTCTAGGATTTAGCGAGCGATCGTATCGCTAGTCCCCACCAAATAGCTTTGGCCACAAAGATTACAGAGGTTCTAATCCATTGATTACCGATGGCTGTTAATCGACGTCCGATAGTGAAAAGTTTAGTTATAGTTGATTCCAGAAGTCTAATTTCATTTCTGGTGAATGTGCTTTTACAGGCTGCACAGTCAAATAGTAACTATCACCAGTGGAACCCCCAGGCTCTTTTGGCTGCATGGTCCAACTTATTGTAAATTCGTCTTTATACCTCAGAATATCGCCTTTCAATCGTTGTGTCTCAAAGTTGCCTTCATCTGGTAATAGGCCACATTCATAATAATCTGTTGCAATACTTCTGGCGAAATCCTCAGCCATTGTCCGGTTAGAGAATAACAGGTATTTAGTCCCCTCTGACCAATCATTGCGATCAAAGCGCTCAAGAATTAATAAATAGGTCGCATCCATGGTAATTAAGTCCGTAATCATTTAAATTCCTCGCTTAGCGTCGTTACCTCTCCGGCTGATCAGCCAAATAACAGCCCTTATTAGTCGGGATTGGCAGGTAACGCGTTAAGCGCGTTAAGCCATGGTTTCAAGTCCGTCGCTTGCAACAACTGGTGAAGATACCGGGTCTGTCCTGGGGGGACAGTTTGGAGCAGGGCCGCAAGCAGGTTTTCCGCTAACTGAGTCAGGACCGACTCGGCTTGGGGCAGCCAGCCTTGCCGTTGCTCATACGCCTGGAACACAGCAATCAGATACGCCACTTCATTAGCCGCCTGATGCTGACCGTCCGTCTGATGCGCCAAGGCGGTCCGCCGAAGCGGTGCCAGGCTAATATAACCAAGTGGGCCTAAGGCTACGAGCTGACCAGCCGTTACGGGTAAATGCGTATAGATGCACCGCAAAGGCCAATTCCCGACGGGGGCTGTTACAAGAGGAAAGGTTGGCGGTATCGTATTCATAACTTGCGATTACTCATTGATAAATATACCAAATTCATTCTATACAGATGTCAGTACCCGTAGAAAGCTTCGGTGTAAAACTTGAGAAGATTGTCCGTGATGGTTTCAACCGGTAGTTGTCCGATCCAGACGAGTGTTATACGTATATAGGTATACGTTAGCGCCGTTTTATGTTTCCAGTGGTCATTCTCCGTTCGTTTCCCATTAGACCCGCATCCAGCCCAGACGTGGATGACATCAAAACGACTAGCCCTCTCAGAAGGTCTGCCGTAGGTAAGGAAGGCCACTAAACGGAGAGTCACAATCTGGCCATTTTTTACGGGGGATAAAGGGTTAGTTATGAGGGGAGGGAAAAGGTTGATAAACCCTCTTCCCTCCCCAGTAAGAATTATTTTCAGCCACTATTCTTTAGAGAACTGCGTGGTTCAACTGGTGAAAAAGGCTTCCATCCAGGTCGTAGCGTTGATTTATGGTTAAGGATGTTGGCTGATGAAATAACGCGTGATTCAGCCCATTATACAATAGCCACAAATTTGGCTTGGCGGCTAATCGACCAACCTCCACGTCCATTCGTTCAAGGGCAAGTTGCACCAGTTTCTTTGGCACCTTCACTCCTTTCAGGTAGCTCTCCGCCCGCTGCCGCTTGATCGTATGTTCAGCCAGCCGGGTATACATCTGAGCCGTCAGGGAATCCTGAGCGGAAACGAATTCATTAAACATTCCGCTGAGCGTCTTTTCGAAATCGGCTTCGGTAAATCCGGTATGACGGATTCGGCTGTAAGCCAGTGTTGTTTCTTGCCCCACCTCGACGTGTTCGGTCGTTTCGATACGCGCCGGTTCAAAAATTGTTTTCGTTTCCCGAACATTGGTATGACGAGTTGGCTGCCCCTCGGCAAGCCATTGAACGTACTCGTCTAAGCTCATAAACTCGTCCGCCCATCCCATCAATCCATTTCCACAGACCAGTCGGTAATAACTGATGCGCATGCGCGGGGCAATTTCGGTTGTGTCAATACTACGTTGCGTTGAGAGAACTTTCCCCTGAATGGTAAATGGGCTCTTACCCGAATACGAATTGGTGATAATAATCGCTTTCTGCAATGTATCGGGCGTTGTCGAGGGCTGACCGCCCGGCCGCTTGGGGGAAACTACCTCAAACCGTTCTTCAGGCAAGGTTAAGGTCAGCGAAAACTCACCCTGGTCCGAATACGAGGCTTGCAGGGTATGCCGTCCCAGAACCCGACCGGCTACATCGCGAATTAACTGATTTGGGAAGAGGGAATAATTATTACCCTGTAAGCCAAAAATTACTGGCTTGGTGGCCTGGGGCGGCCTGCCAACAATAAACTTTTGCCGATCCCGAGCGACGGACTCGTAACCCGGCATGAGGGCTGAAAACTCCTGTAACTGAACGGGAAATGCGATCTGATTCCAATCTTCGGTTTGGGAAAGTCCCTTTGCTTTTGCCATGATCGTCAGTAATAAGGGGTTTGTAATTGAGAATTTTGCTTATCTAAAGATAACCATGGGCGCATTGCCAACCCATATAATTAACAGTTAACTAATTGATTATCTGTAGTTTTCTTCCCTGTTATGCCTCTTTTTGGGCGTATACAAACTCAAGCCATGCGATCGTTTCAGCCAATGATTTTGTCCAAAATTTTGTACAAACGCTGCTGGCAAGTCAAACTTTTCGTAGCTGCCTTAGGCAGATGTGGCCCAGTAATACAGCCTGAAAAAGTGAAGTAAAACGTTCAGGGCCTTCGCCCTGTGGCTTACTCAGCGAGTATTAGTCCCTGCTGTAATGCCCATTGTTGGACCCAATGCTGAAGCTTCGTTCGATCATCGTCCAGAAGTGGTTCAAAATCCCGGCCGACTTCCTCAAGCAGACGGTCTATAGCAAGCGGTCTGCTAGCCGTTCCGCCAAACAGCTCATCCATGACGGGACGTAATTCGGCCAAGATCTGTTCGATTGACGACTGCGAAAATGTAAGCGGTAAAGGAAATAATTCAGCCCATTGCAGCGGGGGGATTCCTGAAATCAAAAATTCACGATATGGCGGTGTCAGGAACGGAAAAGCGTCCTGCATTAAATCACCCAGACGGGCTTTCCTTCGCCCTTCTTCAAACTGTTCTAGGGTACAGGGCACGACGTGCTTACCGACTTCCTTAGTAAGCATGTTGATGCGCTGAACCGTAATTCCTTCCAGGCAGGGCCAATACGTTCCTTCGGGCAAAAAGCCGGGTCGAATACCAATTGATGTCGTCTCCATAATTGACTAATGGTTTGTCGTAATGACTTCATGTATCGGGTCAAACGTTAGGGCTAATACGCTGGGCAATTCAATAAGAACGATAAATTATGGTCCGATTTATTCGGCTTAAATTTTGGATAACTAGTTGATTATTAACCCTGTACTAAGATACTCATTTGACTTTTCAATTAGGAAATAGGCCAGTATAGTTGCCGTATGTCCCTGTGCCCTTCTCCCCTGTTATGGCCCCTGCGGGATGAAGTAGTGAAGTGAGGTGAAACCAGTTTACCCAGACCGGCCCTTAGAGCTGGTTTGGGTATTGACTCAAAAAAAGTAGGTCGCTCCTATCCCGATCCCGCTCCCGCTCAACAGATTCACGGATACCCACACATGCCGTAATTCGGCTGAGACCTGGACACCATACAGTAATACGGGCTTGAGTTTACCCGCTTGCAGAAGCTGCGCGTAGCGAATGGGCTGGTTATCCGCAATGGTCACTTCCTGATAGAGGGAAGCTCCGGCCAGGCCACCGATGAAAATATGGGGTCGGGCGACAAATCCGATCCCGGCTAATAGGGAGGGGTTAGCTTTGTACTGGCCCTGCGCCCCTACGTACAGTTCGTTCTTTCGGCGGCCAGCGAGCAGTGTTACATAGCCGCCCCATTTGGTTTTAGCGGTGGCATTAACGAACAGGGTACCATTCGTTTGCACAGCCAGACCAAGACCAACTTTGCCAACTGCCTTTTTTGTGAGGCAGCTATCCGGCTTATTAATGCGCTCGACGGCATCGAAGAATGCTTTTAAACCCATTGACTGCGTATTCATGCCCAGCGCGTACGGATTCAAGTAAGAACTCTTAACCCCTGACGGCTTAGCCAGTGTGGTAGCCGGTGTGGCCTGCCCATAACAAGTAGGGCAAAACAGCAGGGTAGCAATCCAGTACAATAAGAATGTGGCAAATACCAGACCCATTCCTTTCAAAAAATTTACGACCTGCGAGCGTTGGGGTTCTACAAGTTTAAACATGGTTTTTGGGGCGGTACGCCGCCGCGTTTGTGCCTACCGGCGATGGATGATTTATTTGACCTTACTAAAGATACCACCCCTACACCTTAAATTGCTGTTTAACAGATAGTTATGTCACAAGCTATCCGTCGCCCTTTTCCCTGTTATGATCCCCCCGTAGGGGGTTAGGGGGGCCACACTATCGAATCCAATGTCACCGCAGGTGATGAGAAGGTGAAGTGATATGCGGTGGTATTTAGCCTTGTTGCCTACAGCTTTCCGATTTCATGTCTCAAAAAAAAACGGTTCGTGTGTGGGACACGAACCGTTCATACTACGTCAGCTTTTTTTGTTCAAGACGAATACTCATCATCAACAAATTCTTCTTCTGACTCCTGGCTAACCGATTTTTTATCCAGAACTTTTACCCGTGCATTCTTTATTTTAATGCTGGCGACTGGCTTACCTTCTTTATCCGTGTAGGCTTCCGCCGTTACTTTGCCTTCTACCAGCATCAGTCGACCCTTGCTATAGGTTTCCGTGCGATCACCTTTGACTACGCATTCTACCCAGATGGTTTTAGAAACCAGCTCCTGCGTATCTTTTGTCTTGTAGCTGTCATCCAGCCCGACAGATATTGCCGTTAATGGCTGACTCTGCGCGTCATTAAAAACCCTTGTTGATCCAACGTGACCAATACCTACGAATTTGTTCAACCCGAACATTGACATGGCTTTACCGGTTTGTGCCTGATTAGGCGATGATTAACTGATTTAACACTATAAAGATAACCCCTATTTATTTTAGCTATTAGTCTGAATGTCAGTAACTTAATCACCAACAAAACACTTGCTTCCCTGTTATATGCCGCCCCTTCCGGTGGTTTTAATTTCACTTATCGGTAAGATGGCGTCTATGCCGCTTTACGGTGGTTTTGCCCTCAACGCTATAGGCTATATCACTGAGTTAACATCTTTATTTTCCGTCAGTTATTTCCTGACATAAAGATAAATAATTCGATAAGAGAAGTTCATAAAGTTCTTTTTGTTTTTTTTTCGGTCAATCCAACTGATATGATGTTATCTTGTAATTACTGCTACCAATCCTTGTTCAAATGTCGCTTGTTAGCCAACTAGACTTATTTGCACAACAGCCACAACTCATTCGGTATGAATTGTCAGGCACAAATCATAGCCGGTTTACCGCCGATGATGCTGACCGGCCCGATCAAGAATCGGGTCAGATAGACTTACGAAATGATCGGGGTGATGTATTGATTTCTTTACCTAGCCGGCGTAATCGATCCGTATCGGAACAGGCGCGTCGTCGCTTACTACTGGAGACGGCCTTTTCTCAAGGCCGGGTGCTGGCAGGCCTGCAGCTGCCTGGGCTCAGATTGGTCCACGTTCACTTGGTTGGCAACAGGCGTATGGATTTAACGTGTGCCACATTGCCTAAGGCACTTGTCACGGCGGGTCGTTTATGGGCTGATCTGCGGGGATCGACGCTGACGGATCTGGTGGCATCTCAGGCCGATTGGCACGGCAGCCAGCTGGCTGACTGTCAGTTAACGGGGGTTAGGGTTACGGGGTCTAATTTCCAATCGGTCAGCTTTCGTAGATCAACCCTGGATAAAGCCCATTTTCTGGATTGTCAACTACAAATGAGCGATTTATCCTGGTGCCAGTTACGCCATGCCAGTTTAAAAGGGTCTGATCTTTCGGGCTGTGACCTGCGATATGCTGATCTTACCGGTTGCGATATCCGGGGGACATACCTGCGGGGAATTTCTATTTCGGTCGCGGTACTGGAGAAGGCAAATATAAAACCGATACGTCAGCGTGTACAGCACCTGGTTTTGGCTTATCCAGGGCTAAAACCAGTATGGGTTACGGCTCTTGAGGCGGGTCACTGGCAGGCCGGATCGGCCGAGCGCTTAAGCGATTTTCTATCCCGGTGCCTTGGCTACCGGGTTGGTGCGGGCTGGCAAAATGTACACGGCAGTACCGAATGGATTATCTGGCAATTTCTGCGCTCGATTCAAACCGGTGAGCGGCCCTATACTCATCCCCTGGCTAACCTGCTCTATAAATGGGTCTCGCTTTAGTGGCCGGCCCGTATGGTTCACTTACTTAACGATGAGGGGGTGAAGTTGTCATGACCAACAAAACAGGGCAAACGCACAGCGATTGCCCTGGTCTACCCCTCCCCTTTTCAACCATTCCTCTACAACCGAAGGTAAAACCCGGTTTCCCGTTCAATTACCTCTATTACCTCCTCCCCATAAACCCGGTCCATCCGAACGGTTCTTGCCGGATCGCTATGTGATTTGACAAAGTCAAGCGTATACAGATCCAAACCGGGTCGGTAAAACATATTTATGGCTACACACTTAGCTCCTGACCCCATTAACCAGGATAGTAGATACTGCTGATTACTGAATCGGATGTGGGTTGCCCCCATCATAATAAATCCCATGTTTGTAATCAGTGAATGCATCTCCATGATTTCAGGACTTGCTAATTTCAAATTTGCCGTTACATCAGTGGCTTGCGCAGTGTTCATCGTTTTAAGCTCATTTACCGAATTGATCTTATATAAAAATACACCTTTGCGGCCCCGTCTCTCCAGGTAACAACGAATTGATGAACTGCTTACGGCTGATTTATCCCCTGTTATACTGAGCCAGCATATGGCTCTGAATAAGTGAAGTGTATGATCTGCCCCTTGATCGCACAAGGGCGCAATAGGGCAGTTTTAGTTTTCTAGCATTCGTTACGAGACCAGGTAAAAAATAGCCGTCATGGGATTGATTATTAACCAGACATTTCCATTACAGGTACCCGACCAGTACTGATGCACCCATCCCTTATAAAAGCCCTCCTGGTGCTTCAGGGTAATGGTGTAGTCGTATTCTTTAGTTGACCAATCGATCGTGTGTTCAGCCTGAAGCTTGATGGCCCGTTTTAAGGTATCCAGATGAAAGCTCCGCATTTCAGGCGGCAGTATGGTTTCCAGTTCCAGCGTCTTAAAGTTTAATTCTGTCAGCAGATTTGGTTGACTAGCCAGTACGTCATAAACACCACCAAACTGATGGCTCTTTTGCTCGAAACCCGCTTTAAGCATGGGTAAATTTGCTTCCTTATAGCCACGATATAAGTTTTCCCACAAATGAGGATGACGCTGCTCAACGAAAGCCTGACGGTATAATAGAAATTGAAGAAAGTTATGATGCGCCTGGGTTGCATCCGTAACGGGGGGGTAACCTGAATTCATAGCCGAGGGAGATTTATTAAGGCACAAAAATTAGTTAACTTGCTGATTTACTGATAGTAATATAACTATTTTTTGCCGATTTGCCAATAAAGCAGGCTCGCGTTTCTCTTCATTTTCTCCCCCGTTATTTATGTACACAAACAAAAAAGAGGGCCGTGGCCCCCTTCTGTTGATTATCCAAATTTTTACATTGTTAGGTATGACTGGGTTCAACCTGCGTGGTGGAAGTCTCTGACAAGTCCTCAGCAGATGATTCATCCGAATGGGGATGGGTATAGGAATCATTGAGCAGGTCTTCCCGGCCATCGGGTTCGGTGTCGACTGGGTTGGGGTTGTGAATTAAGTCAGTCGCTTCCAAATTTGATTCCTGCTCAGAAAATGCGCGGGCGGCTTTATTTGTTTTGTTCGATTGGGGCCGAACAACTAGCCAGTAGTACCCGCCAGCCCCAGCTAGGACCAATAAAAGCATTGAAGGTAACCAGGTGCTGCTGGTAGGAGCGGGTTGTTCTTTTATAGAAGCCACCTTTGGCGTCTTGTCTGTGCTTTGCTGGATCTTCGAGCGTTGGTTGGCCAGCGCTGATTCAACCGCTAAGCTATCCTGTATCGCTTTGCGGGGAAAGATTTCGTCCGTCAGAATGTAAAGCTTACTGGCGTACAGACGAGCGTCCTGGGGCTGACCGTTAATCTGGAGAAGGCCAAAGCGAACAAAACGAACCTGAGTATAAAAATCCATCTTTGACACCACTTCGCTGAGTGAAGCGATGGGAAGATCCATGAGTCCCCGCATGGTTATCGAATCTTGTCGGGTGAGTTGAATCTGATCCGAAAACCGTAATACAGACGGTGAACTGATCATGGTTCGTCGGGCCGAGTCCGATAGGTCAAAAGAGGCCGATGAGGCCCCGATGGGCATCCGTAACTTGAGCTTTTGGGCATCCAATTCACGCTGAACCGCATCAGGCGTTGTTGCCTGAACAGTGGGGGTGGGTGTTGCAATCGAGGGTGCGGCCGGGGGTGTTGGCTGCCTGGCCATCAGTGGGCTAGCCAACCCAATAAGCAGGAATACGTTTCTGATCATGAGTTAAACGCAAGCTTTTAGTTGTTTTTTTTCGGTCATTTCACTTCACACAAATATAGACGAATATCTCACATGCACTAGTAAGCTCTTGGGTACCGGATTTGTATTTAGCAAACTATTTTTTTTTCGGTCACTCGCTTTTTTCAATCTCGGTATTAATGAAAAGGTGAAGTAAAAACCATCCCGCCGGCCTGCGGGCACTCCCATTATTCTTCGTCATCAGGCAACGAGCGTTGGTCAAGAATGTAGTCGGCTGCGGCCTGCGCTTTAGAAGCGGCCTTCACGATGATCGTTCGATCGCTGGACAACAGTTTGCTGTAGTGGTCGATATAAGCCGCTGCATTTTCCAGCAAATCGTCACGCTCACTAAAATCAACGCCCAAAGCATTCAATAAAAATGACGTACCTAATTCAGCAATCAGTTCTTCAAATGCGTAAGCCAATGCATTCGGCTCGCGGTTTGCAACATAGGCGGCTATAGACTCCCGGTTTAACCGCTTGGGGTGACCCGTAGCGTGAACAAGTTCATGGAACATCGTTTTGTAATAATTTTCGGGTGTCCTGAACTCGCTGATGGTTGGTATGACAATGGAATCTTTGCGGGGTAGATAGCAAGGAGTGCCGGGGCACGTATGGGAAATCTGAATACCGTCCTGGCTCATCCGGTCGACAATCTCCTGCAATTCATTGATTTGCAGTTGTCGGTTGGTTTCAACCAGCGCGTCCAAATCTGGCAGTTTGAAATCAATACCGTCTGTCTGGTCAATATTCCAGATGTAGTAAAACCGGAATAACGGCGCTGCGCTTTTTCCTTCGGCTAATAAGGCTGCTTTCTTGTCTTCGCTGGGGAATTTCCAGAACGTAACAATATGCCCTTTTTCGCCCTTTCTGACTCGTCCGCCCAGTTGGTTAATTTGCTTTAGGGTTAAGTAATACGGTTTCTCGTACGGAAGCAGAGCCAGCAGCAACATATTGATGGACGTATAAGGCCGTTTCGAGCAGTAATTTTGCGGAAAACCATACCCATTCTTCTTGTACTGAGCTTTCCAGGGGATGACTCCTTTTTCTAATTGAGTAATAATTGTTTGGGTGATTTTATCATATAAAAAAGCCATCTTCCCGCCCTTTTTATCCTCCGTGGCGGTCAACGAAGTAGGTGAGACATAATTTTGAGTGCGTTTTCCTACATTGGATTTTTTGGCCGTTTTTTTTGATAGCGTTGTCATGATAAAGGGGTTTTTGCTCTTTGTTTGTAGCCTAAATTTACCCCCTAAACCCCTCTAATACCCTGATAATGAACGGCTGATAGATTTACTATGAGTTACCTTTTTCCCTGTTATAAAAAAATGAATCTAGTGAGGTTTTTCTTAACCCTGGCCGCGTAATTTTTGTAGCTGGCACTTTTCTGATTCACTAATAGACATAAAAATAGCAGACACCGTAAGATGTCTGCCAGGATACTTGATACATTCCGACTTACTACCTTTTCGCCCCGATTAAGTCCCAGAATTCCTGGATCGTCAGGGTGTCGGAATACTGCTCATCAATCGCACGATCATCACCCCGGAGCGTTTGCCAGCTTTCGGAAAGACCTTCACGAATTAGAAAAGAACCCCGTAGGTTAATCATAATCTCACCAGGTAAGGCCTGAAAGATCTTTTCACTCAACGCTTCACTGAGTGCCTGGCGCGAACCCGCTGGTGCGACATCCATAGCCGTCTCACCCGTTTCCTCATCGCCCAGATCTACTAATGATTCCTCTCCTAGATCGCTGCCCGTTGCCGTTTTGGTTTCCTCTGCTAACCCCGTTGCATCGTTCATCGCCTGACGCGTATGCTCCAGGGCAGCATCGGAAAAATCGTCGTTGGAATCAGGATTTTTGCCAAAGGCATTTTTTGCTGGTGCCCGGTCCTTAGGGGCCTTTTTGTTGAGTGGAACCCCTCCTTTCTCGGCAGTTTTTTTAATGCGGCTGGCCGTAATCGGCTTGCCGTCTTGCTGGCTCTGGGCTACAGTCTTCTTCCAAATACTGGTTCGTTGATCTTCCGGCAGCTGAGCCAGCGCAGCCGCGTGAGATTCGGTAGTAGGCAAGGGAATGGGCGTGTTTTTCCCGTTTGGTTGTTCACCTCCTTGTTGACCCGTTTCTTCATCCTCCTCCTCGGGTGCTGACCACACGTAGCTTGTAGGGCCCGTAGATTGCGTAGCCGTTTCCGCTTCTCCTGGTTCGGCAGAATTTGTGTCATCACGGGACTCTTCCGTGTAGGCAACGTCCTCGGGTTGTTTCGCCGTTGAGGGTGCGGGCTTTGTTCGACGTACTTTCCCGGTAGGAACGGCCTGGTAGCCCTGGGTCGACGAATCATCCGTTGCTTCAACCGGATCAGATTTGATTTCTTCCGCAATCTGATTAACAACTTTAGCCGCTTCAATAAGTTGATAGCCTCGATTTCGGTTGAGACTGAACCGTTCCAGCATATACTGTTCGATGGTCAGGTGAGTAGCCCGGTACAGTTTATTTTCCTGAATTTCGATCAACGCCCGGCCGACTTCCAGAAAGGTATTCATGCCCTTATCAATCGTTGCCTCTAGCGTGACCAGTCGGGCGGCTTCGGCCGCCGACAAAGTTGAGAGGGTTTTGACCGAGCTGGAACCAAACCGGCGCGTCGGCGCTGGTACATCGTTGACCACCACCTCGGGCTCTGGTTCTGGCGTTAACGCGCTGCTGAGAACACCGCCTACCTGTTGCGAAAAATCTTTTGTTTTCTTAGCCATAATTGACACTTATTTGGCGGTAGTAAGAACGGCTAGCAGCTCATCCACTAACTGATTAAAATCCTCAGCTCCGTTACTGCCCGGATCATAATCAAATATGGATTTATGATCGGCTGCGCTTTCCATCAGGCCAATGCTCTGCCGGATGGCTGCGGTAAAGACAGGCAATTTACTGTCAACCAAGGCTTTCTTGATTTCAGAACCAAACTTCGTACGTTCCCCAAACCGATTTTTAAGAATGCCTGCCAGTTCAAGCGATCGGTTAAAATCTTTCTTGATGCGGGTCGCCTGCTTGATAATCTGGGCCAGTCCCTGGAAGGCAAAATTTTCACCCTGCAGCGGAACAATGTAGTAATGGGCAGCACATAAGGCATTCCGGGTAAGGATACCCAGGTTAGGCGGGCAATCAATCACGACGAAGTCATAAAATGCGTCCGGTGCTTTTTCGACCTCTTCCTCGATCAAATTCCGTAGGGCGAAAAATTCCGCGTCGTTACTTAAAATGGCGTCGGAACGCTGCAGATCCAGACTAGCGGGCAGAAAGCCAAAGGGATGGCCATGTGTCTTAGTCATCTCGATTACGTCTTCCCACTGCGCATCCCCCGTCAGCAAATCACCGACATGCTTGGATTTAGAGGGCAGGCCTACGGCCATGGTCAGGTTATGCTGAGGGTCCAAATCTACCATCAGCACTGAGTGACCGCGCCGGTTTATACCGGCCGCCAGGTTAAAGGTTATCGTTGTTTTGCCCGTGCCGCCTTTGTTATTGAATACGGCAAGAATAATTGGTTTTGACATGGTAATAAGTAACGGGGAAGAAATGCGTCAACAAAAAAACTAAGGAATATCTACATTCAGCGAAAATGGACCAACTTGTTTCAACCGGCCGGTAGAAGCGGTCGGTACAACCGGGCGTATCGGACCAAAATTTTATACATTTCCAGCCGGTAAAGACACGACAGTTGGTTCATATACATGGTCAGGCTGTGCTATCGGAGGTGGATTAAGTAAACTCGCGTGTGGTAAAGTTGCCGGTTCCTTGGGCCGGTTCTGGGCAAATTGCCGGGCATGATCAAGGGAAAAGTCGGGCAGTAAGTTCAGGTAGGTGAACTGTTTGGCCTTATCGCTTGATTTACCACGTTTAATGCTGAGGACAAAGGGTACCATACACAAACTTCCCAGCAATTGCTTCCAGGTGTCTACCATGTTAGTGACCTGGGGAATGGTGGATTGAGCGCCATGCGTCATGATCTGCCAATACCCTACCAGGGGAAAGTCCCGAATCATAAAACGCAGGGATAAGGTCGGCTTCCAAACGATGTGCTTGGCCTTATCGGGCGCAAGTCCCTTCTGTAGATGCGCTTCGGTCCGTAAGGCAATATCCGGAACCTGTTGCAACGTGACCAGTTTGGTATAGCCTGGACTTCCGTCTTTAGGTCGGAAATAAAACGTTTGTCCGTCCGAATAGGCGTATAAATCACCTTTCCGATCCCTGATTTCCAGCCGTACATTACAGCTAGCTTCCTCCGCATCATTGTAAAAACAAATTGGTAACTGGCGGGGCTCCGGTCCATACAGTTGCGTGAATAAATCCTGAGCCCGGCCACGGGGCACAAAGTAATCCGTGGCGGTTGGGTAGACTTTCCCACCCTCCGTCTGCGCGAGCTTTCCCAAGCCAATTCGTCCTATTTCAGGAATAGCTTCCTGCGGAATGCCACCAGTAGACACGGGTTGCATTGTCGATATAATCCGCATAGTTCAATGTAGGTAGACAGGGTAAATCATTTCAATATGGCTTAAATATAAAGCAATATGTATTTTTTTTTTCGGTCATTGCAACATAAAGTTAAGGAATTTCTCTTCAATTTTTGATTTAATGTGCTGATTTTCATTCTGTAAGCTACGCTGCTGTCCACGACCATAATGATCCATTTTAAGCAAAATTGTCCGCTACTATGGGTAGTTAACACGTTTAGGGTACGTCTGCCAGCGACGCCAATAAACCGATTTCTCCGATAGGTCCGGATTCGGCCCGCGACGGTGGCGCGGTGTATTATCGGTTACCTTGATAAGCGCATCCCGTGGCGGGGCAGGAAGCTAGGGGCTGCTGACAAATCGCATCGATTGTCAGACCCAGTTGTGCACCGGCATTGTCAAAGCATTTCAAGCCCATATTGATACGGGGTTTGCCTCCAATAAAGCATTTTCTTTAACGTCCTTCGTAGCGGTCATGGAGCTTCAGAAACCCCTTGAAATGCGCAGCGAAATCGGGTTGATCGCTGTAAACCCAGTCCCCACTAGCCATAAGGTGTTTTTTCTCATGACCAACTGGCCGTAGATGGGGGACGTATTCATCGCCTAACGCACTTGGTTCAAGGTAAACAGCGGGGCATCGCTCCGAGACAAATGCATTCCCGGTGATGCCTTCACCGACAATGATGACGCTATCGACGTGACCCAGCAAATGGCGCTCATTGGGTCCATAATGACGATAGATTTGAGCACGGATGCCATTTTGTTTTTGAAGAGCGGGGGTAAGAACAGTCTGCATAGCGGAGTAGTGGCTGATTTTCTATACCCTAAAGATCGTCAGAACAGGCCATTGCCTGGGGGTTAAGGGAAACTCGTTATTACCCGCGCAATGTCCCCTTTCCCCTGTTATAATGGGCGTAGCCTTCTCCCCGACCATCACCACGGATGATTAGTCATGCCCTTTGTCCTTTGAGTAGGTGAAGTGAAGCAGGCATGACCGTTTGAAGCCGGTCATCAACTGAATAGCTATCCCAGAAACCCTTTACTGTTACTCCACAGATAAACCCATTCAAAGACGTCATTTTCCTGCGGATCATTCACCTCAATAGTAAACTTATCCAGTACCAGTTCTCCCAGGCCCGTTAAGTTTACGTCCTCATCCTGGTTAGGATTGTAATTGCCCGATAATGTTTGGTCAATTTGATACAGTTCATTCAGGAACTGGTAAACGGCTTGCTGGATCAGGGACTTCGTCTCCATAACAGGGCGTAAGGGTTTAGTGCTGAATCGGCACTGGTTTATAACTTTCTTTTAGGCACTACCCGTCAGTAGGTATTACCTGAATAAGTGAGAAGGTAAGTTTTTAGGTGGTACCAGTTTTTTTCTATTCTTACGCCAGCGGGTGAAAAAAGCCGTATTATTTTTAAAAAACCAGAGCTGAATTTGAATAAACTCACGGGCAAACTTCCTCGACACCTTATTATCCGACAGTAACTTTTTGTAAATCGGCTCATTCGCCTTAACCCGCTCGGCATTGGTGTTAATCCGGTGATGAATTAATAGACGGTACTTTTCTCGCACTTGAAGAGGCTGTTTATAACTACCAAAGCTTAAGTCTTCAAACGGTATATTGCTCATAACGATCAGGTGTTTACCTTCCTAAAAATACGATTTATGGTGGGGGCAGTTGATTACAATAGGGGGTAGCTGCGGCTGATAGGCAAGTTTTATTCCCCTGTTTTAATATTGCCTGAATTCGTGAAGTGAGGTAGCCAAGTCTCTATCAGGTTAGTCAATACTTAGAGACAACACAATGACCATGAGAAAAACGGTATTCTCGCAACTGTTCGATACTCCAGTGACCATATTTCTCCAGTGCCTTCTTGAGGTACTGTGGTAGAGCGAGTTTCCCTTTTACGCCATGGTTGACTTTGGACTGAGCGAATTTAGCCAGCTTAGCTGTTTCGCGCTCTACCCACTGTTGCCAGCGATCCGGATGGGCTCTGTACAAATAAACGATCTCGACTTCGTTCTGAAAGGGACAGAACATACAATTACTTGGGTATGGAACCGGATATCCGTACCCGGCAATGATGCGTTGGCAGGCGGCCCGGTCGTGGCCCAGTTCCAGGAGCGGATAGCGATGCTCAACGCACAGTTTCCGCCATTTTGGGATATAGGCGGGACCGGTGTCGCCATCTTGAAACAGAACGTATTCATCCGGCTCGGCTGGCGTTTTGGGGCCTGGATTAGCGACCCGGCTTTCCTCCCCGGCTGCAAAACCGATCCAGCTGACCAGTTTACCGAAATAATGGCGGTACTGGTAAAAAACGGAAGGGTCATTGCCACGATAGCCGTAATGATCTCGTAGCCACTGCGCCAGAAATCGATAGCTGACTTTAATCTTCAGATTATCGGTGCAGGATTTAGCAAAGGTTACGCCCATAATGTTGTTATTGCGCTCCATCTGATCCGTAAGGCTCTGCCAGGTTGCCCCGTGAAAGCCCATGTCCGGCGTCACGAACGTAAAATCAATCCCAACCGTTGGACACCATTGTTTTAGCCACGAAACGTACTCTTCTGTTTCCTGATATTCATTGCCGGTGTCAGTCATTAAGGCACAGAAATTAGATTTACCCAAAAACGTTTCCCGAAAACCTATATCATGCTGGCACAACATCAGTAACGCTACGGAGTCCTGACCACCCCCTACAAAGAGGACACGAGTCGGTAGATGAGGGTCAAATAGTCCAGCCATCATACGTGTTTGGGGTTATATATGAGGAGCGTAAACGGTTTACCGGGTTTGTCAACATTCAGTAAGTGCCCTGCCCAAAGCAGTTATTTTCGCGGCTGTCATACGGATGGGCAGAAGCACTGGCTTGGAGAAAGTGCAAAATTCAACTGGTCATCATTCAAGCGAACGGGTAAGATTATACGTTAAGAAAAAACTGACATCTGCTGCGCCGTTTGATCCGTGTCCGTCGCCGTCCTGAGGACCATGAATACGTAGGGATCGGGTTTATCAAATGCCAGGGTGCCTTTCACGGGCATAAGCTCCAACTCAACAAGGCCCGAAATTGACACCCGCCAGCCCTGCCGAGCACCCTGCTCCTGGTCACTGACTTTACCCTTATCTCCACCCTTGCGTAAATACTGACCCAGTGGGTTACTCCCCACTTTCATCGGGCTACAACGCGGAAATTGACAGTTGATGTAGTTGATTCGATTGGTGAGCCGTTCAATGAACACGTTCGGCTCGTCGGTCAACTGATTACAATAGGCTGGCATGACATCCAAAATCGCCTTTTGGAGTTTATTGGCGGGACTGCCCGCGTGGGACTTACGAATAAAAAATTGAGTATCCATGACCGTAGGAGAGTTACCGGGGCGGTGGCGTATGTTGGCTTACTTAAAAATACGGCTTTTATAGGACTCAATTCCCCATAAGGCTACTTTAATAGGCTATCAATCAGTCTACTGATAAGCCTTTTCCCCTGTTATGGTCATTGAACATACCGGCTTGAGAAGGTGAAGTAAAGTAAACAGGGTAAAGCCATCCCGGTTAGGCGATGGGCAAAGGAGCGGTGCGACCCGTTTCCAGATTAAGGAAACACCCCCGGTGGGGTGTCATCGCTTTACGAAACAGGGTCCAAAGTAGGGAACAGCCATGATTGGCCAGTGTTGAATTAATAAATAACTCCTGCTTTTGCAACGCTTCGGCCAGTGAACAGCTGGGCGTATTATCGGACTGGTCAGCTTCGAAAAGTAACTGGTCAAATTCGTCCGTAATAATGGGAAGCTGGCCAACAGCAACATACTCCTGCGTAGGGGGTTGTTCAATTTCGCCAACAGTCGATAAAATGACCTGACCGATTTGTTGACTGTTCCCGTAATCAAGCCAGTAATAGGGTCTGTCGCGGTCATGTTTGGCCTGTACCCTTAGTTCCTGTAATATCAGCGCGATTTCCCGCCGTGCCGATACGGTATCTACGCACGTAATGAACAGATTGGCCGATGCGTGCTGGCGCGAATTTCCCCGAAGGCGGCTGATACAGTAGGGGGTTGGAACCGCTTTCCAGTTGGTGCCAAAAAAACCGTTGACCCGGTTAATTAAGGCAACTGCTTTGTTGAGTTTCAATTCAGAATGGGCAAATAACTGTCTACCCAGGTTCGCTTGGCTGACGGTATCACCGTCCCATAACCGAACCTGCAAACCGGGATGGCCTAATTCGGTAAAGGCGTGGTTCATTCTGGCCAGCAAGGTCAACACCTGCGAGCCGGTCCCCCCGGCCCCGATTAAATTAACCGTCAGAGGATTGGTCGGATTCAGCAGGTATGAAGCGGTAAAATGAACACTTGGTCGCGCCTGATCGGGCGAATCCACGCGGGGTCTAATTGTTTCCATCTGTATAACCAGTAAGCTGTTTTAACGTGAAGGGGCTGGTAACGAGTACGTCAAGGGGAAAATCTGTATGCTGATCAATCAGTCGTTGCCATAGTTGAATAATGTTACCCTGAACAGGCTGATGTTCATCGAACAGGTGTGAGAAGTACGAATTGAAATAGCTTTCTTCCCATGCCGCCATAAATTCGTTGAGCGTGGACGACTGACGAATACCGACACTGACAGTTCCCATGCAGACCCCTCCCTGCTTGTTGGTATTGAAAAAGGGAGCATAATACAAGGGGGTATCTATCGTCGGTTTCTCGGCACTCAGCAGGGCAAACAGAAATAAATAATTCTTGGAAGCCAACCATACCAACGGGGGTAGAGGGGCCATCCCGTTCGGTATAGTTAATGACTCGATGAAATATAAGTTACGCTGTTGCGGGGGGGTGTACCACATTACCCGGCCTTGATCGACATCCAGATAAAGTACGTTTTCGGGCAATAGCCCGTTGAGTCGTAAAAAACCTTTTTTCTTTTCTTTTTCCACCGTCAGGATTTTGGCTAACTGCCTTGACTCTTGTTCGGTTAAGGGATGGAAATTAATGGGATGACCAGAAACCGGGTCAACGTCGAAGGCTTGCACATGCCCATGATGACTATTGCTCGCCTGTCGATAGACCAGCAGTCCCTGCGTCGGCAGATACGACTTCCCGTAATTTGCGGTTATGTTGTTCATCAGCAAGGTTTTTTAGTAGGTCGGCTAACTCATCAAGGCTGGTATAGAATACCTCCTCAAAGGCTAAACAAAGCGGTGGTTTGGCGCAAGGCCGGTCAAACAACTGATACGCCAATGGTTCTTCAACGTACCCGCCCCCGTTAAAATCGCAGTCCAACGATTCCAGTATGTTATCATGGACCCAATCCCCCCATTGCCATAAAAAACCAATTCGTTGGTCGGGGTCAATTGAATAATCATCGTCGGAATGGGCCAATCCCCGCTCATAGCTTCGGTAGTAGGCGCGGTCAGGGTACTGACGATATAAACTCAAAAATGAGCCACTAATCCGGTGTAATGCTTCTTCCCATTCATCGGTAGGCCGGAAGGATTGGTGCCGCGTTTCAAACGCATCCAGATGCCGCTGGTTCCAACCTATGTACCGTTGTAGGATAGAACCGCCCAGTCGGGTATTGGTTAACAGCGTCTCAAAATCAGCCAGCTGGTTTTCCTCGTCGTCCTCCCGCATGGATTCAGCCATCATATTACATTGGTAATAGACAAAGCTACTCTCGTCCGAAAAGAAGGCCACACCTGCCACCGTATGCAGATACGATACCAACGAACATAACAGGGCCGAAGCCGACAACCTGCTTTTTCCCTTGAGCGTCTGGTAAAGGGGTTCCAGCGGTATATAATACGAGCTAAAGCCCGTTTCATAGACCTTGTAAACGGCAAGGGTTGATCGGAGGGTATCATCGTCCTCGATGATGGCCAGCGATGCATTGGGGTCTGCCGCTTGCAGGGCAGCTTCGGCCTGTGAAAACGCAAGGAAAACATTATGCGGATAAACGCTGGTATTTTCCATTGCCGTTACGTCAAAACCAAACCCATACGCTTGAGATAAAAACAACAGGGATTGAAAGAACTCAGCTTCGATAATCGCCTGATCGTGGAGTTCGGCCAGTTCCTCAACAACTGGCTCGAAACGGTATCTTAAAAAACCATTGGTAGCTGACTCAGCGGTAAAGAGCGTCGTTTCTGAACGACGCTGTGAGCCGCGTCGGGGAGTGAGTTGAGGGTGAGCAGAAACGCGGCTATTGCCGAGGAGCGTTGCCATTGATTGGAATACTGATAGTCCGTTGAAATAACTCTGGCGGGTTTGCCCATGATCGCTACTGATTAACCTTTCGTACCCATAACGCTATCAAAACGGTACTCGATGCGGTCGTTTCTGACTTGCCCCTCACTTACTTTTGCAGTCGTTAACAGGGGATAACTGTTGGCATAAAAATTCAGTACGGCTTGGGGGCTTAAGGAACGTTCAGGGTCAGCCAGTTCAACAGGCTGGCCTTTGTCCTGAATAATAAATACCCGTTTATAGGTTGTGGCGATCAGGTTCATACGAGTTGTTTATGCATTAATTGATTCAAATAGGGTAGGGGCACTGAACTTCTGAACTAATTCTTCCCGCTTTTTGGTGATGGCTTCCTGTTGGTTGGGGAATAGGGTCAGGTCGGGCAGTTTTGCACACGCTTCGCGGTATTTTCCGGCTTCTTCCAGTTCAGCCACTTTGACCATGAGGCCATCATAGGTTTTTTTCTGTTCCTCAGCTTCTTTTCTCTGTTTGTTTTCAACCGCTTTTGCCATTGCCGACTGCTCACTGGCCAGCGCAACACTTTTGAGATGGTCCTCCATACTGACCAGCAATTGGGAAGTCTGCTGATACGGCTCTGTAATCTTTCTGAAAAAAGCTTCATCAATGGCTTCTGGAAGTCCATTGAACAACAAGGGCTTTATTAGCTGTTGGGCCTTATCTCCGCATTGCTCGTTGGTCAGCAGAACGCTAACAATGAGTTTTTCACCTACGGTTTGACAGACGATTCTTAAATCGCCCTGTAAGCCAAGCTGGTGGACTTTTTGAAAAAACTCCATACGCTTTTCAGGAAATGAATTGTGTGTTGTTTACTGGTCTAAAGATAGCCATTCAGCCGGGTATGGGGTGGGGTAACGAGTATTGGTTATAGGGATGGGGAAAGCCCTTTTCCCTGTTATGTTTAGCTTATTACAGGTTAGCCTGCCTGGGTTCAGGAGTCGACCCCAGCGCAGTCAACACAGATGAGTAGGTGAAGTAAAGTAGAGATAGCCGACTCGCCCGCTGTGTGCGCTGCGATCGGTATACGACCATCGAAGGAAGGCGCTTCGGTGGTTAGGGCTGAAAAATCCGGATGCGCCGGATCGATCAGAAAATTGTCGTCCCGTAGGGCCTATTCCAGCCCAGAACCGCCGTTCCGGGAACCTCCGTTCCGGGTCAGGTCGTAAATAGAAACCGAGTAAAACGAATGTGACAGGCTACCCATTAAGCCAAACGAAACACGCACACCATCCACCGTTCCGGTAGAGTCAGAATAAAATATTGTAAACTCATTGAGCTTCACCGGCTGGCCTTCTACCCGTTGGTAGTGAATCAACCGGCACAGGGCGTTATTCATATCATTGGTTAAGCTACGCCCTCCCTGATCCAAATCAATTAGAAAAAGCGTCTTGGCTTTAAGGTCGATTTGAAACTGCACGTCTGATTGCGGGTAGCCTAAAATCTGGTATTTGGGGAGCGTGTGTTTGGGTAGCTGACCGTTATGACCATTTTCCATATCAGTAGACGTTTGCTGGTTTACGACTTAAAAATAGCGTTCGATACGGAAATAGACTGGCTTAGGACCCAAACTGTAGGGCAACATAAGCGCGCCTTCTCCCCTGTTATGGCCTGGCCCTAGGCGTAATAAAAAAGGTGAAGTGACTCTTTTATTAGCGAACGCCTACCTATATACGTAGCCTTATCAGGTAACTAATCTGGCGTACTCAACCGCTAAATCGTCCATTAGCTGAGGAAGTCGTTTACCCAAATCCGGGTAATCGGGCCGTTGAAATACATCGTTGAAAAATTCTTCACACCCCTCCAGGGCTGCCCCGGTCAGGCCTTTACTGATTAACCGTTGTTTAGCCTGCCCAAACAACGTTTCCATCCGCTGGCTATACAACCCATACAGGATGGAATGAAACAGGTTTTTTGCGTCCGTCAGGGCGGCATGCTCGAGCCGGTAATGCAGGCGGATGGCTGGGCTGGCGGTCGCATAATGGGTCCCATTTTGCTTGAACCATTCTTCTGCCTGCTTTCGGGGCTCCAGCAGTGTATGGACGTATTCATCATACAGACATGGCCACAGTTCCAGCACCTCACTTAGCGTCCGCTCCTGCCAGTCCTCATCACTGCCAATGCGTTCGATCAGACTGCCCACATCCGGCAAGGGCGTAACGCGCAGCGGTTGTAGAGCGACGTCTGCAGGAGAACTAAAGAGGTCCAGTTGCCTACTTGCCATGGCGGCGTTTATTTTAAGCTATAAAATTTCACCCGCTTATCGGCGTGTTGGTCGATCAGCCGCTGCTCAGTGGCTTTACGATCGCGTTTATCGCACCAAAGTTGCGCGTACGAAGTCCGGTCCACCTCGATGGGAATACGGTACTCTAAACGCCCCCCGGCCAGTTTGATCCGGCGAATATGGAGGGTTGGGGGCCGCTTGCTTTTGCGGACGGGCGGCACCTGAATCTGGCGAAGGCAGGGAGCAGTTGAGGCGTTTTCCATGTACTAAAGATACGCCCGTCAGCCCTGGGTATGGTCGCTAGTTGATACGGCTTGCAAAGCTGTGTTGCCTTTTTTTCCCCGTTATCCTGGATGAGGAGGTGAAGTGATACAGGCAGGGCGAATAGGTTCGTTAATGACGACTGTGGAGCGTTTTACCCTTTTCCGGTTCCCAAAGACGTCCCAGTCTTAGGCTATTTTCACGGACATCGTTCAGGTTTTTTGCCCGTGTCTTTTTTTTGTCGCCTGCTCCGGCTACGTCTGGCCTGACCCAAGTCCACAGCCACTGGCTTTTTCGTTTTTCGAAGCGATTTCTGACGTAATAATTCTGCGTACCGCAGTTGAATAGATTCCTCAGTCGTGTAGGGCATGTCGGCCCATCCATACAGCTGCGCGATGTGCTGTCGCACCACAGCCAGTACCTTTGCATCGTCCAGTCCGATCATCTCGGTTGGCCAGCCTTTGGTAAAGCGGATTCGTTTCGGCAGCCTTTGTTGTAAGGCGGTCCTCTCCTGCGCTCGATACCTGGCTTGTTGGTGGCCCATTTGCTGTTCAGCTGATAGAAGCTCTGGTGCCAGGCTTGCCAGCCAGGTAGAACCCTGAAAGGAGAAACCCGATGCATTTTCAAGATCGATCAGCTGACGGTACGCTGCGTGATTGTGGAGGGCCTTAAGCGCCCCGCGTAAATCGGACTGACTAGACATAATGCAAAAGGTACACGAAACCCGGCTGCAACCGAAGTGTCGATAGGCTTGGTGAATGGGCAAATTCCCTACCTTGTGCGCGTCCCAAACCTGAGCCAGCGTCCAGTCAACCAGGGGATTCCAGGAAATACCGCTTGTATTCTTTTTCTTACGCAACAGGGCCGGCTGGGGCTGCTGGACGGGAGTACGCTGCCGGTCCTTGCTTTCGGCCCGGCGAACGCCGGTTACCGAAATGATTACCTGATTGGGAAACAGTTCGGTTAGTCGCTGGCAGATAATGGCTGTTTTCAACTCGCTCGTGCAGAACCGCATTGATGGGGTCGACCAGGGCAGGATTAGCGACACGCAGGAGAGGTTTTTATAGCGTTCCACATTAGACTGCCAACGTTGTTGCCAACGCTCGATCATGCCTCCCTGCCGGCGTTGTACGGTAATTAACGGAATGCCTAGCTGATGGGCCACCCGTTGACAAATACGGGCGGAGTCCTCCCATTCAATCTGTCCCAGGTCTGCATGAACCAGGACGCGCGGCCCCCGGTGACCGATCCGGTTCAGGTAAGCCATTACTGCCCAGGCACAGGCCGATGAATCTTTTCCGCCACTAATGCCAATGGCAACCGGGGCCTGCTGAGCAAGTAGGCGATTGACTTCGTCATCAATGGCCAGGCCAAAACCCTCGTCCGTTGAAAGGACGGACATTTCAGGTGAAGCAAAAAGAGAAAGCTGGCTCATATAAGGATTTGGTTTACCTTCTTTGCTGTCCGGCATGACCTACCGGAGGTCTGGGATTGATTGCGTTGCAGCATACTTTGTAACACGGGTAACAGCGTGTATACCCGGCTTTGGGCAATGGGTAAACGCACACCACCCACTAACTCAACTTCAAACAAAGGCCGTTTCTGAGAGCGGGTTTGCTGGTGTATCTGAAGCAGGTATTCCGGATTGATAACGTATTGTTTATGAATCCGCAGAAAGCTGGGATAATACTGAGCCACTAGGGCAAGCGGGCCCCGTCGAAGATCCCGGTATCCCGATAAAAGATGGGTCCAGGTATAATTCTGTTCGCCTGACAAATAACATACCTGTCGAGCCAATGAGAAGGGTCGATGATTCATGACGGGGAAGAATTAATAAACAGGTTAACGAGCCACCCCACGACTAAAGAGCGCTTAGGGGCAAGGCGTCCCTTAGTAAGCTTGTCTGACGGCTCTCTCTAAAGTCCGCCAATCAACTTGGCTTTTTGAATTCAAGAATCAGTTCTCCATCCTGCCAGAGTTCGGTATTATTCCTGTACACTTCTCTTGACCATTCCACGAAATGTCTGGCGTCTGACTGGAATTTGAACGTAGCGAATGGTTCGGTTTGACCCTTGATGCGAACTTCACATCTAAAGGGATTTTCTTTTTGCTTGGCCATAGCATCCGGGGACAGTTCACTGTTTCTTCTTTCCTAAAGATACAGCTCTCCAGGGTGAGCAATGACCAAAACGTACTTGCTGCGCGTATCGTCGGGGCCGCCCTTTCCCCTGTTATACCGGCGTTTACGCCGTCTTTTTTACAAGTCAACTTTTATCCTTTATTTTAATCAGTCAATCGCCTTTAGCGATCTGTATGGATCAGATTTTACGCTCATGACTCTTTTCTTCTGCTGCATTGGTCTTATCGCACTGGTGTCAGTCCTTACGGTGCTGGCCTTAATTTTACTGAGTAGGTTACGCCGTGAGCAGCAGCGTCGTGTGCAGTTGCACCAGCAGGTATGCCGTCAACAACATCGGCTTCAGGTTGATCAGGATGTGATCCGGCAGTTGAATCACCGAAGTGGGGTTTCGCATGAGCAGGTGCAGCGGTGGATCGATGGCCTAACCGAAAGCGAATTTTACGCCACCTTCTAGTGGGAAGATTTGGTTGATGAGTCAGGTGAAGTTATCGCCTTGTATGGCCAGGGAAATCTCCCCTTACGCCGACTGGATCGCAGCCGGATGGCCAGTCAGCAAGGTATCGACCTGTTAAGTCATTCCTTTACTCGTCGGCAACGCATTTACTACCAAATGCGCCGGCATATCCTGTCCACTGACGAAGGCCCTTGGCTTAGCTAGTTCACACATTAATCGACACGGCATCATTCCAATTTAAGTCCAAGGTGAGGTAAACTTTCATCATTCGAATAAAGCAGAAGTGTATCAGCATGACAGGGGTTAGGCTTCCCTTCCTTTGATAAAAGGGCGCAAAAGCAGGCTAAATTTTTTCCTTTCAGTAATCCCAGGTTACCACGCATCCAAACAAACCGCTGGCGAATGGCTTCGCTAACAAAAGACTCATCGCTCGGTATACCATAGGGATCAGCCAGGAGCTGAGCGAACCGGTCAACGACCAGTTGCTGGGCTAGTTGGCGAATTTGTTCCGGGTCAACGATTCCTGCTTTAGTGGTGCTGCTACATTTGACTGGACATTAAGTTAAGGACGATCTAACTTAGTGGACCATGAAAACAAGGAGACAGTACGACGAAGAATTCAAAAAGATGGCCGTGGAGCTTTCAGAGGCAAAAGGATCTTTGAAAGCAACCGCTGAAGAGTTAGGCATAACCCCACAAATCCTAACCCGATGGCGCAGAGAGCGAGTGGTGATTTCTGGCACCCCAGCCGTTAGCCGGGCCCAGGTGAGCCAAGAGCAACAAGAAATAGTGCGCCTGAAAAGAGAGCTTAAACAGGCCGAATTAGAACGCGATATCTTAAAAAAGGCGGTCGGCATCTTCTCCAGGAGCGACGGGAAATATTCGGATTTATAAAAGCTCACCAACGTGAGTTTCCCGTTGAGACGATGTGTAAAGTCTTACTGGTGAGCCGTAGTAGCTATTATTATTGGCTAGTCCAACGACCCACAAAATGGGCAAGTGAAAATGAAGCTATCACTCAAGTAATCAGCAGCTTATTCACCGCCAGTAAAGGGCGGTATGGTAGTCCAAAAATCACTCAGGATCTAAAGGCTCAGGGCGTAAACGTATCCCGTCCCCGAGTGGCCAGACTCATGAAGCAGGCTAATCTGAAAAGTGTCATTCAGAAGAAGTATGTGGTCACCACGACGGATTCAAAGCACACTTACCCAGTAGCCGAAAACCATTTGAACCGCCAATTCAATCCGGTAAAACCGGGCCAGGCCTGGGTTTCGGATCTGACTTATATTCGTACGGGTGAAGGGTGGCTCTACCTGACTATGATTATGGATTTGTATGATCGGAAAGTGATTGGCTGGGCTTTGAGTAAGTCAATGAAGGCGTCTGAAACGACCATTCCAGCTTGGCAGATGGCCCTTAAAAACCGGCCTATCGAGCGGGCCTTAATCTTTCACTCAGATCGAGGAGTGCAGTATGCTTGTCATGCGTTTACAAAACTGCTGAAAAAACACCCACTGGTTGTACAAAGCATGAGTGGGAAAGGTAACTGTTGGGACAATGCGGTGGCCGAAAGCTTTTTCAAGAGCCTCAAGTCGGAGTTAGTCTATCAGCAGGATTTTGAAACGCAAGCCATAGCTAAACAGGCTGTTTTTGAATACAGGGTAAATCTAAAAAAAGGGAGCAAATTCGTCACGTTCATTTTACGAATCTATTTTACTGTTCTGGCACTGAGTATCTCATGCAATTTAAAGATAGTCGATAGGGGGCTATCGTCGCTAAAATCATACTCGCCTTGCAGATTGACATGATGCCAGGTGTGGGTGTTAGTTTGCAGAATGGCTTCCAATAAAACCTTACGTTCCGCCGAATTCGCACAACGTTTGAGCTGTTCACTTAAGTACAAGAGATTCCAGTAATTGATGGCGTTCATGATTAAACGCTTACAGCCCTCAGCAATTAATTGTTCCTGATACGTAGCCCAGCCAAGCTCGCCATTATTGCCCAGATTGACCGCTTTGGCAAACCGATTCGCATGTTCCACGCGGGTTAGAATTCCCTCAACGGTTTCCCTCAACTGGGGTTCGCTGATATAACGCAGAATGTATTCCGTCTTGAACAAACGCCCTAAATCCCGTAATGCCCGGTAAAGTGGATGCTGTCGGTCGTACGAATTAAGCCGCTTAAAAAGCTGTGATGCTTTAGCGTAGCCTAGTTTGATCGTGGCCACCAAACGCAGAATCTCATCCCATTGACTGACAACATGCTCATAATCGATACGCGCATCTGGCCCAATCCGACACCCCTGCTCTTTATAAATTGATACGGCATCAAGGCTGTAAAGCCGCTGTCGATGGATCGAGGCAAAGCGAGGACGAAACTCCACGCCAATCAGGCCGGTAACCCCGAAGATAGGTTCCGAAAAGCCGTGCTGGTCGGTGGCGTGGGCGTCAGGTGTAATCACTTCATTATACGTAATGGCGTCCAGCATGTACGGGGCTTCCCGATCAGCGGCACTAAACGCCGTCGAATAAATTAACTGACCGGCTTCATCCAGATGGGAGTAAATCGTAATGCCCTGACCATTGCCAAAATACTTGTAAGAGGCTGAAGCCCGTAAGAGGGGAATTGATACGTCATATTTCTGACCATCCGAGCCGGTTTGAATAAAGTTTGCCCGGCGCCGAAACTGTTCGGTCAGGGGTAATTCGTTGCTTTTGGTTAGAATCAGATCGTTGGCCTTTAAGACGCTTTCGGGCGAAAAGTAGTGAGTTGCCACGGTTTCCAGACTGTTGATCGGAATGTTTTTGGAAATCATGGCCATTTTGCGAATGCCAATATTCTCCCCATAACCAATCAGGGCGGCTAACAGCAGGCTATTGTCGGGTCGAGACGGTTTGTGAGCGAAACCCTGGTGTTCAAAGGCGGACAGGAAGTCCGTTAACTCATCCACGTCCAATAGCACATCCCGCAACGAGATGACCCGGCTGGTTGGATAGAGATTGGTTTGAGGAGATGGTTGTTCTGATTCTCGCCCCCGGTAACGATGTAAATGCCAATCCCCGGCCTTGTCGAAATAAACCTGGGCGTTGGTGTTGAGGTGCTGGTTGGTCAGCCTAAACTGGGCGTTGAGTCGCTCATTGATCTTGGCTAACGTTGGTTCGGCTTTTACATAGCGAAGTAGATTAGCTTTTTGTAAATACGCCTGACGATGGATCTGCCACTGGCGACGGGGTATCAGGTATTCATCAAAAGCACGATGTTCATAGGAGGACAACACATTTAGACTGCCATCCCGTAAATGATCACGGATCTTCCAAAACAACAGCGCTTTGTAGAGTGATACCCGCAATTTACCGGTTAGGGTGAAGATGCGTTGCCGGTCCGCCATATCCAGAAAGTCGAGAGGAAGGTTATTACTTTGAGTGAGTTCACCTTTAGTGGCTTGAAACAGGCGAAGGGCGGCTACCAGGGCGGGGGGTGAGCTTTGCTCATCGAAAACTAAGGCTTGGACCACTCCTGCCACACGAGTCTGAAGCTTCAGCGACGCTCTTTCCAAAGCGTCATAGAAGTCATCCCGGTCATGAATGGACTGATTGACCGTTTTCAGATCGATCAATCGCTCTTTATCGGTTTGCAAATCGTTACCCGACAGGCGATGACGTTGAAATAAGTCCCGAATCTGGTCAATCTTCTGGGCAGCCTCCAGGCCCGGCAAATCAACGATTTCTTCGATCTGAACTAGCGCCTGAATATGGATGTCGCTCCGCCGGGTGACCCGGTGAACCAACTGGGCGTTGGCGTATCGGCTTTCGAACTGCTCATCCTTGAGGGTTTGTTCACATTCATTGAGAATGTTGGTTACCGCCTGTCGCAGGGTGAGCACTAATGCGTCACCCACACTTAAGTACTGATGAATAATAAATGCAATCAGTCGTAAGTACCGTTCGCTGGTGCGTTGAACAGTCTGTTTGGACTGGGTGTCTAATACGTATTGCGCATAATAGCGGATGGCATCATCCGATAAATTTAATCGGACAATCAAGGGAGCCAGCTGAGAAAAGAGTAGTTTTAATTCCCGGAATAGCTCGACCCGCTGTTTAATTTGACCTGGCTGCATCGACTGACTGATTCGTTTGAAGTGAGTCAGTCGATACGGAAATAACTGAGTAGCTGAACCGGCTGGGCTGCTCTGCCGCCCCAACAGCGTATCCAATAATTGGCTGTCGTTTTCCTGGAGGTAGCGGTCAATAATTTGCTCCAGATTCGCTTGAAAGGATTGCAGCGCTTCAATTAGGATAAGCCGCAACGTATTATAGGGGGGTATTTCAATCCGGCGTTCCTGCAAATAACCCGTCAGGGCATCCAACACTAGAGCAGGGCGGGTTTGGAGGTGGGCCAATCGCTGGGCTTCTACCAGTAATTCCTGCTCGTGGGTCCGATCAAAAGCCTGATAGCCTAAATGAGCTAAAATGGTTTCTCGGTGGCGGAAGGCTGTCCGGCTGCGGGTATATTTAGTTAAATCGATTTGGTTGGGATCAAGCTGCGTTCTTGCACAGAGCCAATTGATGATGTCAGGCTCAAATCGATCGGCCACGAAGAAGCGGTTAGTGATTCGGAAGTAGCCAAGTTGTAGCAAAAAGCCGATTTTATTGGTTGAGGATTGGATTTGCCCCATATAGGTCGTAGCCCAGGTTGGCAAATCCAGCAAGATGGTTCGGTGCTGTTGAGTTAATACAGGCGGGGAATCAAATCGAATTCGCTCTTCAGCAGAGATAAAGGCTCGACGTGGCATTCAACAGACGATTGAAAGTAAGCACTGCTCATGGGGAAAATAAATGATTAGGAATAACTGAGCAACGCATAGACCCACTGAGTAGCCAATAGGAATCATTCTATCTGCAACTGCGTACTACGACTGAGTGACATCAAAATAAATGGATATTAAAGGTGGATTTCGCGAACATGGTATTCTACGCTATGTACGACATCCTTTGTATCTGGGGATGATTCTGGCGCTGTTTGGCGTTCTTGTATATCAACCCACCTGGGCCAACCTTATTTTCCTTTTGGCCGCCAGCCTTTACATACGCATTGGAATTTATTTCGAGGAGCGGAAACTCATCGAGGAATTCGGTGAACTCTACAGGCACTATCGCCGACGGGTTCCCATGCTCGTGCCACACTGGTCAAAAACTGGTTAGAACGTACTTCGTTTGATACGTTGATCGACAGATGATTCAACATGCTTAATTCTAAATACCTGCCAAGGCTATTGACTCAAGTTTTCTGAGTAAGCAACTTGCCGGTTATGTTGACTGTTACACTATCAGCCTATTAATATAAGGACTATTCGATGACATTGACGACCACTTATTTGCAGGAAACGTTTGCTGGTACGTTCGAACTCGCGTTACTGACTGACATGGCGCAGGCAGGACTCTATAAGCGGGTGCCCACGGGTGCTTATTTAATTCGACCCGGCGAATACATTCGGTCCGTACCCATTATTATTCGCGGTTCGGTCAAGATCATGCGACCGGATGAGCTGGGTCGGGAAGCCCTTCTGTATTATCTGGGCGGTTTAGATTCCTGCGCCATGTCGCTTACCGGCTGTCTGGGCCAAAAGAAAAGTGAGATCACGGCCCTGGTCGAAGAAGAAACCGAGCTGATTGCCATTCCCATGGAAAAAGTCGATGAGTGGATGTGCCGCTATTCAACCTGGAAACAGTTTATATTTCATACGTACCAGAAGCGATTTAACGATCTGCTAGGGACAATCGATCAGGTAGCGTTTCATAAACTCGACGAACGGCTACTGGCTTATCTGCGTAAAAAGACCCAAAGCTGCCAGTGTACCGTCATTTCAATCACCCATCAGGAAATCGCCCAGGAACTGGCTACGTCACGGGAAGTGATTTCCCGCTTGCTGAAACAGCTGGAGAAAGCAGCCCATATAAAATTGATGCGCCATAAAATTGCCATACTCTAGGAGAATTCGGGGTTCCTGTAACATTTGTCACGGAAGCCTAAAAGAAGGCCCGCTACTTTCGTTAAAAAAGTAGCGTTTATGACCACTCTGCAAGTCGCTGGTTTCTCTTCATCCATTCTGATCGGTATTAGCCTGGGCTTACTAGGGGGTGGTGGCAGTATACTGACTTTGCCCGTTCTGGTATACCTGCTCCACATTAATCCCATCCTGTCAACGGCTTATTCCCTGTTCATTGTTGGCACAACCTCCCTGGTAGGGTCAATCAATTACATGAAACAGGGGCTAATTAATTACTCGGCGGCTGTTGCCTTTGCACTCCCTTCCCTGGTTACGGTCATCCTGGCCCGTCAGTTTATGCTGCCTCATATTCCCGCTCAACTTCCGCTTTGGGCCGGATTTGTGCTGACGAAACCAGTCGCGCTGATGGTTCTGTTTGCGCTGATTATGCTGGCCGCAGCCTATTCAATGATTCGGGAGAACAAAGCCGTCTCCGTAACTGAGCGGGAGGATAAGGGAACTAATTTTCCCGTCATTGCCCTGGAGGGAGGGCTGGTTGGCCTGGTGACCGGTATCGTTGGGGCGGGTGGGGGATTCCTGATTATCCCGACGCTGGTGCTCTTTGCCCGGTTGCCCATGAAAACAGCCATTGGTAGTTCGCTGCTGATTATCGCATTCAATTCACTCGTTGGGTTTACCAGCAGTCCAGCCGACCAGGTAATCGATTGGGGCTTTCTGAGCGTATTTACGGCACTTTCCGTGGGCGGTATTTTTCTGGGCAGTCAGTTGGCCCGCTATATCGCCGGGCAGCACTTGCGGAAAGCCTTTGGCTGGTTTGTGCTGGGCATGGGCGTATTCATCCTGACAAAAGAGTTGCTTTTTTAGATGATTTTGAGGGCTGTGTGACAAGTATCACAGAACCCCGGAGATCCACTTCCTAGTTTTGATTCACTATTCAGTCCGTATGTTAATCCAATCGTTTTATGAAAATTGAGCAGATTTATACCGGTTGCTTATCGCAGGGAACCTACTATATCGAAAGCAACGGGGAAGCCGCTGTCATTGATCCCTTACGGGAGGTGGCTTCGTACCTGGAGAAAGCTCATAGCGATGGGGCGACGATTAAGTATGTATTTGAGACGCACCTGCACGCTGATTTTGTGTCGGGTCATCTTGACTTAGCCCGGCAGGCAGGCGCACCAATCATCTATGGCCCCAACGCACAGACTGGCTTTGAATCCTATAGTGCCCGCGCCGGAGAAGAATTTCCACTGGGTGCGCTAACGATTCAAGTACTGCATACACCGGGTCATACGATTGAATCGAGCTGTTATCTGCTCCTGGATGCGGCCCGGCTGCCCATCGCGCTTTTTAGTGGCGATACCTTGTTTATTGGCGATGTTGGGCGACCCGACCTGGCACAGGGATCTGCATTGACCACGCCGGATTTAGCCGGCATGCTCTTCGATTCGCTTAGAACTCAGATTATGCCCTTACCGGACAACGTAGTGATTTATCCGGCTCACGGAGCGGGCTCCGCTTGTGGCAAAAGCATGAGTAAAGAAACCAGCGATACGCTGGGCAATCAGAAACGGGTCAATTATGCGCTCCGAGCCGACATGAGCCGGCTGGAATTTATTCAGGAAGTAACCGACGGACTAGCCAAACCGCCCCCTTATTTTCCTGAAAACGTCCGCATGAACCGGGAAGGCTACGAACAGATTGACCGTGTGTTGAAACGGGGCGCGCAGCCACTTAGCCCACAGGCCTTTGAAGCGGCCGCCAACCAGACCGGTGCGCTCTTGCTGGATACCCGCGACGCACAGCTCTTCGCTACCGGGTTTGTGCCCAACGCCATTAATATTGGCCTGAATGGGCAGTTTGCTCCCTGGGTAGGCGCACTCATCCCAGACGTGAGACAGCCAATTTTGCTCATTACAGAAGCGGGCAAAGCGGCTGAATCGCTGGTTCGATTGGCCCGGGTGGGTTACGATCAGGTTATTGGCTACCTGGATGGCGGACTAAACGCCTGGATCAATGCCGGTCATGAGGTTGACTATATTCCGTCTCTTTCAGCCGATGAAGTGGCCACTCGGTTAGCGCTGGATGAGCTTACCCTCGTGGATGTACGTAAGCCGGGCGAGTTTGCCGCTGAGCACATCGATGGGGCGATTAATCTACCCCTTGATACGTTGAATGACAGGATGGCGGAAATAAAAAAAGAAGGGTCGGTCTATGTGCACTGCGCAGGCGGATACCGCTCCATGATGGCCCTGTCGATTCTGAAGGCCCGTGGCTTCGATAACCTGATCGACATTGCCGGTGGGTTTGCCGCTATGCAGCAAACCGGGCGTTTCAACACGACTAATTTCGTTTGTCCCGCTACCCAGCAGTAATTTATCACTATCATGACTGAAAATCATCAACACTGGGAAACCGTTTACCGGACCAAACAACCCGACCAGGTAAGCTGGACGCAGGCTATTCCCCAGACATCGCTGGAATTCATTCGCCGTTGCCAGCTACCCAAAACAGCCCCCATCATCGACATTGGGGGGGGCGATAGTACCCTGGTTGACTGTCTACTCGCTGACGGTTACGAGCAGATTACCGTACTTGACATTTCGGCCCACGCCCTGACCAGAGCGCAACAACGAATCGGCCAGCAGGCAAACCGGGTCAACTGGATCGTGAGTGATGTGCTGACCTTCCGGCCAACGTCGACCTATGCCATTTGGCACGACCGGGCCACGTTTCATTTTCTAACGTCGACGGATCAGATTGCGACCTACCTTCAGACGGCCCGACAGGCCGTTACCGGATTCATCACCATGGGTACCTTTTCGGAGAATGGGCCGGACCGATGCAGTGGACTGGCCGTTAAACAGTACTCTGAACCGGAGCTGGAAGGGCAACTAAAGGCGGGCTTTACGAAGCTTCATTGCGTGACGGAAGATCACCAAACCCCATTAGGTACCACCCAGAACTTTCTGTTTTGTCGCTTTAAACGGAATTTATCAAGTAGCTTATAGCCAATCGAGTACCTTATGGAATTTCTGCATATAATCCGTCAACCCTGGCCCTGGTACGTAGCGGGGCCGCTCATCGGCCTTACCGTTCCCACGCTGCTACTGATGGGCAATAAGTCATTCGGTATCTCGTCGTCGCTTCGGCACATCTGCGCGGCCTGCCTGCCCGCTAACATTTCCTTTTTTCACTATGACTGGAAGAAAGAAGCCTGGAATTTATTTTTTGTGGCGGGTGTGCTACTGGGTGGCTTTATAGCCACCCGCTTTTTGGCCAACCCTGATTCGATGCGCCTAGCACCTCGGACCGTAGTGGCTTTACAGGCTCTGGGGATTCGGGATTTTTCGGGACTGATGCCCGCCGACCTATTCGCCCTGTCGAATCTGTTTACGCTCAAAGGGTTGTTCTTCAGCGTTATTGGGGGGTTGATGGTGGGCTTCGGAACCCGGTGGGCCGGAGGTTGTACATCGGGGCATGCCATCATGGGCCTCTCCAACCTGCAATGGCCATCATTGGTGGCGACAATTTGTTTTATGGTGGGCGGCTTTGTGATGACGCACCTCTTACTGCCGTTTATTTTCGCCTGGGTCAACTAAACCATCCTTCCCCTTGAATCAATCCTTTCCCCTAAAGCCGCGTTCATCGACTGTCCTGGGATCTCTCCACGAAGCGCCCGGGGCAAAAACTAAACCCGAAACGGGGCTTGCCAATCTAAAGTACCTGATTGTCGGTCTGCTGTTTGGCGTTGTCTTCGTCAAAGCTGAAATCATTTCCTGGTTCCGGATTCAGGAAATGTTTCGGCTTGATTCGTTTCACATGTACGGGGTTATCGGCAGTGCCGTTGTGGTAGGGCTCTTATCCGTACAACTCATTAAGCGCTTCGGTATCAAAACGATGACTGGCGAGCCGGTTCATATTGCGCCTAAGGTTTTTTACAAAGGCCAGATCTATGGCGGGCTTATTTTTGGCTTGGGTTGGGCCATTACCGGTGCATGTCCAGGCCCCTTATTCGCTCAGATTGGCAGTGGGTATGGCCTTGTGGCGGTTACACTGCTGAGTGCTATAGGAGGTACGTGGCTGTATGGCTACTTCCGGGAGAAACTGCCGCAGTAATAGGGTCGTTTACGTTTCCACACGGCGGTTTTCACGATTTATAGTATAACGGCCTGTCCTGGTTCGGTCATGTAATGAAACTGAATACCTAATTTCTCAACGTAAGGCCCGTATGTTTCATACCGTTGCTTAAGAAAGAACGATTTGGCATACCCATCGTGAACGGGCAGGATCTGTTTGGGTTGCATCTGTTTGGCAAAATCGGCCACCACGAGCTCGGTCAGAAACGGAGCCATGACGGGCAGCACCAGCAACTTGATCCCTTATTAGTCAGCAAAATAGGGGAGAACGAGTCCGCGGGATTGAGCACCTGATTGTCAATGACAAAGGCAAACATCTTAGGTAAGTGATCGACCAAAACGGGCTCATGAGGAACCGAAATCGCTTGTAGGGTAAACGGACCGAGTTGAAGGGTTCCTTCCTCAATAACCCGCACCGGAATTGCCTGCGGGTGGAGTTTATCGGCGACTTCCTGCGTCGAAAATACCTGGGTTCAACTCAAGTTGGAGATTTCAGAGGCATAGAGCAATGGTCCCGCTCCGGCGTACAGGCCGTGCGGTGGATTCCGTAGCATTTTGACCGGGTCACGCCAGACCGGGTCACGCCAGACCGGGTCACGCCAGACCGGGTCACGCTTGACAGCACCACGGTCAGTTTAACGTGAAATAAATAGCCGCCGTGGCGCGGTCCGTCATTTTTGAAATTGGGCGGCCCCGCGGGGTGGTCAGTTTCGCTGAAATCTTCAAGTTGTCAATTAAATGAGCTAAAAAATGCCTTAGAGTTAGTGAGTCTTTATACTGATTACAATCATTGGGTATAGCCGAGCAGGTGTGCCGCGGCAGACGGTCAGTGTCCAATTAGTTTAAATCCAACCCCTAATTTTTCAATAATAAATAAATTTTTTGAGACGAAACCAGATACCACTGTGGTAAAGCAGCGGGCGACAGCTGCCAACAAAACACTTGTAACCATGTAATCCAGTCCTTAATCCGTATCATCCAGCCAATGTGTTATGGCAAATTTGATGTCGCGCAGACAGACTTGCCGATTAACTTCGCTGCCCGCCGGGTAAGCCGTCGTTCTTTGGTGCCGAATGGATGTAACGCCTGACTGATTGATCGCCTGCTGGACGGGTTTTTCTATCGCCTTCATCAGCAGAAGCAAACTGGCGGGCTGGTAACTACGCAGCCGTTGACTCAGGGAGTCTATCGCTAGGTGACGATCATGCTGCCGTTGGCGTTTACTGGATGTATCGATGGGTTGCCAACTAAGATGATCCAGGTAGCAGCCCAAGGAGGCAAAAAAGTAAAGAAAGGCTTCCGTTGATGCAAAGGGCCCAAACACGTCCTTAAAGGCAGCATAGACAGTTCGGTATAGATTGGTGTTGCCCAAATAAAAATGCTTTTCGGTCGTGCCGGGGGCTTCGGCCACAAACAGTACGTTGATTCGGGCTGGTCTGTAGCGTTGATCGAACCGATTCCGATCAAACTCAGGAGTGGTCATTGTTTAAGTATTTATACTAATAGGTGAGACGCACGGTTACGGAACTCCCGGCAAAAGATAAGTCGCCAGGCCGTAACGCGTTGATTCGGTTTTTAAAAAAAGACAGTTAACTAGATCGATTGGACAAAAATCGTACGTTGTCAACAACCTTAGGCGCACTGACAACGCACGATTTTTCTGGCTACAATCAAGTAGGATAACCTACCGGGTATGCCACTTAGGCGTCTCAAGCGGGAGTCTACGCCCGTCGAAGGGCGTTTTGATAGGACCGTAATTCTTGACCAGATAATCCAGAATCGGCTTTTCTGTCTCGCCCAGGTCCCAGAGTTTCTGGGTGCGCTGCATCCACCGAATCCGCTCGACCCACTTCTCGCGGTCGAAATGACTTTGCAGAATCAGCTTGCTGCTGTGGCAGACGGTGCATTGGCCTTTCACCAGAATCATGTTCTCGCCCAGGGCTAGCCCCGTTGCTTCATCGACCACCACGCCCTGCGCATTAAGGGCCGTCGCGTCCATCGGGGCCGTTTCGGTGGCTACCACAGCGGCTGCTTTGGCTTTAACGGGCTTTTTTGTCGTCGTGGTTCGGCGGACCGGAGCCGCCGTGTGCGCTTTGGCCGGGGCTTTCTTCGCCGGAACCGGCTGCTGGGCTATCCAGGCACAGAGCAACCACACGCACAGACTGGCCAGTAGCCAGCGGAACTTCGCCGTCCGCCGGGTATTCCCGGTTTCTTTATACATGTCTTTCTGTTTCATAGTATTTTTCCGTTTGTCCCTCTCGTCCTTTCTCCTTTTCTAAACCACCTTCACCGCAATCCGGTGGCAGGCGTTGTTGAGGTAGCCTTCGGGGTTCCACTGCGGCATCACCATCGGCTGCGATACGCCCTTGTCGTCGGTGGCCCGCGCCCACACTTCGTAGTAGCCCTGTATCGGGAAGTTCACCTCGGCGCTCCATTGCTGCCAGGCCAGCCGGTTTTTCGGGGCCTTCAAATCAGCCTTCTGCCAGGTTTCGCCAAAGTCAATCGAGACGTAAAGTTCTTTCACGACACGGTCGCCCGCCCAGGCGTGGCCGCGCAAGGCGAGGGGTTTGCCCATCGGCGTTTCCAGTCCCGTCTGCGGGAAGGTAATTACCGATTTGACGGGCATCGACTCGATAATCTTGAAATCACTATCCGGCGGATCGACACCCGGTACCACCGGATGGATGGGGACGCGGTAGCTTTTGCCCGTCATCTTGGCCCCGTCGTGCACCTTGTTGCGGATGGCAATCGTGTGCAGCCACTTGCCCGACACCGACGCGGGCCAGCCGCCAATTACCAGCCGCAGCGGGTAGCCGTGCACCAGCGGAATGTCCTGCCCGTTCATGGCCCAGGCTACCAGCGTTTCGTCTTCCAGGGCTTTGGCGATGGGGACGCCCCGCGAGATGACCGGCTGATTGGGGTCGCCACTCAGGTGCAGGTCCTGCCCGTAGTAGCCGATGTATACCGCCGTGTCGGTGATGCCGACGTCGGCCAGAATGTCTTTCAGCCGGACACCCGTCCACTCGGCGCAGCTAACGCCCCCTTCGGTCCACTGGTTGCCCGCCGTTTTGGGGAAGTACCCCGCCCGGCCGTTACCCCCGCACTCGACCACCAGTTGGTAGGTGTAGGGCTTGAATTTAGCTTTCAGCTCGGCGAGCGTATAGGTTTTGGGTGCTTTGACCGATTCGCCGTTGATGGTCAGCTTCCAGCCCGCCAGGTCGATGCTAGCCGGAATCTGCCCGTTGTTGCGGATAAACATCTTATCGGCGGGCGTTACGTCGTCGTCGAGCAGGTAAGCGGGTGTTTCGACGTTCCAAGGCTTGTCGTTGAGCACCACCATATTTTTGTTTTTGGTGGCCATCGGGTTGGTAGGGTCGTCCAGCCGGAAAACCAGCGGTAGGTAGTGTTTGGGTAGCCGGTCGGCAAAGGCGATGGGGATACCCAGCAGGCTCGTCAGTGTGGCCAGCGAGGAGGTCTTGAGAAAGCCCCGCCGGTTAAAAAGCGACGCGTCGGATTGATTGGTTTTCATACGAACTAGAGTAAAAGGGTGATGCAATTTACGAGAGAAGTTGAACGAGGAAAGACGCAGGAAGAAAGATAATGGCCGGTCGTCAGGTCTTTCATCTCTCCTCTTGCGTCTCTATACTAAAACGTCAGAATCGCCCAGAGGGACGCGGCCGAGATGAGCATCCAGAGCACCACGCCCTGCGCCAGCGGCTGCCAGCCCACCGCCCGGATTACCTTGCCCGACAGCCCCGCTCCGATCAGAAACAGCGTCAGCGTCAGACCAATATGCGCCAGTCTGACCAGCACGTCGGCTACCGGCTGAATGGCGGGTACGTAGGTGTGGACGATCATCGCCAGGATAAACAGGCCGATGAAGTAGGGCATGGTGATGGTGCCCTTGCCGGTCTTGAACAGAGCCGCCGTACCCAGCGCAACGGGGATGATCCACAAGGCTCGCGCCAGCTTGACGGTGGTAGCGACCTGCAAGGCTTCCGGGCCGAATTTGGCTGCTGCGCCCACGACCGAGCTGGTATCGTGAATGGCCAGCGCACACCACAGCCCGAACTGATTCTGGGTCAGGTGCAGCCACTGCCCGATGGCCGGAAAGACCAGCAGAGCCACCGAGTTGAGGATAAAAATGGTACCCAGTGCGACGGAGAGCTGCTTTTCTTCAGCCTTCATCACCGGCGACAGGGCCGCAATGGCGCTGCCCCCGCAGATGGCCGTACCGGCGGCAATCAGGTGAGCGGTAATCTTATCGATCTTGAGCCATTTGCCCAGCAGAATCCCGACTGTCAGCGTACCGGCGATGGATGCGACGGTAAACAACACGCCTTCTTTACCCGCCTGCACCGCGCTGTGGACGTTCATGCCGAAGCCCAGCCCCACCACCGATGCCTGCAAGAGCCAGTGGGTTGCTTTATGGTTCAGGTGCAGATATGGATGACCGATGAACTGGGCGATTATCAGCCCCAGCAACAGGGCCAGCGGGGGCGACATGATCGGCGTCAGGCAGAGGATAACGGCCCCGATAAACACCAGTTGGCGGGTAGTAAAGCGGTGGTCGAGCAGGTGTTGCGCCCGTTGTTTCCAGAGGTGCAGTTGGGTAGCGGGGCGTTCGGCGGTTGCGTGGGCAGTGTTCATTACGTGTCCTGATTTGTCTACAACAAAGGTACCGCCCCTATACCACCGGGGCCAATCACGGCTACTGATGCCCAATTACCGGGCGTTATACTGCCGCCGGACAAAGCGCATGAACGTATCGGCCAGCCCTTCACTCATCCCTTGTAACTGGATCGCGTAAAAATCGCGCTCGATCGTCAGATCGGCCACATCGAGTACGCGCAGCGTCCCGCTTTTCAGTTCGTTTGGCAAGGCGAAGATCGACACGAAGGCCATGCCCGATGAACTGCTCAGGTACGTTTTGATACCCTCAGTGCTGCCCAGTTGCATCGCCTGTCGCAACTCCGTCGGGCGCAGGCCCGCCCCGCGCAGCGCGTGTTCGACCACCTCCCGGGAGCCCGACCCCGGTTCGCGCAGTACCAGTGGCACCGTCTTCAGCTCGTCCAGCGTGATCTCGTCGCGTCCGGCCAGCGGGTGATCCGCGCGACAGACCAACACCAGTTCGTCCTTCACGAAGGGCGTGTAGCGAACGTCGCTGTGGTGGGTACGGCCTTCCACCAGTCCCAGGTCAATCTCGTCGTGGAGCAGTGCCTGTTCGATCTGCTCGGTGTTGCCACTCAGCAGCGACAGCGTGACGTCCGGGAACTGCTCGCCGAAGCGGGCCAGCACCGCCGGAATGACGTACTGGGCGATGGTGGAACTGGCCCCCAGCCGCAGTCGTCCGCCGGGCTTTCCCTTCAATTCGTTGAGGTCAAACTCGATCTGCCGGTACACGCCCATGATGGTTTCAGCATGGCGCAGTAATACGTTGCCCGCCGTAGTCAGGCTGATCTGATTACCCCGCCGGTCGAAGAGGGCCGTGCCCAATTGACTTTCCAGTTCCTGAATGTGCTTGGTGACGGCGGGCTGGGTTACAAACAGCTCGGCGGCCGCTTTGGTAAAGCTCAGCCGCCGGGCCACGGTATAAAAAACGGTTAGGCGAAAGTCGAACATAAATGCGTATGAGTGAACTAATAAATCAGAAAATGCAACCGGACTTACTCATAGCGTGATGACTGGTCAGCTCGTATCAATAAGAATCTGTCGGCTGTCATTTCTTTGCGATCAGAAACAGCCCGGCGGCGCCAATGACATAGACAATCAGTACCACGAATGAGTCCAGCCCCATGCGGGCGATCTGCCGTTTAGGCCGGAACAGCGCACCGTAGAGATAGGGAATCGTGACCAGTATGCCCAGTCCAGTCAGGTAAATATCGCTCTTCTGGGCTGTCGGCAGCACTGGCTTGCCTGTAATCACGGTTGCCAGCACCAACAACACCGGTAGGAATGCATTACCGCCGAAAATATCGCTGACTGCCAGCGTATAGTCCTTTAGTTTAACGGCGGCCAGACCCGTCGATACTTCGGGCAGGGACGTGGCCGCAGCGAGGATGGTCGCTCCGAAAATGACGCCATCCATGCCCAGCGTTTTCGACATCGCATCCCCGCTTTCTTCCAGTGCTACCCCGCCCGCCAGCGTCGCCAAGGCCGCTACGCCGAAAACAAGGAGCATCTTACCCGTGCTGCGTTTATCAGACGTATCATCGTCTTTCTCGGGAACTTTTTCGGGCGGGTTTGTCCGCCAGGGAAGGCCCTTCTGTGCTTTACCAGTAAGCCAGACACCCACCACCCATGTGCCGACGAGCAGCAGACTGTCGGGCGTGAGCCGAGCAAAAATAAGGTCCTTCGGGAGCTGATGCCCTATAACGACCAGCGTCAGCATGGCAATGACCAGGGCTCCCTCCAGCACCAGTGTCAGCGACGATTGCTTCGCGGTGAGCGTATCCTGCTTGCCTATCCCCACCGCATCGAGCAGCACCAGCACGACGGTTTGCAAGGCAATACCGCCCAGGATATTACCCACCGCTAGTTCGATTTTGTCGCTGAGTGCTGCGCTGACGGTAATAGCAATTTCGGGCAGGTTCGTGACGATGGCCAGGATAATAGTACCGCCTAACGCTTCGCCCAGTTTAAAGCGTTTGTCGAGCGAATCGGTGGTGTTGGAAAGGGAAATGCCCGCCCGCCAGACAACGGCAGCGCCCCCGGCAAAGATCAATAATAAAAGTGGTAACGAGAGCGACTGAAACATAGTCAGGCTGGGGAATGAATCGAACCGCCGATGCGGCTGTAATTTTTGTGATAACCTGCCTAGCCTGACTCATTGGTGCGTTTGCGAATCGGTTCCAGTACATGCATGAGGAACTGTTTTTATCGCCTGTATCGTCGGCCTGACAGGGTGCTTGTCGGGACTACATAAATTAATTGATCAGCTATTTCGGTGACTACCATAACATCACGGCAAACGTCGAGATCATCGGCCAATCAGTACCGCCTGGCCACCTGAAAACAAAACAACATACCGATAATCGGCTGGTTTTTCTGGCCGGACCATCGTCTTGATACTCCCCGTCGACTGCCCGGTAAACATGCCTTTCTCGTCCGTTTTGAATTCATTGATCGGGGTATCGCTCCGGTAAGGGGCCTGTGCCGAGCGGGTCAGCGCCAGAGTATATGTTGTGTTTGGTAACAGGTGCGTAAACGTTTGCAGAGCCAAGTCAGTCAGGCCAATGCTGCGGACAACGACACTCCCTTTCGCTAATCCACCGGCAACCGGCGTCATCGCAATCACCTGCGAGTGGCTCTTGTCGCCAAGGGGGACCAAGCCCGTTACCGACGGGCTGGCTAAGGTCGTTGCCTTAGTCGCGTAAAGCAGGGCCTGCGGACACTGACCAATGGGAATGGTTTTCAGAACCGCCATCGTTTGCAGATCAATAGCCTGAACGGCATCGTCATTCTCCAGGCCAACGTACACCTGCCTGCCGTCGCCTGTCGGCCAGACGCCGTGGGGTAATGAGCCCGTTGATACGCTGTCCGTCAGCGCAAAACCCTGATTGATCCGGTACACCTTCAGTTTGTTTTCGCCACCCACCGTCACCAGCATCAGGGGTTCGTTGTTGAGCACCGTGAACGTTACGTGATTGGAAATCGGGCCGGATGGCAGGACTTTTTCAATCTGCCGGGTCCGGGCATTGAGAACCGTTGTTTTTCCCACGTCTTTGTGCGTAAACGCGACCCAGTTCCCATCCGGGCTGGCAAAAATATTGGGCGAAAACGGACTGACAACGGGCAGCGATTTGATCCGCTTTTGGGTAGACCGGTCAATGATGTCGAGCTGGGGGGTGAAACTGGAACAAACGTAAGCCGTCTTCCCATCGGGACTGAAAGCGACCATCCCCGGTCCGTCGGATACCGCAATGCGTCCGATCTCCTTCAATTGCGTAGCGTCGATCACGCTGAGGTAAGCTTCCCCCCGAACCGACACCCAGATTTGGTTACCATCGGGCGTAAAAGTAGCTTCATGGGGTGCCCGACCCACGTAAATTGTTTTCAGAATACGATTATCCTGCGTTGAGATGAGCGTGACCGAGTTGGACCCAATCGATACGACGGTCAGCATTTTTCGGCGGGGGCTGTAGCCCAAGCCATGTACTAGTGCCTGCCCCTTATAGAGCGCGGAGAGAATGTCCGGCTGGGGTTTGCCCAGCGGAATTTCGCCCAGTAGTTTCTGCGTGGCCGGATCAATGACGGATACGGTATTGGATATCTGATTGGCCGCATAAACCCGGTCCTGTGCATATACCGTTTGCGCCTGGACGCGGTACGAAGCCGCGCCGATGAGGGCAAAAAATAAAAAGGTTCTTCCGTTCATTTAACTTGTTTAGCTTGATTTTTCCTGGAATCGATGAATTCATGTAGTTGATCAATCTCGATCTGTTCCGCCGAAATCAGCCGTTCGGCGTATCGCCTGACCGCCGGGTCCTGACCGTATCGGATGACGATCTGTGCCATCACGACCGCAGCCTGGTGGTGAGGGACCATGAGCCGGGCAAATGCCTGATCCGTATCACGTAACAGACCGGCGGGGGGTAGCTGCTTCATCATGGTCATCATAGCCTGTCCCTGTAGCCGGACGTGATCCGGGTCAGAGGTCTGAACGTGAGTCAAATCCCGTAGCCAGCGGTTCATCCATTGCATGTCGATCTGCTGCTCCGCCCGGATACTCTTCGCCATTTGCACTAGCTGGGTGTTCCGACCGTGACTGATTTCATACGTCGCCATGTCGACCGCTCCCTGATGGTGGGGCAGCATCAGAGCCAAAAAATACTGGTCGGCCGATGGGCTGGCTGGCACCGTATCCATGCAGACCATCATGCTGTCCATCATCCGGTTGAACGGGCTGACCATCGCGGTAGCGGCATGCATCGGGTGGTGCTGGGCGTGGGCCGTGGTAACGGTTAGTAGGGTGAACAAGAACACAAATCGATAGACCATATACGTTGAGTTGACAGGCAAAGAGTCGTGAATCTGGACACGAACTGGTTTGTCCGGGGAACATCCCCGGTGCTCCTGCGGCCGATCAGGGTGTACTCAGCACCACCGCAGCGGCCGGGTTTTTGTCGCCCTGCAGAACCAGCATATACCGGCCCGTCAATCGCAGCTTTATCTGGTAATAGGCATAGGTCTCCACCGCCCCCTGATCGTCAGTGGTGAAACTCAGCACGGCCTCCGGGTTAACCGCCACGGTTTTCTGATCGGACAGGTATAGGGTATACGTCGTCGTGGGAGCCAGTTTCTTGAGCATCAGAATTGCTTCATCCACCCCATCGATGGTGCGAAGCGTTACTCCACCCCCCACCCCTGGAACGGGCGGGGTTCCCACCGGGCTCAGGCGCACGTTAAGGGGCGGCCCACTGGCCAGGGGAACCAGATTCGTCAGGCCCGTGGCGGGGGGCGGCACCGCTTTCACCACGTAGATGAGTGCCTGGGGAGCCTGGCCGCTGGCGATTTCCGTTCGCTTCGTGTTCGTTTTGGTGTCGATCACGTCGACGGCATCGCCGTTCTCCAGGCCAACGTACACCTTACTGCCGTCGCCCGATGGCCAGACGCCGTGGGGATTGGGACCCGTCGGTATGGTGGACACCAACTGCCGGTCCCGGCTATAAACCTTCACCGCGTTTTCCCCGCCGACGGTTACGTAGGCAAACGCACCGGCCGCACTGCCGCTGTAACGGGTACCCCCGTCAGGACCGGCAAAGTTCACGTGGTTGGTGCCGGGCCCGGTATCAATCACGCCTTCAATTTCATACGTTCGGGCATTGAGCACACTGACTTTACCAACGTCCTTGTGGGTAAACCAGACCTGATTGCCGTCGAAGGTGGCCGCCAGGTTGGGCGAAAACGGGCTCACCACCGGAACACGTTTGATTACCTGGTAGGTTTTGGTATCGATGACGTCGATTTCTGCGGTAAACGAATGATTCACGAAGGCCACCAGCCCATCGGGCCGAAAGACGACCATGCTGGGCCCGTTCGCTGTAACGACCCGCCTAATTTCCTGCTGGGTGCTCATATCAATGACGGAAACGTAGTTTTCGCCCCGCACGGCCAGCCAGTACTGCTTGCCGTCAGGCGAGAAAAAACCTTCGTGTGGGTTGCGGCCCACGTAGGTTTTCATGCTGACCAGATTGGTCATCAAATCCACAAAGGAAACCGAATTAGTGAGCGTGGACACCACGGCCAGATACCGATTGTCGGGCGAAACGCCCAGCCCATGCACATTTACCTCGTGGTTGTAGAGTGGACTTAGATGATCGGGGCGACCGGTACCGAATTTGATCTGCCCCAGCAGTTTGTCGGTGGAGGGATCAATAACGGAAACGGTATTGGAACTCTGATCGGCGGTGTACACCCGGTCCAGCGACGAAATCATCACCGGATTGGTGTCTCCCGGAAGAGTGGGGTCCAGTTTGTGGTCGCAGCCAGTCAATAAACTAGTGACGAGCAGCAGGATAAAATAGCGCATGGGTTGTTTTCGGGTTGAGGTGAACCTAAAGATAAGCCAAAACGCCCGGTACCGGGCGTTCTAGACTATGAATTCGGCGTTAATCGCTGTCCATTGACAACGGGACTGATCTGCACGACGCGGGTTGCGGTTCCGGTTTTGCCCGTGTTATCCGTTACCCGCGCGGTAATCGTAACCGACGTTTTGCCCGGCGGCAGCAGTAGCGAGCCACCAACGACCCAACCGAAGGTCGTGCGCACGTACCCGGTTGGATCCAGTTCGCTACCCGCAATGTTGAATACGGGGGCCAGGTTGTCGCCAGCCACGATGATGTTGCCAGTGGGTTGCAACAGGGGGACGTCGAAGGTCACCGTCAGCCCGGTCACGTAGCGATTAGGCCCTTTGGAAGACTGGGTAGGGTCAACAATCGTCCCCCGGGTCGCGTCATCGCGTCCATCCCCGTTTTCATTGACGCCAATGCCCGCCCGGCTTACGTCGAGGGCGGATACCTGGACGAAAAACAGCGATGCGTTGGTGGGTGGGGTCGGGGCGGCAGTGGGGCCGGTTGCTACGCTGGAAGGCGTACGGGGCGCCAGTATCGTCACCACCGGTCCAGCCGGATTATCGGCTCCGGTCGTGTTGAGGGTTGGTAGAGGGAGCGGGGTCAAGGCCTGTCCGCTGGTAGCCACACCGGCACCGCTGGCAACGGCAAGGGTAATTTTATCGGTACCCGTTTTGCCCGCCTTATCCTGAACCGATACTGTGATGGTGAACTGGCTGACATCCACCGGCAGCGATTCCAGGACGTGCCACCCGGTCCACATCGTGACGCCTGCACCGGGAGTGTCGTCGGTACCGGCAATGTTGAACAGGTTCGCCAGATTCGTGTTTTTCGGAATGATCCCCCCGTCGGGCTTGATCAGATCCGTGTCGAAGGTAACCGTGAGTCCCGGCATATTGGGATTGGGATTACCCAGCAGGGCCGTGTTACGGATGTTCAGACTTTCGTTGGTAATAACGTTGACCGAGTCGTGGGTAATTACTTCCACGTTGATCTCGAAACCGCTACCGTTGAAACTACCGGCTCCTGGTCGGCCGTCCCCCCGGGCTACGCGGGCGTTGGCTACGGGCGAGACAATGTGAACCGTCGGCGAGAAGTCGATTGGCGGCTCCCGGTGATCCATACAGGCTGTGGCACTCAGCGCCAGCATGCCAATCAGTAGTGATTTGGGTACAATCATTTTTATGCTTTTTTTAGACGTGATGACATTATGGACTGATACGGACAGACCGGTGCAGAGGTTGCGTCGGCAATGGGCTGGTCCTTACAATTTTGGGGGCATGAAGCCGTACTTTTTGTAGATCGCCTGGCCCGTTGGGCTCATCAGGAAGTTCACGAAGTCGGCACCGGCCTGGGCGTGTGGGGCCGTTTTGACGACACCACCCATGTACTCGGCTACCACGTTGTGGTTGTCGGGAATCGGTACAAGGTCAACCGGGTTCTTTAGCATCTGCTGGTAAAACGCTTCGGTGTACCAGACCGGCCCCGCGTCGGACTGATCGTACAGCACCCGCATGGGCGTCTGCCGGTGGTGAATCTGGGTCAGAAAGGTGGTTTTGTCGCTTACTTTCTGCTGCATGATGGCCGACTTCAGCGCGTCGCCCCCGGCCTTGACGTAGGCTTCCTCGATGCGCCCACCGATACCCTCCCAGGCCGGGTTGGGCATACTTACCCGCAGGTCGGCCCGACCCAGATCGTTGAGCGTTTTCACCTGCTTCGGATTCCCTTTTCTGACCATGATCGCCAGTTTATTACGGGCGTAGGTGACGATGCCGTTGAGTTTGTCGCGGTTTTCCTCGACGCGTTTTTTACCGCCCAGGTACACGTCGGGCTGGTGGTCGATCCGCATGTTGCCGATGACGATGGAGCCGCTGTTCATCTGCTTCGCTAAGATACCCGGCGGCAGCGTTTCCACGAAAATACGGGTGTAGGCCGGGTACTGCTTTTTAAAGGCCGTCAGCAGTTCATCGAGCACCATAAACTGATTGCCGCCCATAAAGACGACAAGTTGGGGGTTGACGATGTCGCCGTAGAGGTCGGGTACATTGTCGACGCCGGGTACGGTAAACGACACGCCCCCGGTGGGCGGCTCGTTCCAGGGTGGGTCGTAGCGGTGGGGTTTATCGGCCATCGGCTGGGCCTGGGTTGACAGAGTGCTCATCAGCAGGGCGGTCAGAAGGGGGAGTTTCATAGGAGTTTATAGTTTTTGAATTTCGGTTTTCAGTTGCGGTTCCCCCGCACCGGCGGACCTGCCGGGACTGGCGCATCGATGTTCCCACGAGACGTACGGCATATCGACTCGTCTGACCACCGTAAGCCGTAACCTGAATACCATAGACTTTTTAAGGGTGTATAATCGTCCAGCCGTCCTGCCCCCGGATGATCAGTTCGCCGTTGCCGCTGGGCACGTAGGAAAGGAAGGGAAACAGCTCATCTTTGGTGATTTTGCGTTCGCGCATGGTGTTTTCGCACATCGCCAGCACCACGCCCTGGTCCTGGAGTTTCTTCACCGTTTCTTCGTAGCCACTCTCTTTTTTGAAAGCTGCAACCCCCGCCCCGAACACCACGAGTTCGAGCTGTAGTTTACCCTTTAGGCGCGGGTCGTTGATGGCATTCTGGATGTTGCGGAGCGTACCTTTGATTCGATCCGGCTCTTCATTGTCGAGCTGATAGACGGCCCGGTAGGTCGATTTGGTAGCGTCGGCACCGTGAAAGGTGGCGGGGTTGGTGATCTGGGCCATTGTGGGTAGCGTTGCGCCGATACAGGCGGTGAGGAGCAGAATTTTCAGAGTCTTCATGCCAGGTTTGTTGTTAAAAAGTTGAGAATTAACGTTGGTTTACCCGCTGGAAACGGGATAACTTTATGCCTTTGTCGCTTTCTTTTTCGCGTCGGCGATAGGCTGGTAGGGGCCGTATTTGTGCTGCTTTTCGCTGAATGAATCGGCGTAAGGCGCGAAGGGAAAATCGACGGGCTTGGCGGCTGGTTTGGGCCAGTCGTGACGCTGGTCCCGGTGGGGCCGGGGCATCGAGTTGATGAACGCGGCCACGTCCCAGGCTTCCGCGTCGGTCAGCATCGGACTTTCGTAGCTGGCTCCAAACGGCATATTGTTCTTGACGTAGCCCGCAAAGTTCGACAGCCGGAACAGGCCCGCGCCGTCGTTGTAGCTGTGGGGACCCCACAGGGGCGGGTAGGTATACTGGGCGTCGCCCGCGACGGTAATACCTTCCCCCTTGGCCCCGTGGCAGCTCTGGCATTTGGTGGTGTACACCAGCTTACCTTTGTCGGGGCTGGCGGCCCGGTCAAGGTAAGCCAGCTTTTCTAGCCCGGCCCCGTTAGGTTTGTCGCCTTTGGGTACACCGGTGCCCAGCCATTTCATGTAGGCTACCATCGCCCGCATTTCGCGGCTGCTGCTGTCGGGCGAGCGTCCGTTGAGGCTGCGCTCGAAACAGTCGCGGATGCGCTTGACGATGGTTTCTTTGGTGCCCGACCGTTCGCGGTATTTGGGGTAGGTCGAGAAAACGGCCGAATAGTTGTTGCCCAGCACCTTCGTACCGGCGTCGAGGTGGCAGTTCTGGCAGTTCATGCCGTTGGACAGGTGCCTCACCGACCCCGCCGGACCGAGGTATTTCGCCGTGTGCGCCACTAGTTCGCGACCGTAGCTGACTCGCCTGCCTGCTTCACCCGCGGGTAACTGGCTGTCGCCGGGCGGGTGCCAGTAGGCGGGTTTAGGCTGCGCGGCCGGGGCAGTCGACGCGGCCGTGCTCACCGGCGTGCGGGTGGCCCTCGCCAGCGCCACCGGCTGCGTGGCCGAGCCGTTCAGCCACAGCATCAGCGTCAGCAGTAGGCCCACGACTAATAGGGCCGTTAGCCCACCCAGGGCCATGAGCAACCGGACGAGCCGACGAAAGGGGTTGGGGGGTGTTGGGTTAGTATTCATCAAAAAGAAATTAGTTAGTGAGCACCACCGAACCACAGTTTCACGGCGATAAAGACGAGCAGCAGGGCAAAGCCTTTGGTCAGCAGGTTGACCGGGATGGCCGTCGCGATTTTGGCCCCGAAGAAGCCGCCGATCAGAAAGCCAGCCGCAATCCAGATGGCCGCGTGCAGATCGATGGCTCCCTCGCGGTAGTACGCGTAAGCGGCTAAAAGGCCAACGGGCGGAATTAGCGTGGCCAGGGCCGTTCCCTGCGCGGTGATCTGTGAGAAGCCGAACAGCAGTACCAGGGCCGGTACGATGATGATGCCGCCCCCGATGCCGATCAGGCCACTCAGCGCCCCGGCCACCAGACCCAGCAGTACTAAGAGCAGGACATGTGTCATGGTGCGGCTTAGTTAACGTAGCGGGTGGCGTCGCGCTGAAGCATCCGGGTGAGGAGTTCCTGCACCAACCCTAGCCCCACCAGAAACAGCCCCACGTAGCCCAGGCTGGCCGTCAGTCCGTCGGGGCGCATGATGAGCAGGAAGGCAAAGCCCCCGGCGATGAAGACGCAAGCAAAGTGGATGACTTCGACCCAGTAGTCTTTGTCTTCGTTGGCGCGGGTACCCAGGAAGTAAAAGTTGGCTTCGATGGCCTGCAAAAAGGCGTAGATGATGGCCCACAGCCCGATGGTGTTGATCATAGCGCCCATCGGCTGATTCATCACCGCCAGCAGCCAGACGCCGAAAATAATGTCGCGGCCACTGGAGAGAATGAACCACAGGTTATCGGTGTCACCCCGCTGCCGACGGTGCATGCCCAGCGTCAGCGTGCAGATGCCCGCCAGCAATAGCAGGCCACCGAGCAGCCCGGTCCGCAGGGGTGAGGTTTCCGTCGGGTGAATGAGCAGGGCGACGCCCATCAGCGCGTAACAAACGTTGTGCAGGTGCATGAGCCACCAGGGCTGAGCAGGGTGATGTAGGGTTTTCATGGTCATAAGGGCAGGTGCCCCGGTTGATTGAAACAAAGGTCATTGTTTAGAGCTAACCCGGCCAATCACAAATGGTTATGCCCGATTCTGAACTAAGCTCAGTTCACGCTCCGCCGACACCAGCGCCTGCTCATGGGGCAGGTTCGATTCGGGCGTCAGCGCATAGGGTACCGTCTGCGGAATAAAATCGTCGGGCGCCCCGGGTTTGCTGTAGTCGTAGGGCCAGCGGTACACCAGCGGCAGCTCGTCCGGCCAGTTGCCGTGGGGCGGCACGATGGGCGTCGTCCATTCGAGTGTATTCGAGTGCCAGGGGTTTTGCGGGGCGCGCTTTCCCCGGAACATACTCCCGAAAAAGTTGACCAGAAAAATGAACTGCGCGCCGAAGGTGACGAATGCTGCCAGGCTGATAAAGGCGTTCATGTCGGCGAAGGCGTGGGTAAAATCGTAGCTGGTGAAGGCGTAATACCGACGCGGAAAGCCCGCAATGCCCAGGTAGTGCATGGAAAAAAAGACCAGGTATACTCCCGCAAACGTCAGCCAGAAATGCACGTAGCCCCAGTTGGCACTCATCATCCGGCCAAACAACTTGGGATACCAATGATAAATACCCGCCATCGTGCCGAAAAACGAAGCCGACCCCATAATCAGGTGGAAGTGGGCGACCACGAAATAGGTGTCGTGCAACTGAATGTCGAGCACCGAATTACCCAGCACGATACCCGTTACGCCCCCGGTGAATAGAAACGATACCAGCCCAATAGCGAATAGCATGGCGGGGGTAAAGCGAATGTTGCCCCGCCACAGGGTGGTGATGTAGTTAAAGCCTTTTACCGCTGAGGGCACGGCAATCACCAGCGTCAGAAACATGAAGATCGACCCCAGAAACGGATTCATGCCCGACACGAACATATGATGCGCCCAGACTACGAACGACAGAAAAACAATGGCTCCCATCGAAAGAATCATAGCCCGGTAGCCAAAAATGGGTTTTCGGGCGTTGGTAGCGATGACTTCGGAGGCAATCCCCAGGGCGGGTAGAAAGATGATGTAGACTTCGGGGTGTCCCAGAAACCAGAACAGATGTTGGTAGAGAATGGGCGAGCCACCCGTTTCGGGCAGCGCCTGCCCGCCCACGTATATCTCGCTGAGAAAGAAACTAGTGCCCATCGAGTTGTCGAAAAATAGCAGCAGAAATGCCGACAGCAGCACAGGAAAGGCCATCGTAGCGATGATGGCGGTGAACAGAAACGCCCAGACCGTCAGCGGCAGGCGGCTCATTGACATCCCCCGCGTACGATAGTTGATCACCGTGGCGATGTAGTTGATGCCCCCAAGCAGCGTGGAGACGACGAAGAAGGCGAAGGCCAGCAGATATAGCACCATACCCAGCCCCGACCCACCCGATGCCTGAGGTAGCGCGCTCAAGGGTGGGTAAACCGTCCAGCCCCCTTCGGGTGGCCCCGTTTCGACTAAAAACACGGAAAACATGACCGCGCTGGCCGCAAAGAAAAACCAGTAGGAAAGCCTATTGATGAAACCGGACGCCATATCCCGGGCACCAATCTGAAGTGGAATGAGCAGGTTGCTGAACGTGCCGCTCAGCCCCGCCGTCAGCACGAAAAACATCATAATAGCCCCGTGCATCGACACCAGCCCCAGGTAGCCGTCGGGGGTGAGCTGCCCTGACTCGGACGTGTAGCGGCCCAGCAGCGCGTGCAGAATGGGCAGGTGCAGACTGGGAAAGCCCAGTTGAAGCCGGATAAGCATGGATGCTCCCCCGCCAATCACGGCCCAGGCCATGCCCGTCAGTAGAAACTGTTTGGCAATCGTCTTGTGGTCGGTGCTGAAGACGTAGCGGGTCCAGAACGAGTGTGGTTCGTGGCCGGTCGCCGTCGGCGCGGTCACGGGAAGTTGATCCGTTGTCATGAGGGAAATTGGTTAATCGGGTTGGTAGCGGGCTGTATCGGCCAGCAGCCGGTCCAGGCAGCCCAGCAACGGCCGCAGCCGACCGGTGACCCGCTCCGGCCGGTTAGCCCCACTCGCGTGGCAGACGGCGTGAAGCTGCCCGAAAAGCCGGTCGAGCAGCCCCAGCCGGAAATCGGTCGGTGGTAACGACCAGCGGCAGGCCGTCGGGTCAGCTGGCTGGTGGCCCGGCGTTGGGCGGACGAAGAGTAGATAAGCGCGGGTGTTCTCATCCATTGTCCAGCCCTGCACCTGGCCGGGTCGCACGTAGCAGAGTTCCCCAGCCTGAAGCAGACAGACCTGCTCATCGACGGTCTGTACGACGGTCCCAGCCACCACCAGCATCAGCAGCTGATAGGGCTGCGGGTAGGCTTCCCGGCGGCTAGGACCTGCCGAGCCGTCGTGTCGGATGAGGTGAACGGCATCGGACGTGGGCTGGTCGTCAGGCGGCAGCAGCCAGCAGCTGAACGGCTGGATTTTCGTGGCTGAAAAAGTCATGGACAAGGAGTTTAATAAGTCAATAATCAACGTTATTTTGATACAACGTTGTTCGTTAGCCGGGGTAAAGGTCCACCAATTTGACTACCTGTGCCAATCACCATTCGTAAGGGGCCATTCAGAAATAGCATGAACATTACTGAGCGGGCGGGCGCACTTTTGCCCCAGAAATAGCGGATAAGTCCATGCCGGATTTAGCCGCCAAAACCACAAATCGCCTATGAAAACTCTGTTAATCGCCCTGCTGATGACGACACCCCTGCTGACCGATGCCCAAACCACGACCGACACGCTGTACGTTTACGGCCCCGGCGGACCACTGGGTCCCATGAATGAATGCGCTACGCTGTTTGGCGAGCAAACCGGCCACCCGGTTAAAGTAATTGCTGGGCCCGAAGCCAACTGGCTCCCGCAGGCGCAGCAGCGGGCCGACCTGTTCTTTGGTGGCTCGGAATATATGCTGACCCAACTGACAGCCGCCCACCCTGACCTCATCGACGCCGGTAGCCGCACGGAACTCTACCGCCGGGCCGCAGCCATCCTGGTCCGTCCGGGCAACCCCAAAGGCATCAAGACCCTGCGCAACCTGACCCGCCCTGGTATTACGCTACTGGACGTCAACGGAGCGGGGCAACTAGGGCTGTGGGAAGATCTTGCCGGGCGGCAGAAGCTGATTGGCGGCATTCAGGCCAACATCGGCCAGTCGTTTGCCAATTCAGCACTGGGCATTGCCGCCTGGAAGCAGGACAGCCGCTACGATGCCTGGATCACCTACTCGTCGTGGCACAACCGGCTGACGGCCGAGACGGACCTAGTGCGGTTGCCCGCTGCGGAAACGGTTTACCGGGGCACGCCCGTTGCCCTGAGCAAAACGACTCGCCAACCCGCTATAGTCCGGCAGTTTGTCGATTTTCTGCGCTCCGAAGCTGGGCATGGAATATTTAAAAAATGGGGCTGGGACTAAGCTGGAGATTTCAGAGGTATTGACCAGTGGATTCCGTAGCATTTTGACCACCAGTGGTGCTCATCAAATTACAGCTAACACTTTGTTGGAAAGGGGATTAAAGTGGTCAGTTTAGAGCGAAACAGGTGGTCAGTCGATTTCGGAATGAGATGATCAGTTTCAGCGAAATCTCCATTTAAGGACGAAAAAAAACAGAATCACTTCTTCGTTTACCTGCATTTGCCCAACTAATCAGCATCCATAAATTCGCTACCAACTCGATAAACCTACTAAAAATTGGTTGAAGCACGAAGCCGTTATTTCATCAAAAGCCAGTACCCGTAGCGTTCTGAGCAATGACCGACTGCCCACTGCTAACCTGAATACGGTAGGCGCTCATCGTTATATTGCGGGCGTTTTGCAACACCAGTCCCGTCTGGGCGCTGATTTGCAGGTTTGATAAAGTCAGGTTCTGGAGCAGGCTATTGGTCAACCCTACCAGACTCCCCGCGTTTTTGGCGCCCGTCACACTTAGTTGGTCGATGGTCAGGCCCGACACCGACGGGATGTCACTCGCGTAGCCATTGTTATTATTGAGCGAATAGGCCAGATCGATGATCAACGGATTAGTCACGTTGGTCATGGTAATCTGACTGTACGACAGGTTCTGAATGGCCCCGCCCAATCCTGGTTGCGACTTAATGCGAATACCATTGGTCGTACCGGTGAACGTGCAGTTGGTTACCGAGACACTCGATACCCCACTGGAGGTTTCACTCCCTACTGATAAGCCATGCCCGTGCAGAAACCGGCAGTTCCGAATCTGGATATCCTGGCAGGGTTGAACGATCTGCCCATTACTGCGTCCGCCTTTGATAGCAATGTTATCGTCGCCATTGTCAATGGTGCAGTTCTGGATCAGGACGTGGGTGCAGTTGGCCGGGTCGATGCCGTCCGTGTTGGGGGAGTCGGACGGGGCGGTGATGGTCAGGTTCTGAATCGTTACGTTCTGGCACTGACTGGGAACCAGATGAAACGACGGCGAATTAATCAGCGTCAGCCCATCGATGGTTACGTTTCTGGAGCGGGTCAGGTAAATCAGGCGTGGCCGGTTCAGGGTTTTACCACTGTCGATAAACCGTTGCCACCAGACGGCCCCATTACCGTCAATGGTACCTGTCCCGGTTAGACTCACGTCGGTCAGGGAATCGCCATTGATTAGGTTGGGTAGTTTAGGAGTATAGTCGGCCGCGTTGGTACTGGCCAGTAGCGTGGCTCCTGAAGCCAGTTGCAAATTAACGCGGCTGCACAGGCTGATAGGACTGATCAGGTATCTTCCGGCTGGTACAATCAGCGTACCACCCCCGGTCGCTCCGCAGGAGTCAATGGTTTGTTGCAGGGATTTGGCCTGATCAGTTGTGCCGTCGGCTAATAGGTGAAGCGTTACCGACGTGGGAGTAGGATTTGATTGAGCCTGCGGACTACAGGCTAACAGCATCCATAACCAACCACTTAGTATGAACGCTGGGAGCCATTTATATTTTATAGTTCTCATAGAACAGACCAATGAAGCTGATTGATTAATACTTTGCTTTCTATAACGGGTGCACAGACATAGAGTTTTTCCAGTCATAAAGCAGTCGCAATAGAGTCGGCAAAACCAGTAATAGCAGCGGCAGCCCCACGACAAAGCCCCCAATGACGGCTACGGCCAGGGGCTGCTGCATCTGAGCTCCTAGTCCAAAACCAAGGGCCAAGGGCATTAAGGCCAGAATGGCACCAATGGCTGTCATCAGTTTAGGTCTCAATCGCAAAGCAATGGCGTAGTTAACCGATGCCTCCACGTCGCCGGTGCGGGCCAGCGTGTGCTCAAACTGATTGACGGTAAAAATGGCGTTCTCCGCAATGATTCCCACGATCATGATAATACCGGTATAACTACTGACGTTCAGGGGAATATTCGTCAGAAAAAGAGCCGCAATACAACCTGTAATTCCTAGTAGCGACAACACTAACACCAGCACTGACAGCCACCAGTCTTTGAATAAGAACATCAGAACGGCCAGCACCAACAGTGAGGCCAGTGTCAGAATCAATAGCAATTCTCTGAAAGATTGTTGTTGTTCCGAATAGGCTCCGCCGTAGCCGATCGTATAGCCTTGTGGTAAGGGTAATTTCTGAGTAAATTGGGTCTGAATCTCTTTAATGGCGCTACCTAGATCACGTGCATCCAGCCGGGCCGTGAGCACAACAGTCGATTTAAGATCCTCCCGGCGCTGCTCTATTTCACCCGCCAGTACGCTCACGGTACAGAAAAACGATAGGGGGCGTGTGGTGCCATCGGGCAGAAAGATCAACACGTTGCGCATTTTATCCAGATCATTCGCAGTAAAGTTGGAAAACCGAAGTACCATCCGACGCATCTGCTCCCCGTCCTGAAACGAACCCACCTGAATACCCGCCGTTAGCGCGGCCTGTGCCGGTGATGGGACTGGCTGGGCAGCATTAGGTCCCAGGGCCACCCCGCCCGTATAGGCTGTTAACTGCGTTTGAAAATCGGTTAGCCCAATCTTATACTGACTTAATTTTTCCTGATCTGGCTCGAAGACCAGTGATGGCCCCGCTTCCACCAGACCATCGTTCACATCGACGATGCCCGGCACCTTTTCGAGTATTCCCGATGCCTGTTTGGATAAACGCTGAAGCAGTGCATAATTATCGCCAAACAGCTTGATCTCAATTGGCTGGGAGGTGCTCATCAAATCACCCAGCAAGTCGGCAATGCGCTGACCAAAGGAGATAGCTAAAACCGGCTCCACGGCGTGAATGCGCGTGCGCAATTGATCAATGACCTCGACCGTAGTTTTCGTACGGCTCGATTTGAGTTGAATGGAATAGTCACCGAAATTGGGGGGGACGCCCTTAAAGGCCATGCGGATACCCGTTCGGCGTGAATAGGTAGCTACATCGGGATGGGTAGCAATGACTTTTTCCGCTTCCCGCAGTATCCGGTCCGTTTCCTGAATGGACGTACCCGGGGGCGTAAAGTAATCCAGTACGATCGTGCCTTCATCCAGATCGGGCAGAAAGCCCGTTTCCAATCGACTGTAAGACCACCAGGTACCAACACCCAGTAACCCCACAAATACGAGGGAGATTAGCGGTTTGGTGAACAGGTTCGTTAGCCAGCTTAGCTGACGAACGTTGGCGGCCTCGTCAATCGGTTTGGCATTTTTCGCCGAACGCGGCCCCGGCAGCTTAAAGCTAATTAGCAGATGCAGCACCGGCAGCAGAAGCCAGGTTACCAGAAATGAGCAAACCATTGTGATCTGCATCGTATCCGACAGTTCCCGGAAGAAACTACCGGCCAGTCCACTCATCAATCGGAACGGAAAGTGAATGACGATGGTACTGAGCGAAGAGCCAACCATGGCCGGAAAAAGGGTATGAATTGCTTCCTGCACGACGGCAAATTTATTCTTCCTGGGTTCCTCTTCATGTCCCCGGTAAATCTGCTCGATAATAACAATGGCATCATCGATGATCAAACCGATTGAGGCTGCTATGGCCCCCAGCGACATAATGTTAATCGTAATGCCCACTACGAACAGTACCAGCACCGTAAAAGCCAGCGTAACAGGAATGGTCAGTAGCACCACCATTGAGGCCCGCCAGGATCGCAAAAAGACGATCATCACCAGAATAGCCAGAATCAACCCTTCATAGATCGTTTTAATTACGCTGTGAATGCTATCGCCCACGAAAGCCGATTGATTATAGTACGGCTTGACGTGCATGCCTTTGGGCAGAATCCGGTTGATTTCAACGGCTTTAGCCTCAGCGTTTTTGGCGAAATCAATCAAATTGATAGCTGGCTGTTTGACCAGATCAATCTGAACTGCCTGATGGCCGTTGGCATTGACTACCAGAAATTCCTGCTGCTGCTCCTGGACTTCGATGCGGGCCACTTCGGACAGATGAACAATCCGGGTGCCGTCATTTTTGACAATCAGTGCCCCTAATGCATCGACATCCAGCACACGGGTATCAGTCAGGGTCAGATAGAGTCGTCGGTAATCGACCATATACCCGTTAGAAAGGACACTGTTGTTGGCATTGATGGCCGTCATCAGCGCCGAAATCGATAGATTGACCGAGGCCATTTTGACTGCATCGGGCAGAATGACAACCTCCTTGGCCTTGCCACCCCGCACCACGACATTGGAAATGCCGGGTACCTGGGAGAAGATAGGCCGGACCAACAGGTTCGCCTTGTCACGCAACGCCACCAGTCCGTGTCGACCTAGCGCGGTCCGATCACTTTCCAACGTGAATCCATAGACCGGAAACAGGGACTGGTTCATGGCTTCGATGGACAGGTTCACCCCGGGTGGCAGAAAATTACGAATCTCGTTGATGCGACTTTCCACCTGCGTCTTCTGGGTGTAGATATTCTGCCCCCACTCAAAAAACACGTCAATGGTGCAACTACCCCGGCTGGTGCTGGTTTTCACGATGGTTACCCCATTGACCTTTTTCACGGCGCTTTCCAGGGGTTTGGTAACCGTAATCATCATCCGGTCGATGGGCTGCTGCCCATTGTCGGCAATGATGGACACGCGCGGAAACAACACTTCGGGAAACAGATTGGTCTGCATCCGAGTGTAGGCGTAGATACCCGCCAGCAGCAGCAACACGCCCGTAAACAGAATGGGGCGGCTAAACACCTCGAAATACGACCGTTTGGGTTGGTCGGGTCGACGAACGGGCTCCGATACGGTTGGTTGTTCGATCATAGCTGCTTAGCGTTTATCTGCACCCGGGCCGTATCAGGCAGGCCATAGTTGCCTTCTGTGATGATCCGATCGCCAGTCCCAAAAATTGGGCTTTTCACTTCGACAGTCGTCGTGGTCTTTTCGCCCAACTGCACGGGGACTTTAACGGCGATACTGTCGTTAATTAGTCTCATGACCCAAAAATGCTGGAGCATTTCATCACTGAGTATGGCGGCTTTAGGCAACAGTTGAGCCTGCGCATTGGCCTGGCTCGTCACATCGACCTGCACGGTGAGGTTTTCGGGCAAGGGTACCGAACTTGTCATACGGGCCAGCACGCTCTGGGTCTGGGCCAGTGCATTGACTGTCGTCAAAGGCGTCTGGAAGATAGCGGTCAGAGCGCGCCCATCGGGCAGTCGAACCCGGCATCTACGTCCTGGTTTGGCCAATGCCTGGTACTCATAGGGAACGTTGACCTGAACAGCTAGCGCATTATCCTCGGCAATAGTACAAAGCTGAGTACCTTCCAGGACATAATCGCCGGTCTGTTGCTTATCGAAAGTACTGATCAGACCACCCGAGGCCGCCTTGACGATGATTCGCCCTAATAGTGCTGAGTCGCCCCCAACGGATAAATTACCCAAGGCCCGACGCTCTTTGGTTTCGAGCTGATAGAGCGGTTGACCCGCTTTCACCCGCTGCCCTAAACTGATATAGACCTTGGTTATAAAGGCGGCTACGGGTGCCGTTACGGCGTTCCGGCGCAGGTAGAGGGTAGTACCAAACAGGGTCAGACTGTTGCTGATACCGCCCCGCTCTATTGATTGTACCGTCACCGGCGTGCAGGGAGAAATCTGATCCTGAGTTGTCGTGGAATTAGTCTGTTCGGAGGAGCTACAGGAAGCCAGCGCCACGAGCAGGGTAAGCCAGAGGCTACCAGTTATAATAATTGAACGCATTGATGAGGAGTTGTCGGTTGGATTCGAGGAGTAGGGCATCCCGGCGGACGGCTACCATATTTTTGACGACCGTGATGTAGTTGATGATGGGAAGTTGCCCCTGCAACAGCTCCCGGCGATAGGAAGCCAATACCGATTGGTACCCCGCGATTTGCTGCTGGTAGACGAGCAGGCGACTCTCCAGCCCCCGAAGCTCTCCCCGTATCCGCTCCCGACGCACGCCATTTTGATTGATCGCGAACCGGCGGTAGTTGCCATAGCTTTGCTGGAGAATGGCCGTTCGCTGGGCGTTCAGGCGTTTTTGGTGACCATCGTAGAGCGTCCAGATGAGCGACACACCCGCGCTAAATCCGAATCGGCGAGGCAAATCAGGTAAGTAGGACGTATTAAGCCCACCGTTAGCGATAAAATTCCATTGTGGCTTATAGCGCAACTCAAAAATGGTTTGCTGAGCCCCTAGCGCTAAACTGTCCAGCGCATACCGCCGGGTAAAGCCGGATTCAACCGGCCCGATGTCAGCATTCATCATCAACTGCAGGGGAGCCAGTTCAACGACCGTCGTATCGGTAAGACCACTCAGGGCATTGAGTTCCAGCACATCGCGCCGATAAGCGGTCTGATAGCCGACCCGTAGATTCCGTTGTGTTTCCGTTTCGATGTCTACCAGCGTCAGATCCGATTGCTTGAGTAGCGACGATTCAACGAATTTTCGCACGATGCCCCGCTGCTCAGCCATCAGTTGCAGTAAACTATCGGTGTATTGCACCTGTAGGCGGTCCTGCAAACAAAGAATATACTGGTCGGTAACGGCCCGTTCGACATCGTGCTGGCCAAGCCGAATTACTGTCTGCCCAATCTGGGAAGCCAGGACAAACGGTTCGGCGTAGGCTTTGGCGCGAAAAAGATTGGAAAGGGGTTGGTTCACGCTAATCAGGCCCTGATAGAGCCCCCCGTTTGAGACGGCCAGATCATACCCAATATACTGGTCAGCCCCGCGCGAGTTTAGCTCCGGCCTGACGCCCCCGTTGTCGGTAGAGACAATGGGGGCGAACTGGGCCGCTCCGGTCAACTGGACTAAAGGCTTTGTGTACAGGGCTTGAAGCCGCTGGGCTTCGAGAGCATTGGCCTGTAGCTGATTCCGGTTGTCGAGCAGGAGCGGGGAGGTCTGCCGGGCGGACTCGACATAGTACGTTATGCCCCGTTGCGCCACCTGCGCCCGTACGACTCCCATGCCCAACTGCAGGGATAGCGCCAGTAACGTCGTTAGCTTGGAAAACCAGGGATGTCTGTCCATGATCAATCTTTCTCTTCTTCGATATATGTACCCGCCTTATCAAAAACGACCTCCATGCCCGTGATCCGAATCTCATAGTGCATGCTCCCGTTCGCTTTCGTCACGGTTTCAGCCGCCTGCATCCGTTCATTCGGGTAATGCTGCTTTATGTACGTTGAGATGACTGGCGGCAGGCTGGTAATGGGTATTCCTACTTCGGTTTCGGCTACTTGGCCCTTCACGTCGAATTTGATAGCCCGGTGGTTCTGGTTGAGGGTAAAAATGGCTTCGTAGTACGGGGCCGCTCGTTCCCACTGGAGATGCTGTACCGCTGGATGAAGTTTTCTAAGTGCCTGTTGAACCGGTATAGGTACCTGTTTTGCCGGAATTAATTGGGCCTGTATTGTACCCGTTAGTGTACCAAGCAAGAGTACTAAAGGAGTTAAATGCCTCATAAAGTTTTGATCTGGTTTACGAAAACAGCGTGAAGACTTGGCAAACCTAGTGGTGAATTCTATCGGAAATCTGATAACAGCGGAGTCCAGGTAGCATTGGTAAGGCATCGTATTCTCCCATCAGGATTGCATCAGATTTGGGTTGTAGGTTTACTGCCATAACCAACAGCAAGGATCGAATCATGAAAACGTATGTCATTGTCAGCGCCCTGCTTTTGGGCGCGACATTCACTGATGGATCAGCCCAGTCAGCGAGTACCAACCGGGTGCCGCGGACCGTAAAAACGGCGTTTACGAATACGTACGCTACAGCCAGGCAGGTAAAGTGGGATCGGGAAGGAAAAGATTGGGAAGTGTCATTCACGTTGAACGGCGAAAAAAAATCGGCGCTTTTCAACCCAGACGGTCAGCAAACCGAACTTGAAACGGAAATTTCGGTAGCGAAGCTTCCCCAATCCGTGCGAAGCTATATGGATGGTCAGAAAAAACCCATTGTCGAAGCGGCCGAAATTACCGATGCGATGGGGAAACGTTATTATGAGGCTGAATCGGGGGGTAAGGATTACCTGTTTACCGCCGAGGGCAAACCGGTGAAAAAGATCGGCCAGTAGATTTCATGAAAGCCTGATGGTCGTTGCCGCGACTATCAGGCTTTAAAACCATAGAGGACACCCGATGATGAAACAGCTTATTTTTTTAGTCATCCTGACGACGTTTCCGCTTTCTGTCACCCAGGCTCAGTCCGATACAACCCGTGCGTCTGCGGCCGCAACCCGCGCGGTTTTTCAACCCTCGGCCTACATCGTACCCGTTGGCTTGATGACGGCGGGGCTGATCACGCAGGGAGCTATCAGCCGCCATGTTCAATCAGAGGTAGTTGGACGGTATCCCGGCTTTTCGTCGCATGTGGATGATGTCGGTCAGTTTGTGCCCACACTGGCCGTGTTGGGTCTGGGTGCTTTGGGGATAAAGGGAAAGCACGCTTTTGGGGATCAGGTGGTTCTTACTATTTTGTCGCACGGGGTCGCACAGGCGATTACGCAGGGACTAAAGTACACTGTTGCCTACCCCCGGCCCGATGGCGTAGGTAACGAGTCATTCCCATCGGGCCATACGTCATTTGCCTTCACGGGTGCCGCCCTGCTGGCTCAAGAATACGGCGAACGTAGTGGTTGGTACAGCGTTGCAGGCTACGGTATGGCCACGACAGTGGGCGCGTTGCGGGTAATGAAAAACCGGCACTGGCTGGCCGACGTTCTTTTTAGTGCGGGGGTGGGTATCGGCTCAACCGAGCTGGTCTATCAACTTTATCCATGGCTCCGCCGGGTCGTCTTTCACAAAAAGAACATGGCCTTAGTGCCCATTTACACAGGTTCCAGCACGGGGGTATGCATGATGGCGGTTTTTTAGGCAGATTCTCTTCCGCTTTCACCTGTTTATTTGATGCGGCATTGATCAATTATTGATGCGTTACTGACGTTTAGAATCATCACCGTATCCGAGAGAAGATCGCCCGGACGGTTTAGCGGTTAATGATGCCACTACTTTTACGGAATGACAAAATCGGCGAGCGGACCGGTTGGCTATAGCTTCTCGACAACACTGTATGCACTGAGGTGTTGCCACAGAGTTTGCAGACTACATACCTGCACGTGCTCCTGTAACCGAAAATCGTCAGCCGACGGCGTGACGACCAACAACGGAATATCGCCTAAATCCCGGCTGGCAATGTAGTTTCCCCGGCTCAGGGTAGGCGCATTCGTGTATTTTATCTCAATGCCTACGACGGGCTTGGTACCCTGCACCAGCAGTATATCCAACTCTGAGCCGTCGGCCGTCCGGTAAAAATAGGGCTGGATATCATAGCCAATTGTCGCCATGACTTGCTGAACAACATAGCCCTCCCAGGAACTACCCACGTATAGACTGCCACTCAGCACCTCCAGTGAGCCAATGGCTGCCAAGGCGTGAAACATACCACTATCCCGCAGATAAAGCTTGGGTGATTTGACCAGACGTTTGCCAATGTTGACAAAATATGGGGGTAATCGGCGAATGAGAAACGCCTGTTCCAGAAAGTCCAGGTAGTGCTGAATGGTGGGCACACTCAGTCCCAGGGATCGGGCCAGTTCGGAAACATTCAACTGATTTCCATGAACACTTACCAGCATCGATAGCAGCGTACGTACCCGGGCGGGTGACGCCCCTAAGCCAAGAGCTGGTAAATCCCGTTCGACATAGGTTTGAATAAAATCATTCATTCGTCGGATGGCAGATCGATCACTATTGGCTAATAGCATATCTGGATAACCGCCCCGCAGCCAGTGGGTTTGATAGGGGAGTTGCTCCTTTACCTCAGGCCAGCTTAATGGCTGCAGTTCCAGGTAAGCAATTCGACCGGCCAGAGACTCCGAACTCTGCTGAAGCAGTTGCGGAGAAGCAGAGCCCAATAGTAAAAAACGGCCCGCGACCCGGTGACGATCAATCAGCGAACGTAGTAGGGGAAATAACTGGGGCATCCGCTGGACTTCATCAATGATAACGAGTTGCCGCTGACGGTCGGACAGATACAATTCCGCATCCTGCAAACGGGCCAGATCCTGACTCGATTCTAAGTCCAGATAAAGCGGCTGCGTTTCAAACTGAGCCGCCAGCGAATTGACCAGGGTTGTCTTGCCTACCTGTCGGGGACCAACCAGGGCCACGGCTGGTCGATCCGCCAGTAGTTCTACTAATTCAGGTGCAATAAGTCGATTAATCATAACCCCGCAAATTTAAAATTAAATTTTAAATTTGCGGGGTTAGTTGTTGAAAAATATGGATGAAAGAACTAGCTTTGAGGTTAAAGAATCAGCACCAGCGTGCCCCCAATGATGAGGCTAGCACCCAGCGCTGTTTTCCAGGTTAAGTCCTCACCCAGAAAAAGCACTGATAGTAAAATCGCAATGGCGACGCTGAGCTTATCGACCGGAGCTACCTGCGACACTTTGCCAAGTTGCAGGGCTTTGAAATAACAGATCCAGGATAGACCCGTGGCAATACCGGATAATACCAGAAACAACCAGTTTTGACGAGTCAGCGTAGGCAACCCATCCAGACCGCCCCGCCAAAAGACCAGCCCCCAAGCCACCACCAGAATCACAAGGGTACGAATGGCTGTCGCCAGGTCAGTATTGACGTTTCTGATACCGACTTTCGCTAGCACCGCCGTCAGCGCGGCAAATAGGGCTGACAGCAAAGCATATGTCCACCACATCGACTTAGCTATTTTTGGTCCATGCGAACCAGTATCCGCTTCATCTGGGCAATTTCCCGCTCCTGCGCCGTGATAATCGATTGGGCCAATTCTTTCACTTCAGGGTCTTTCAACTCCGCCCGTTTGCTGACCAGGATGGCAATCGAATGATGGGGAATCATCGACTGCATAAACCGCTGATCGTTGATTAATACCTGATTCCGAATGCAGAACAAAGCTGTGGCAAATACCAGCACGCTACCGCCGATAATGAGCTGATTCATGCGTCGATCCGTGTACATGGCCCGCATAAAGCCGAGCATAATAAGGGCCATGGCCGAGATCATCAGGAAGGTCACATAAAGCCGGTTTGTGCTTAAATAAAAATGGTCAGCCTGTTCCAGATTGGCGTACGTCAGGGCATTCATGACGACGAACGAGACACCTAGCATGAGAAAAAAGCGGCCGTAATGACCGGACTGCATGGGGGCTTTAGCGGTTGCTGGCATGTTCATAAGGTTGTCAGTTTAAACAGATGAATTGAATTAAATCGGTCCTCGTTTGAATTAGATTATAGAGTCAGCGGCACTGTGACTTGGCTGTAGCCCCAGCTCAAATCGGTGAATGGATTGGTCTGCGTTGAACTGGTAGCGAAGAGGAAGCCCGTATCGGTCGGCAATCTGTTTGACAATCGCCAGGCCTAGCCCCGTCGCATCGGGGAGGGCGGGATTCTTAACGAAACGGTCAAAGAGCTGGCTGGCCGGAAAGGGCAGCGGATCCCCCGTGTTCTCAATGCAAAGCATTGTGCGGGACACCGTACAGGTCAGCATGCCCCCTGGCTGGTTATGCCGGATCGCATTTTTCAACAGATTCCCCACCAGTACGTCCGCCAACTGCGGATTCATCGAAAGGGTGGTGTCCTGGGCCGTCAAATGACGGAACGTCAGTTGTCTGTGGACAATAAAATCCGCGTACCAGTCGAGTAATCGAGCGGTCAACGCCCCTATATCGACGGGACACACCTCGGCATACTGCATATTTTCAATTTTAGTGAGCAGCAATAGCGCCCGGTTAATATGGGACAGTCGATTGACGGCACTGGCAGCTTTCTGCACGTGATCCAGCGCGTCATCGGGCAAGTCATCCGTTTGCGAAAGCACTTCCAGTTCAGCCGACATGATGGCCAGGGGCGTCTGCATTTCGTGAGAGGCATTTTCAGTGAATTGTTTCTGGGAAGTGTACACCTGCTGGTTGCGGGTCAATAGAGTGGTCAGGGACTGATGCAACTCCCGAAATTCATCGATCTCAGTAGTCGACCAGCTGGGCGCCTGGTCACTTTCGAGCCGGAAGTTGCGTATCCGCCGTAAGGCATCCGTGAAAGGTTGCCAAAGTGACCGGGTAATCCGCCGGTTAATCAGTCCCAGTCCTAGTAAGAGTAGCAGGAGTAGGCCCGTTTGCAAACCGGTAATGGTTAGCATAAAATCCTCCTCTTCAACCAGCGACTGACGAATAAAGAGTTGATAGACTTCTTCCCCGGCTTTCAGGCAGGTGACTAATTCCCGATGGGGTTCGAGTTCATGGAGTAAGGGTAAATAGTAGTCCTTATCATGAAAGTAGTCTGAACCAGGACAACTGGCTACCCGTAACAACCGGATGTTGGGGTCCGTTGAGGGTAGATACTGTAGAGTAGAAGCCGGCCGTTTAACTACCAACTGTTGAATCTCCTGCTTGCGGGCCAATAAGGCTTCATCGACATCGACAATCACCAACCACTGAATGATTCCGTAAAAAACGGGGACGCTCAGGGCCAGCACGCCCAAAGCCAGTCCCGCGTAGTACCGGTAGGTCAGGGCTAATAGTTTCATGTATCCAGCGTAAATAAGTAGCCTGCCCCGTAACGGGTCTTGATGTAATCCGGGCAACCAGCGGCCAGCAATTTCTTTCGTAAGTTCTTGACGTGCTGGTAGATAAAATCGTGTGAGTCGGCTAATTCCATCGAATCACCCCAGACGTGCTCGGCGATAGCCGCCTTCGATAATAGCCGGTTTTTATTACTGATCAAGTATAGTAATAGATCATATTGCTTACCCGTCATTTCAACGGGTTGCCCCTGAATCTGCACCTGCTGGGGTTGGGGATCAATCGTCAGCGCACCGAAGGTAATGATCTGACTGCCCGCAAATAAGCGTCGTCGCAGCACAGATTTCAGCCGGGAGTTCAACTCCGATAGGTGAAAGGGCTTAGTCAGGTAATCGTCAGCCCCCAGGTCCAGCCCCGTAATGCGGTCATCGAGCGCGTCCTTCGCCGATATAATGATGATGCCCGTCTGAGGCTGGAGCTGTTTGACCTCCCGGATAATGTCCAGTCCATTACCCCCCGGCAGCGTAATGTCAACCAGCAGACAATCATACTCGTAGTCGTTAGCCCGCCGGGAGCCCTGCAAAAAGGTATCGGCCGTGGTGACCCGGTACCCTTCCCGCTCCAGGTAGGTTCGAATGGTTTGTTGCAATACCGGTTCATCTTCAATCAGCAGCAGTTTCATCGCCTTATTTTTTCAGACTAGTCTAAAGGTAAGGCCCAATTCTGATGCAATCCTGAATCGGCCGTTTGACTAGATAAACACGTGATATTGCCAGGTCAGTTAGCCACGGCGACTAATGGGGGCAATCTGGTTGCCCATTTTCGCAATACCATCGGGTATACATTTCAAAACCAGTTATCTTTGTTTAACGGCCTTTCCGAAAGATAGCAATACATCTTCATAGAATCTGTCCGGTTGCCGGGTATACAACCTGAATGAAGCCAGAAGAGTGGAAAGCGGTAATCGCGGAAGGAATTGGTACGGCCTTGCTGGTTTTCGGAGGCATATCGTTTGTCATTATTGACTTCGGACCTGGAAGTATTGTAGCCAGTTACGTGCCTGACGCGATGGTGCGTCGGTTTGTTACCGGCTTTTTGTTTGGCAGCGTTGGGTGCCTGATCACGTTGTCGCCCCTGGGACGTATCAGCGGGGCGCATCTGAATCCAGCAGTCACTATCGCTTTTTTTGGACGAGGTTTACTGCCATGGCGGGCGTTGTTTGGCTATATTATTGCTCAACTAGCAGGCGCTACGCTCGGTGCGGGAGCGCTGGCGGTATGGGGATCGATGGGTGATAGTCTACGCGAAGGAATAACCGTACCGGGACATAACGTGGGGACGGCATTTGCGGGTGAAGCATTCGTTACGTTTTGTCTGATCTGCGTGATTTTACTGTTCACCAGCCATGACCGACTGAAAGCCTATACCCCTTTCATGATACCACCATTGTTTTCGGTGCTGGTCGGTCTGGAAGCGCCCCTGTCCGGGTGCAGCGCCAACCCAGCCCGTAGTTTTGGCCCCGCCGTTTGGAGCGGTATCTGGACTGACCACTGGCTTTACTGGCTGGCCCCCGTAACGGGTACATTTGGCGCTCTGCTTGTATTTGCTCTTCCTGTGCTGCAATGGCTGCGAACGGATATTGCCAAATTGTATCATTTCCGGCATGACGAAACGGGATTTTTGCGGGGGCAGGAGCAACCAGCCAGTATTTAACGTAATAGGTAGTGCATAACTGACGAATTCGAAAGTTTCGCACAAAACCGAGTAATCGCATTTTTTTGCGAAGCTTTTTAGCCTTTTTGCCGTTCAGTAGAATTGGAATAACTATTAAAACATAAGCAGTTGATCGGTAAGGATTTGCGGTTAAAGTTGTTACCTCCTACGCCCGTTTCAGTGCAGGAGGTAACGGTAAAAGCAGGGCGATCTCTTCGCCTGCTGCCAAGGTCTGACCAAGGATTCATCAGGTCTGAATCGTTCGAATGAGCACGATCAACTGGCCTATATCCTGATCATTGTCTGCTGGGTGCTCATCGGTTGTAAACGCGCCGTACCCTGGCATCTGATCCGAACGGCTGTCCTGTAGATCGACCCAAAGCGACGAGCTTAACGCATTGAGTCGTTGAGACCAGGCAAGCCGACGAGCCGAAAGGCCATATTTGTGCACAAGCTGACCAATCAGGTCTCGAATGGCCTGAATCTGCTGGTTAAGCAACTTTTGCTGATCGGCCGAAAGGGCTGGTTCCAACTGATACGTTAGCCCGTTGGCTCCATTCGTTAAATCAGCCTGCAGCTCATTCAGCCGTAGTTCAATCACGTGCAATACGGTCCCAGGCGACGCTGGTGGTTTGGGAATAAGTGAGTCGTTGTCATCTTGTTAACGAGTTTTGAATTCAATCACTGCCCAAACGCATCCCGGCCCGCAAAGCGAGCAGCCGCCCCCAGCCGATGCTCGATGCGCAAAAACTGGTTAAACTTCTCGGTCCGTTCCCCCCTGCAACCCGACCCGGTTTTAATGGCTCCTGCGCTGGTCGCTACCGCCAGATCGGCAATAAATGTGTCGACGGTCTCTCCGCTCCGGTGCGAGATGAAGATTCGGTACTGATTTTGCTGCGCCAGCCTGACCGTATCGAGTGTCTGGGTCACTGTGCCAATCTGGTTGGGCTTGATGAGCACCGCATTGCCTATTTTCTGGTCGATTCCCTGCTGAACCAGTGCCGGGTTGGTACAGAATATATCGTCACCCACCAGCTCAACCCGGTGGCCAAGCGTAGCAGTCAGAGCTTTCCAGCCCTCCCAGTCGTGCTCACCCAGGCCATCTTCCAGCGAAACGATGGGATATTGACGCGTCCAGTCCTCCCAGAGCCGGATCATGGCCTCCGTAGATAAGATTTGACCCGTGCTTTTACTCAATTGGTAATGACCATTCTGCCAGAGTTCACTGGCCGCCGGGTCGAGGCATAAACTGACCTGTTCACCCGGTTTGTACCCGGCCCGGGTGATGGCCTCTAAGATCAGGTCAACGGCCTCTTCGTTGGCTTTTAGGTCGGGAGCAAACCCACCTTCATCGCCCACGCCGGTGCTCAGGCCGCGTTGCTTGAGCAGCGCTTTGAGGGTGTGGAAAACCGTTTCGCCCATTTGAATGGCCTCCGCAAATGACCCGGCTTGATGAGGGGCAATCATGAATTCCTGAAAATCAACGTTGTTGTCAGCATGGCGCCCGCCATTGATGACGTTCATGCAGGGTACAGGCAACCAGACGGCTTCGGTAAAGGGCCCTTGTAAGTAACGATAGAGCGGCAGTTGCTGTGCTTGAGCCTGAGCACGGGCGAAGGCCATCGAAACGGCCAGGATCGCATTGGCACCCAATCGGGCCTTGTTCGGCGTACCATCCAGTTCAATCAGTTGATGATCCAGTTGCGACTGATCCATAAAATCGCGCTGAATTAAACTGTTCCGAATCTGGGTCTGAATGTTGGCAACGGCCTGCCGAACGCCCTTGCCGCCGTAGCGAAGCGGGTCGTTATCGCGCAGTTCCACCGCTTCGTTTTCGCCGGTTGAGGCTCCTGAAGGAACGATGGCCTGGCCCCAGCTCCCATCTTCCAGGATGACTTGAGCTTCGACGGTTGGATTACCCCGGGAGTCCAATACTTCGAGGGCACTGATGTCTTGAATTTTCATGATGAATTGTTTAGATAATAAATACTAGAGATTAAAACGCTTAGTCCTGCAGATGGGTCGGTACGACCAGCACCGGGACCTTACTGTGCCGCAGGACGTAATCGGTCATACTACCCTGCAACAGGTGAAGTAGTCCACTCCGGTCATGAGTGCCGATCACCAGCAAATCGGCACCTGCATCCTCAACCGCAGCCAGGATCGTTTCCTCGGGTTTGCCCTCGGGCATCAGCGTCTGAACGGTCAGGCCCGAACCCGCGCTTTGTTTCAAGTTATCCAGGAGCGTTTGCCCGGCCGCCCGTTCGCGCTGACGAGCCTGGTCGGGAAACTCACCACCGTCGATGTTACCCATTTCCAGTACGGGGTCAATAACGTAGATCAACGTTACGTCGGCCCCGCAGGAACGGGCCAAATCAAAGCCAGCCTGCGTCGATTTTAGGGAGTACGGACTGGCATCAACCGCCATGAGTATGTTTTGAAAAGCCATTGTCGTATGAATTAAGAGTAGTCAGTGATTAATGAGGGAGTAGGTGTGTCGCGAAAAGACCAGTGTTCAGCAGCTTTATACACCATCGTTTTGTGTTGCAACAGCGCATACTGTTGCTGGCAGAAAGCTTCCAGGGCGTCCTTGTGGTCAATCAGCTCCACGTAAATATTCAAGCGGGGGTTACCCTGTTCGGGATGATCGTCCTGTAAAGCGCCCCGGTTGGTATAGCCATACTGCGAATGATGAATCGTCGCATGGAGAATTCCGGCCGCTTTAGCCCGGTGAATCAGCTCCCGGGCGAGCGGCTTGCCCAGCAGTCGTCCCAGCAAACCCGGTGCGGGTAACTTGTCGGTGGGTGTCAGGTAAATCCGTAATTTTCCCAGTTCCGATTTATGTAAGGTTGGCATTGCTTTGGTTGATTAGTCGATCCGATTTCCGGTAAAGGCCCTCCGGCGTAACGTTTGAATGCGGCTCAAGGGAGCCTGGTGGACAATATCTCGGCCCGTTGATTTAGTCACGCCCAGCCGTTGGGCGGAATAGATGCTGGTATGGCCACTGAAGAAGTAGGCCACAAAGCAGGCAATCGCAAAAAAGATCAAATTGTCGGAGCCAAACAGCTCCAGGCCCATCAGCGTCGAGGCAAGCGGAGTATTAGAAGCCCCAGCGAAGATGGCGATGAAGCCCAGGGCTGCGAATAAATCGACGGGCGCATTAAACCAACCAGCCAGCAGATTGCCTAGGCAGGCGCCGATGAAAAAGAGCGGGGTTACCTCGCCCCCTTTAAAGCCGCTGCTGAGGGTGATGGCCGTAAACAACAGTTTCCAGAACCAACTCCAGGGAGTTATCCCACCTGAATGAAACGCATTGAGAATGGAAATGCCGTTAGGCTGCTGACTAACCACCCCCAATCCTAGATAGTCGCGGGTGCCTACCAGCCACACTAAACCAATTAATAAGACACCCCCAATAATAGGTCTGAGATACGTTGACGGCAAATACGTCTTATAGAGACGTTGCAGTCCGTGCGTCAGTTCCGAGAAGACCAGCGCTGCCAGGCCAAATAAAGCGCCAGCCAGGGCCACTTTAGTTAGTAGCCAGCCATTCGGCACCGAAAAGGTCGGGATGGCCGTATGCGAAAAGGCAACCTGATAATGGATGTGGTGAATGCCCCAGGCCGCGCAGGTAATGTCGCCAAGAATACTGGCCATCAGACAGGGAATCAGGGCCTGATACCGCAGCTTGCCAATGGTCAGCACCTCCAGGGCAAAGACAGCCCCAGCCAGGGGAGTGCCGAATATGGCGCCAAAACCAGCGGCAATCCCACTCATCAGTAGGATGCGCAAATCGGCTTCCGAGAGCCTGAGCTGTCGGCCCAGCACCCCAGCGATACTACCCCCCATCTGAACGGCGGTGCCTTCCCGACCGGCTGAGCCGCCAAAAAGGTGGGTCAACAGCGACGTTAGCAGCACCAGGGGAGCCATACGCCCGGGTACGCCCCCGCCCGGTTGATGAATTTCATCGATGAGTAGGTTGTTCCCCCGTTCCGCATTTTTACCGCCCTTCTGATAGAGCCATAGAATCAGAACGCCAATCAATGGCAGCCCGTAGAGTAGCCAACCATGTTGCCAGCGAAGCTGGGTAACTTCGTCGAGCGCCCACAAAAAGAAAGCGCTGGTCGTACCGCTAAGCAGGGCCACCGGCAAAATCAGCAGAAACCATTTTCCTAAAAATCGCAGGAGGCTGAGGTGATCCTGAACGTAGTGAAGGGTTGTTTTCATTATTGATTCATGAGTTTTTGTCGAACCAGGCAATAGCCAAGCGACTCAAGCCGTCAGAATGGGGTGAGATAGAATTAGGGGGATACAAGAAGGCCTGTCCGAAGCGGGGAACCGCGCGGAAAACTGAACAGCCGTGACGATGAGGGCCAGCCACAGGCAGGCACATCAGCCGGCATAGAAAATGAATAGATTGGGGTGATGAAAAAGCTGAGCATACAAACGTCCTGTTTCGGGGAAACGAATACAGGAGTTATCAGCTTTTTGAGGGCGGTTCCAGGCGAACTCCATCACCTTTGATAGGTCTATTACAATGGATGCGCCGAAATAGTTTCTTAATGATTAAATACTGAACGACAAGTAAGTATTGGAGGTGGTCCGTTTCGTCCGGATTCTATTTGAGTCAACGTCTAAAAAAGTAGTTCGTTCCCTTTCGTACTAAACCCGCTATCATTGTACAAAATCATAGATATCCTTATCTGGTATGCACAATGGGTGACTATCGTTAAACGGTTTCTTTATCTGTTTCGCTGATTTTGTCAACAGATGCATCTGCTTGCTGACGATCTGCCAACGTTTGACTATAAAAGGATTCTAGTTCAGATAGTCGGTCAAGTATAGCTATCGGTACTAAAGCGGCTACCCTCTTTTGTCCTTTTGTCAGCACGAAAGACTTATTTGCATAATAGGTCTGGTTAATGTATTCACCAACCTGCCGACGAAATTCGTTCATGGCTACATTTTCCATTGTGCATAGTTATGTTAATGCAAAAGTGCATAAAAAGTTTTTAAGTCCTTTATGTAATCAGCGATTAATTACATTAAAATAAATTTATAGAAAAGTATTAAAAACTGATAACATATAATATTGTTATACTTGTTATTTATTCAATTACAGTCATTTGTAAAATAGACTTAAATTCATTTTAGTATTGATAAGTAAATGTTATCGATAGTAAAGTGCAAAATGAATGTTTAGCTGCTTTAATGTTTGTGTATCTTATGCGCAATCCGTAGGTTTGTTAACATTGACTGTAATATATGGATAAGCAAACTGTGTCCTTTTTACCTATTACGCAAAACGATCCATTTTCGTTGGTTATTTTGCCTCAGTTGAGTGGGGACCAGCAGAAGTATTTGCTGAAAGGGTTACAGGGAGCGGCTAATACCGAGCGAGCGTACCGAGCTGACCTAAATCATTATACTACCTGGTGCCAGCAGCAGGGGGTGGACGCTTGGCCCGCTACGTCGGCTGTGTTGGGAGAGTATGTCTCAGCCCTGGGTCCGAAGCGCAAGTGGGCAACTATCGCGCGTCGACTTTCGGCCGTGCGCAAATGGCATGAATTGCTTGACCTACCCAGCCCGGTTGATGATCGCTGGTTAAAGGCGACACTGAAAGGTATCCAGCGGGAACATGGTACCCATGCTGAGCAGGCACCTGCGTTTGGCGCTAATCAGTTGAAAGGTATTCTGCGTAAACTTGTCACCGATAGTAAGGGGGTACCCCGGTTTGGACCACTGCGTGATAAAGTCGTTTTGCTGCTGGGTTTTACGGGGGCCTTTCGCCGGTCGGAGCTGGTGGCGCTCAATGTCGAGCAACTTCATTTTGGTGAGGACGGTGTGGTGATTACATACTACGGAAGTAAAACCAATCAGATAGGACAGCGAGAAGAAAAGGCCCTTTTTTATAGTCCCGATGCTCAGATTTGTCCCGTGCGTACATTACAGAAATGGGTAGCTCTGCTGGAACGAACCAATGGCCCCTTGTTGGTAAGAATACGAAAGGGCAACGAACTAACCGAGGAGCGATTAACAGATCAGTCGATTGGAGCCATTGTTAAAAAGCATATGGGTGACCGATTCTCAGCGCATTCGATGCGGGCCTCATTTGTGACAACGGCCAAGCTCAACGGGGCTGATGATTCAGAAATCATGCAACAGACCAAGCACAAAACCAGCGCCATGATCCGAAGGTATACCCGATTAGATTCGATCAAGCAGCATAACGCGGCTAAGAAGTTAGGCTGGTAAAGCGAATTCCGAAAGCCATTACCAATGCTAAATGTTAAACGGCTTGTCATCCGTAAATCAACCGTCTAAATTGCCAACTAATGTAATTTTTTCAACTCTGCACCTTTTTTTCTAATGGAAGCTGTCATTTCAAATAACGAATTTATAACCAACATTGCTGGGAGAGTACGCAATCTGAATCTACCCCTAAAAAAAGCTTTGTGGCCATTATTTGAAGTTGTCAGCAACTCAATACATGCTATTGAAGAGCTAGGCTCAACGAAGAAAGGAAAAATAAATATAACACTAGATCGGGAAGGTCATGACGAAGCCTTAGTTTCTCTCGGCGATGTAAATCAGTATTTTATTAAATCGTTTATTATTACGGATAATGGCATTGGCTTTAATGAACGAAATTATAAATCGTTCCTCACGGCAGAATCAGATTATAAAGAAGATAAAGGATCAAAAGGTATTGGGAGATTTGTCTGTTTAAAAGCATTTAAAAAAATAGAATATAGTAGCACCTATCAGAATAATTTAGGCGAAACTGAAATTAGAAATTTCACATTAAAAGCGTATGGTAAGGGCTTTGATGAAGAGCCCATTGTAAAATCAGAGGCTAGGAAAGAGTCAGGTACTAAAGTCATACTTAATTCATTTTATGATGAATATAAGAACCACTGCCCGAAGTCAATTGATGAAATAGCAGAACTTATAATAGAGCATTTCTTTATCTATTTTATTGAAGGTAAATGCCCGATCATTACGATCATTGATACAAATGGAAATCAGGTTACGTTACAGGAAAAGTTTGGTATAGATTTATTACCTAACTTAATTAAACGAACCTTTAAAATTAAAAATACTGAGTTTACTCTTAATTTATTGTTAGTGGATAAAACCGAAGGTGGTCACCGGGTACATTATTGTGGAAACTCTAGGGATGTTGTCAATGAACCTATCAGCAAATATATTCCTGATTTGAAAAGTAACGTCTACTTAGTTGAAAGTGATCAAAAGAACCTCAAAGTTTACATTACCTCCACATATTTGGACAATAACGTCGGGAATGAGCGGACTCGGTTTAATTTCCCAGACAATGAGGAAGATGCTCCCTATGATTATATTGTCACGTTTGAGGATATAAAAAAACAAATAGAACACGAACTGGAAGAAGAACTAAAAATTCCGTTAGCAGCGCTTAGAGAGCAAAAGATGGCATCTGTTAAAAAACATGTCGAACAATATGCTCCTCAATTCAAATACGTGTTAAAGTATAAAGAGGATGAAGTGAAAAAATTACCAGCTACTCTAACGGGAGAAAAACTTGATGTCGAACTATTTAAGATACAACAGAAACTGGAACTTGATACGAAGATTCTAGGTAATGAAGTGCTAAATGGCCATGACTATAAGAACGTTGAGGAGTATCAGAAAGCTTACGATCAGTATCTGGAACAATCCAATGATATTGGCAAATCGAATCTAGTTAAGTATGTCATACATAGACGAGCAATTATTGATTTATTAAATAAATATTTAGGTGAGGAAGGAGATAAATTTCAGAGCGAAAAAACAATTCATGAAATTTTCTTTCCTATAAAGAAAGAGTCTGATGATGTAAAATATGAACAACAAAACTTATGGCTCATCGATGAACGGCTTGCCTATCACTATTACTTGGCATCCGATAAACCAATGGCTGACATGCCTGTTCTAGAAAATATTAAAACGACTGATCGACCGGACTTATTTATTTTTAATAGCAGCTTTGCCTTTGTCAATGAAGAGGCCCCTTTTAACTCGTTTATTATAGTGGAGTTCAAGAAACCTGAGCGGAATGATTATTCGGACAGGGATGAGAAAAAGAATCCTGTTGATCAGGTGATAGATTATATTGGTAAGTTAAGAAGTGGTTCGGCGTTAGATAGAAGAGGTAAATTTATTCAGGTTTCTGATAAGGACAAAATACCTTTTTATGCCTATGTTATTTGTGATTTCAATCCTAAACTTATTAATATTCTAACTACCAGAGACTATATAATCACGCCAGATGGGATGGGTTATTTTTACTATCACAAACAATTTAATGCCTATATAGAGGTGATTTCTTATCAAAAGCTAGTTAAAGATGCAAGAAATAGAAATCGAATACTTTTTGAAAGGCTAGGAATATCCGTTTGAAGTAGGAAAGTTCTGTAGAAGAGTACGCCATACACAGCCAGTACGGCATCCTTAACGCCTGTTGTAAACTTGAGAATTATTTATACAAATCATCTCTGATAATGTCTGTTTCTGGCAGTAAAAGTGCACTAATTGACGTCTTAAATTAATGGTACGAAGTACATATTTTTAGTAATTTACTCGCTTCTAATGAAACATTCCGTACGAATGTAGGTACCCCCCAATAATGGTTAATTTTAGTTATTTCAGGAATAAAAGAGTTGGTTTATATCAGTTAGCCAGGCCACTTCTCTAAGCCAGCTGCAATCCGTAAGGCTCGTTGGATGTCTTCCCAGTAGTACCCACTGTCGTAACCCGTAGACAGGCGATCACAGATACTTAGAAAATCTGTGGCGTCCTCCACGCGCTGTTTTTGAATCACCGATTGATCGGGCTGAGTGGGCAATTGATCGGGCATGGCTTCCATGCTGCAAAATAAGCCTTAATCAGCTAAAAATGTAAGTAAAAAATTGGCCAAATCGGCCCGCTACACTTGTCATAGTACCGTGTTAAAGCGCTCCAGCAGAATAAAAGTTTGTTCGGTAATGCCCATACTTCCCATACTATACCCATCAACTGTATTTACTAATTCAATGTGTAGTTGAAGTGACGAATTTGCTCCCTTTTTTTAGATTTACCCAATACATTGAAGTCTGGTACAATCGTCAACGGAGGCATTCAGCGCTAGGCTATCTTTCCCCTTTCGACTATTACAAGGGGCACCTTCAACAGGTTGCTTAAAAATTTGTCCAGTATAATGTTGCAAGTCCAGTAAACGTATACTTAGTGGTTTTGTACATAATTCCTTCCTCCAATAAGATCTTACCCAGTTCAATTGTATAGCCCTTTGCGGCCTGTATCACCCTAAACGAGTCAGCTATTGAACTTCCTGCCGGGACTAGGTAAAGCGTGTCAATTTTTTGCCGCTCTTCAGCGCTGACCCCAACTTTCATCCGCACGCGAAGCAGATTGACATCTAACTTTAATTGCTCGACGGATTTCCTGGGTAACACCAGTTTGCCGGTTCGTGATATATAACCGGCGATACAAATTGGCCTGCTTCCAGGTAAATTACTTTGGGCTAGTCTAATGTCATCTGGCGTGTGAACAGTGGGGGCGTAACTAGTAGGTATCATGAGACTCTGAACTATGGCCTTAGACCAATGGAAGCCTGAAATAAAATCATTCCGTCTGCATATAATCAGGGAATGACAATTATTTTTTTTTCGGCCTGCTCATATTTAGTTGAATTCAGTTAGATGAGTGTTAGATAACTTACCTTATTAAACATCTGGTATTAATTAGTCTAACCGAACAGCTTACTTGTTCACAACTACAAATTCGACACGCCGATTCTCCGGACACCCGGTAGGTGGTGGGCAGTTTCGTTGTAATGGCCGTTTATCCCCATACCCTTTTAGTTCGATTCGGCGATGGTCAATGCCCCGGCTAGCCATATACTGTTGAATCGTAGCTACCCGTTCTTCGGATAATTCCTGATTAAGTTTGGCATCGCCGATTACATCTGTGTGGCCTTCGAGTCGAATGCGCAAGGTGGCTTGCTGTCTCATCTGATCAATCAATTTATCCAGCTCCGGAAATGATTCGGGTAACAGATCAGCGGATGAAGCTTTAAAATAAACATTATTAAGTCGCACTACCTGCCCCTGACGGTAAGGGGCTTTGGGTGCTGGCTGATAGACCGGTTGGGTTGGGGATAAGATTGATCGGCGAGCGAACCGTTTTACGGGTATCAGTAGCCTGGCGTTAAGATAAACACCCCCGAGCCGGTAATCGATAGTGTTAATAACCGGGGGTTGATTCGCTTGAAAAAAGGTATGCTTCTCCTGAAATGTAACTTGCAGGGGTAAACTCAATGAGGCAGAAACCTCAATTGATTTGGTTATTGTAAGGCCTATTTCAGGGTCGATAAACAGCGAGCGAGCCGTATAGTTTTGTAATTCAACGTGATCTCCCTGCCCAGTTTGTGTAAAATTCAGCGGATAAGCTGTAGCAAAAACCTGCTTAGGTTCAATGAAACGAAGGTTGAACGATTGGTGCCCGTTCAATCGAAAGAAAAGGCTGGCCGATGGCTGTTTGAATACAGGTAAGGACACTGGTAAGTAGTATCCTATGGCTGCATTTAGCTGCCAGTAGTTTAGGTACACGTTCCATCCGTTGATGGTATAGCCATTGAACGAAAAAGTTGATTTAAACAGAGAACCGTAGAATTGCCTTCCCCAATCGGCTCCTACTACAAACGACCAGCCATATCCTGTTCGACCCGTATGTCTCAGGCCGATGTTCAAACCATACCGAAATGGTTTAATCGATGGTATATTAACAGATTGGCCCTGTGAATTAATTACTTGTTGAGGCAGGGTATTAGGATTCTGAGTAATTTGAAGCAGGCCTTGCGGGTTCGCATATCGGAGCGGGAATGCCAACGCATTGTAGCTAAATGTTGGCGAAAGAATGATCTCCGTCTGAGATTGATCAGCCTGTGCGTTAGCTGCCAATGACTGCAATCCAAGGATACAGATTAACCAGAAACGGCTAGGCTGGTAGAACCGAATGAGAGAGTGAATTACAACAAGCATAAAGTTAGCTTCTATAAAAAGCCTTGAAGTAACATCTTTTCGTATGGCTCCTTTATTGGTTAATTAATTATTTTTTTTTCGGTCACTATAATGTAATATTGTCAGTAATAATACTTTATCAGATCGGCTATGACAGTAGAGCAAATTCAACAGGCTATTGCCGCTTTATCAGCGGAGGAGTATAAACAGTTGTCCACCTGGTTAACGGAACATGACTTCAGTCGGTGGGATGATCAGATTGTAGCCGATCTTGAGGGGGGGCGGCTTGATGGGCTGATTGATGAAGCTAAACAGGAATATCAGGCGGGCTTGACGTCTCCTCTGTAAACTAGTTTACTGATAGAACCGACCACTGTTAGCAGACCCAAACTTTACGACCGTAGACAACTCAATTACCCTCTCTTGGAATAGTTTGGGTTGCCGGTTCCGGCTCCTGGGCCCCAGAGTATCCGCCCTTAACAAGAAACTTTTTCTTAACACTACCTACGTCAGATGAAAAGCCAGAAAATCCAAGAGATGAGCCATGAGGCTTTGCTCAAGCAAAAAAGAACAGTTCAGCTCGTAACGGGAATGTTGGCTGGGGCGCTTTTGACACTGCTCGTTATGGTCGTGCTTTTGGCCAGCAAAAAAGGACTTCAGGCCACGAGCATCAGTCTGGGCGTAATTCCTTTTGCCTTAATGCCGATCTTATTTTTAAACTGGAATTACTTAAAAGCAATCAGGAAAGAACTCAACTCCAGACAAAATGGGGTTTGAGCAATACCTTGGTGATGCTGGCCTGGCTTAGTCTAGGCGTGTTGCGGGCGACAGGCGCACATTAGGAAGTCAAGCCAGTAGCCCACTAAAGAGGTGTGTAGAGGTGCAGGTACGTATGTTTAGTGGCGTTTCGCGCTCACCATTAACATTTATTGCCGAGACAACGTTTTGGTGTGCTCAATAACCGGCCGTAAACGTATTTGGCTTAGGCAAAACTGTTAATCCCTTCTACAATTTTGCGTTCAGATGAATCGATGTGATAGTCTCCAGCGACTATTTCATCACCGTATCGGCTCCAGATTTCTTCAAATGAGGTTGCAATTTCACTTTCAGACCATTTTCGGTTTGCCATTGACATTACAGGACCTTTGTGATCATTACATTGACTAGATATAACAATTTGTCCGTCAACGTTGAAAGCTTGCATCTCCTCAAACATTTGCCTAGTAGCTTCGTACGCTAATTCTTTGGTGGCAAATTTTTTGCCTATTGGAATCTGGGACGCTCCAATTATGAATCTTGGCGTAAGTCCATAGAAATAATTAGGGAATTTGCCATCCCGGTATGCCTCAAGTATTTTTAACCAATCATTCATCGAAATGTGTCATTAGTTAGAGTGCTTAATGGAATCTGAATCCATACACTTACCATACAAACTGATTTTACACGCCGAATAAGCCCCTCAGACGAGTGATCTACTCGAAGTCGCAACAATAGACGCAACAGGATAATAATGCTTTAAATCGCAGTTATGCGCGTCAATACGTTAACTGAAGGAAATAAGAATTACGAACTGTGTAAGCCTAATTTTGAGACAGGAGGCAATAAGAATCAGTGTTTTCGTCATCTGATTGGTTGACGTCTTCTCAGCTGGCGTTTTCTAATTGGATAAATTGTTATAGTAGTATCTAGTTAATCAATGGGTTAGGCTTATTTCCCCATTGCTCTGTATATTGCTTTATTCGAATTTATATTTACCTAAACTGTTGGCTTTCAATAATTTACCCTCTAACTATGGACAAAATCTTAGTGACGCGGGGCTAATCAGGTTATTTGAGGTGATTTTTTTTGCTTTCCCGGCAATTTTGGGACCCTTTTGGGGACTTTTTTATTTTTTTACCCCCATAAACCCCACTATCAAACTACTTTGTGAATCATTTAAATTTTTTTCTTTTGATATTTTAGGGCTTTTGTAACATATTGATAATCATTATGTTATACCCTTAATTTTCGCTTAACTATGGACAAAATCTTAGTGAACTATAGACAAAATCTTCGTCAAATCTATCCACAAAGTAAGATTAACTAGTGACAAAATCTTCGTCTTGCCCTTTAAACTATGGACAAAATCTTAGCCAACTAACGACGTGTCCATTTGACTTTCACAATGTGGATAACCTATCTTTGGTCTATGAAACAAAAGTCATTACCTAGCAATCAGTTGACTCTGCTCCCTCTGTCGCATATCAGTCGGGAAAACGAGATTCTGTTTCAAGCAAATGCGCTCACGAGTGCTTACTATGACATGAGTGCGTTGCAAAAGAATATTCTATACCTGGTGCAGTCTCAGCTCAAAAAGGATGATTCCGACACCCGTCGGTATGTGGTTAGGGTAAAGGATTTGATGGAGATCAAAAAAGGATTGACCAATCCTTACGCAGATCTTCAGAGAGCTACAGAGGGCATGATGCAAAAGATTATGAATATCCCCGTAAATGGTAAACTTTTGCAAGTAGCCCCCTTCTCCTCAGTGCTATACGACTTTGGTGAAGGTACTATGACTTTTGAATTATCCCCTAGTTTAAGGCCATTTTTATTCAACCTTGAAGGGGGACGATTTACAACCTTTGAAAAGGAACCCGCCGTAAACCTGAGCAGTAAATATGCGAAACGAATTTACGAGATGGTATCGCAATGGAAAAAAGCGGGTGTTATGCGCATCACCATTATTGAACTGAAGACTCGACTACGGCTATATGATCCTGTGACCAGTGAAGAGCAGTACGTGGTATGGGGTGATTTCAACAAACGGGTATTACAGGTGGCTATTAGGGAAATCAACGAGTGTTCGGACTTACACCTGAAAATGTATACTCACAAAGATAGTCGGGCGATTAGCGAAATTCGATTCGTCATTAAGGTGAAACAGACCGTGCCTATTCAGGAACAACCGACACCATCGGAACTGCATAAGCGCTTATTGGTTGATTTCAAGCTCCGGGAAGATCAGATTAAATTCATTCTGGATCGGTATGCAGTCGAAGTGATTCATCAGAAACTGTATGATATCACGATTCACAACAACACCAAGAAAATCACGAACATCGGGGCCTACACTGCTAAGGTCTTCGGAGTCCAGTAAAATTTGGGTTGTTTCGTCCAGGTCAATACGAAGTATCGGTCATCAGAGCACCGGTAAAATCAGTCAACAAATTAAGGGATGAGTTGGTAAACGTAGCATTAGTCAGATCGGCATAGGCAAAAGAAGCATCTTTGAGCTGGGCTCCCCTAAAATCAGCTCCGACAAGCGAACTCTGCGAAAAGTTTGCCCGATTTAACTGAGCGCCGGCAGCCAGCAGGCTATCCAGGTTTTGTCCCTGAAAGTCAGCATCTGATAGATCGATGTTGTTATCAATGGCCTGCTGAACAGCCATAGTCAGGGAATTCTCGGCTATACGTACTTCAGCGATTAGGTCGCCATCACAGGTTTGAAGGTAAAAGGTGTGCATTGATTCTTACGGTTTACTGCAGATTATAGTTGAACGTCCAATTCTATTACACGCTAAGCGTTTCTCGCTGGAGATAGTACTGACTGTCGGGAAGGGAGAGCCCTTGCTTTGTTCGCGTTAGTCCAACGTAGAGCATATTGATTTCTTCAAGGATACTACCCGGATTCACCGGCTGACGATTGGGTTGTCCGCCCGCTTCAGCCTTTTGCTGCTGATTCAATAGGTCGATATAATCAGCTAATTTACGCTGATCAATGAAATCGTCGCATAAAGTGACCTGGTCATATTCCAGGCCTTTGCTGCGGTGCACCGTTGAAAAGATCAAATCCGCGTGCGGCCGAAAACGTTGGGCCAGGTGAGCCGTCCGGATCTGTTCGATGAAATGGGGTAAGTCATCGCCATACGTGAGCACGAGTTCCAGGGCCGTTTTCATCTGGCCATCACCCGTTTGATCGATGTAATCACCCAGCTCCTCCAGGGAACCCATGGAGCGTAGGAGTGGATTTTTTATTTCACGCTGCCGGTTTTGCTGCAATAAGACCATATCCAACAATCCCGCTCCGTTATCCATAAAGGTATATGTATCGAAGTTACCTTCGAAATAAACGCTTCCGATCACTTCCTGAATGCATAAGAGATTAATAGCTGCGCTGACCAGCTGCAGATTGGTTCGTCCGATCAAGGCCTGTAGGCAGGTGGGTTCTGCTAAAATTGTCGCATCGTCGACACCCATGCCCTCAATGGCCTGAGGGGTATAGGTTTCACCCAGGAAGGGATGAATATGCTGTTTCAAGGATAAAGCGCGCCGGGCCTGGCAAGCAATACCGGGAGGAAATCGGAAGCTCTGCGTTAAACCATAGGCGTCAAAATCTACCTGATTCAGGCTGTTGACAGCGTGGCGGAACCCGTAGATTTGTTGATGGCTATCCCCTACAATGACCCGGCGCGCGTGCTGCTGCCGGCTGAAGACATCCAGCATCGTTGGAGAGGCATCCTGCCCTTCATCGAAAAGAATGTAGTCGTAGCGCAACTGAGGCGCTAACAACTGATATTTCTTCAAGTAATAATCATGGGTTACTTTCAGGCTTCGCTCATCCATTTGATTCCAGAGCCAGATGGCACCGGCTTGGATAACCGCCCCAAAATAATCAGCGAACCGGCGGGATATCAGGGGATCGTAGCGGAGGAGGTGATTGTAGTTGAGGTCCTCGATCCGGGCAACGGGTTCATTACAGTACCACGCTAGCAGCCGTAAGCTGTGAGCGGCTACAGCTGTCCAGGGTGCTTTGCGACGGGTTGGGGGCATGCAACGGACAACGAGCGATTCCTTTTGCATTCGATTGGCCAGATCAAAAGCCGAATAGCTGCCACTGGCCAGCAATTCGCTGTTTTGTTTGATAACTCGCCCATAGGCTAGGGAATGCGCCGTGTGGATGGTAACGCCCCGTACGCCTTTGCGCGCGAAAGCTTGCTGAGCCTGCTCGCGCACGGTTCGGTTGAAGGCTAGATAAAGGCCGCGGCTACCCGTTTTTTGACGCCTGGCATACTCAATCAATGTGGTTGTCTTTCCCGATCCAGCCACGGCGTTTATCTTCATATCGGTTTGACAGTCGACAATCGCTTCCTGTTCCTGCGTTAGGGCATACCCACTTGCCTGAGACTTCAGCGTTGACCGAGGGGTAGGGGGGCGGCTAACCGATCCGAAGCTTACGCCAGCAAAACGGTCGAGTAGGGACCAGTTCCAAGTATCCATGTCCTTATCGTTTTAAAAGTACCCGGGTCACGCCAGACCGGGTCACGCCAGACCGGTCGTTTGATTATTTTTCGTAATTGACTCCTTAGCGCTTGACATTTTGAAAAAGAATATACATTCACGCCAATTTTCAAATCGTATTACTGGGTTTAAACACCCTTAGCTTTATTTAACTATGCTCAACGTCCTAATTACTAAAGTCAAACCCCATATCTCTCCTCTGCTGGTGTTACTGCTGATCGGTCAATTAACAGCCTGCAAAAAGGGAGGGGTTTCCCCGGACGGCGATCCTGACGCGCTGACGCTGAAAGCCCAGCAGACAGAATTGCTCAATGATGCCAGTCTGCCAGTGGCCGTGTCGGGTACCTATCAGGCAGTCGTCATCCGCTGGGAACGGTTCAATAATTCGGATTATAAGAATGAAGGCTTTGTGACCTACGATACACCATCCATCGAAAGCAACTATTACCTGCAGGTAGATCCTACCGTCGGCAAGGATTCCATCCAGCTTACGTTTTGGGGGAACGGTTACGGCGGTGAGATTGCCAAACGAAATCTGGGTCGTTTTAAAGTATCTCAGGTACTTAGCCGTACCAAATCGGGTGATGAGGCCACCGGGTATACCCTTGATAGTTGGCAGTTTGGCAGTGCCCCCGATTTGAATCAGATCCACATTGCCCGCCTGGCTTATGCCAACAAAACCGAGTTGAGTTACGGCATGACCTTGTGCCGGATACTGGATAAGTCCAGGGCCGACTATGGTCAGATCGCGATGAATATCACGGGTCAATCGGACCCCACGTCGAATCCCCGTAACCTCAACCCGTGGGGCCATTTTACTTTTACGCGCCGATCGACGGGGACGCTGTTGAACCGCTAAAGGAGTCGCGCTGGTCATGCTATGATCGTTCTATCTGGTAGTAAAATACGCACAAAGCAGGAACTTTTTGAAAGGTTTCTGCTTTTTTTTTGGTCGTATTTACGTATGACTTAAACCTCTTTTCCCTGTTATATAGTTTTAATGAATGGGTGAGGTTACCTTCAATTGGGTCAATCCACTATCTCTTCGGATGACGGACGCACGTACACGTGATGCAAGTACATGTCGGTGCGAATAGGAAAGCCTTCCAGGTAGCGATGAATGACTTTGTTTTGATACGGATCAGGCTGGACGATGGATTCCAAATCGATGAAAACGATGTTGTAGCGAATCTGCGCTACGGCCCGGGTTCTGGTTTTACTGCGATCCTTTTCGAACTGGTTCTTCAGTAAGTGAACCGTTTCGTTGGCCATCCGGTATCCAGCCGTCGGGTCACTTACTAAGTACTTGTAGTTCAACGTGTTGTAATAATATTCCTTGTGATAGTTTGACAGGGCTATATCATACGTTTCCGGGTGCTGGGCAATGTGTTTCCACTGATTAAGTTCGTCCTGTACGACTCTGTGCTGATCAGAAGGTACATCGAATAAAGTTTGTGTATCGAGTCTGTCCAGATCCTGCTGCAATTTCTGAATGACCTCCTGAATCGTATCGAGTTTGGTTTGGCGGGTAATTTTCTCGGCTTTTTTGAGAAAATACCGATGTGTCCGGAAGTACGTGAGCCGGCAAGCGGGTTTTCGCAGATTGATCAATTTAATGGTTCGGCAATCAAATTCTTCCCAGGCGTAAAAAAGGGGTGCATGTTCACGGCTAATGTAGCGAAGCTCGCAATCGTCGGGTTCTAGTCCTTCCAGATTCCAGCCTTCGGGCCGCAGGTGTGGTACTTGCTGGATACATTTTAGCAGTTCAGCGCTCGTGTACAGATAATGGTCGCTTTCATAGACTTTCCGTTTTGGTTTCCGCTTTGGCTTTTGTTCCTCGTTTTCCATAACTGTGCAGAATAATCATTTATAGGTTTGTGGCTATCCAATCCTATGCGAAGTTTGTGAATGTAGCAATGTGCGCAATATTACACTTGAAGGTAAATATTACCAAGCAATACTAATCGATGTCTGACAATTTTATCTGATCTCCTCCAACCAGTTGAGTAATGGCCTTACTTATCCACCGATCTTTTAGTTTTTTTTCTAAGCCGCCAGTCTTTTTATAATTTAAACTTACTTTTTACTACTTTTTACTGATTGAATAGATAATACAGGGAAAAAAACATCGTGCTAACTAATTGATGTTGAACGCGATATAATAACTAAATTCATAGTTCAGTGACTAATTCGCTAAGTTTTATCGGGTTCACAAGACAGATCCGCTAACCTCAAGCGACAGTTTCGCTAGCTTCAAACGACAGTTTCGCTAATCTCAGGTGACAAATTCGCTCATTTCACGCGACAGATTCGCTAGAAACTGAATAACTAGAATGACAAATCCGCTAAGCAAAATTCGGTTTATCCACATATTTGTTTGACTTGTTAGGACCCTGGTCTACCGCGATAAAGGCACACATGCTGGTTCCGGGCGCACAGGGTACATCAACCAATTACAAAAAATCCAACCGGAAAAAAAATTATGTAATCTTCATAATGTTAGGTTTCTGAAATATTTATAGTTGGTAAATATTCTAGTTTGTCTTTTATGAACCGAAAAAAAAATTATATTTGACCATATATAAAGGGGTTAAAGAAATATTCTCTTGTGCGTATGTCATCAAAATCTGATATCACATCCCTGCCTTTGCCGCTGAAGCAGATCCTGGCTGAATCCCAGAAGCGTCCAGTTAAGCAAAAGCGAAGCAGTCCCCCGGTGGTGGTTTCCTCAGCGGTTCAGCTGAATCTGTTCGAATTTTTCGAGCAGGGGTATACGCCAAATAATACTAAAGCGAATTACTCAGTCGAATTAAACCAGGCTTTTCGTCAGCAAATGTTTCGGGAACCCATGCGCTTACTCCAGGCGCTGCCCAAGCTCAATGTGCTGGAACGACGATTATACTGGCTTGTTCTGGGGGCCCTAAAGAATTATCAATATCTCCAGCAGGCAACCCCCCAGAGTGAACCACTACTTGAACAACGATTGTCTTTTCAGTTTCACCGATCCCGCCTGCGGCCTTGTAAGGATGAAACCGCAACGGTGAATATTAGCGTAACCGATGTCAAAAAGACGCTGGGTTCTTTGTCTGAGAAGCGAATCAAATGGGTTAATCCCAAAGGCGATCAGGTGTCGGTTCACATCTTTGATACGCAGTACCTGATGGGCGAAGGGCTGATGGTTTTGGAATTGAATCCGAAACTGACGGAGGCCTTCCTGAAGCTGGGCAATGATTTTGCTCAGTTTAATCTCCAGAAAGCGCTCTTACTTAAAAAAGAGTATTCGCAGCTTATGTATAGCTACTTCTCCCGACATCAGTGGCGCGGGAAGTGGACGATCGCTATTGAGGATTTCCGGAAATTGATGGACGTACCCAATCAAAACGACAAAAAAAGTGACTACAAAGGGAGTTACGATCGATTTGCGAACATTAAACGACGGATGATTGAACCGGCCATAGACGAAATACAACTGCTGGGAGATATGAAGATTACCTACCAGGTACAATCAGTCAATCGTCAGGTAACGCACATTCAGTTCACCATCTGCTCAACAGCGGCCAAGAAGGTCAATGTTAACGATCCGGCGGCAAAAGCCCGGTTGGAAAAGCTTCTTGGTGTCATAGATACAATGAGTTATGCTGATAAGCTGACGTTCACCGCCAAGACACTCCAGGAATATTACCCTAAGCTCCAGCCGTGGCAAAAAGATCGTATCCTGGCGGAGCGGAAATTACTGGACTTATTCCTCAGAGCAGACGCTTACGTCGAAGCAGGTTACGTGCAACAGGAAAAGCATGAGGCTTACGTTGCGACCAGTGTATTTGGCCGAACGGCCAACCTAAGCACCTCTTCGACCAGACATACGGCTCTTCTATAGGTCATGCTACTGCGTAGCCCGCACCACGTACTTTATCTCTTCTAAACTTACTGCGTTCAACCTTTTCAAAAGATTAAGTAGTCACGGCTATGGATATAACACCCATCCAGCGCGGAATTATGCTTCTGGTTTTTACTGGCCTGATCATTTGGCTCATCTATTATTGGTGGATGTTAGCCGGTGGCCGGCATCCGTCAAAACGGCAGCCTACTTCCTATAACTTGGATAACCAATCCAACAGCCGCTTAAACCAGGCACTGCTTTCCCTGCAAGAGTTTCAGCAGCAACCTATTCTAGAATCCGCCCGGTTAAATTTTCTGCGTCAACTGGATGCAACGGTTTTACACGACCTGATTCTGCTGGCCCTCTCGGCGGTAAATTACGTCGTTCGCATGGATGAACCGGCTCTGCGCTACGAGCTGCCTCCCCTGAAGGAGACCGAACCTAACAGTGATTTTGTGATACTCGACAACACGGAGGCGCTGCTAACCAAACCATCTTATAAAGGGCGGTTAAGTCGGCCAATGAAAGAGGTCATGATGAATCTTGAACCACTCATTGAGTCGGGTAATGTATTTACGGTAGACGGCCGACCGGTTCTGGTATCAATTCAGATAGAAGGGAATACCTACTCCCGTTATGGTTTTAGTCGGCTAAATGAAGCGTGTGAGCTGGAAAACCTGCTGGGACTTTTAATCTACCTGGGTACCTCACCCTTGACTTCCGCACCCGCGTCACCAGTTGTCATTTTGCCAGGAGGCGAACTGTTAGCCATTCTTGATGGACTTGAGTCTTAGATTAACGAACACCTAAACGAGTAAACAGTATGGTCGCTCAACACAACGTATCAGCTAGCGTAGATGACCGAAAAAAAACAGAGGTGCTGTCGATTGGGGGTGTAGTAGATTACACCTGGACGTTGCTAGTTTTTGGATACATTCTTCTGGGGTTGCTGTGGCAATGGCTTAGCCCATTAATCGATGCGACCTGGCTAATGGTCGAAAAATGGCGGGTTTTACTCCAATACCATTAATGCAAATGTCCGTTTCAAACATCAAAAACTATGAAAGTCGATACGACAAAACTACCTATTGACCTTTATCGTCAGTATTTAACGTTAACGGATGAACAACTGACTAAAGCTGTCCTCGTTATTGAAACGTGTCGTGAGCGTGGAATCTTTTCTTCCCAAACGCGCCCGGTTGACTCATTTAAGCCTGGACTATTTGATTCTGCCTATGCCCGGTATTGGCACGGTCAGTTCATGGAACATACTGTTCGTCACAACTATTTTGTCGAATTTAATATTCGCTGTTTCACGGCCTTCCTGCTAACCTATCTCATGGATAACTGGGGCTTGCACCCTGATGAAACTAGTGAGGAATTCTTTCGTATCCTTTTAGAATCAAAATCTCTATTCGACGCTCACTATAAGAAGCAAATTAATGGTTTGGGGGCTCCTACCTTCGAGGCAGAAATGGATTTGGCTCTGCTCCGCTTTGTTGACTCTACGATTTGCTGTCAATTAATACCCTATAAAAAAATGCCGGCAGATGAAGAAACTGAATGCATCAATGCGGGGAATGTCGAACTGGAACCGACCCTGAGTATACCGCGTGAGCTTTACGAAGACACATTTGATGAGGGTTATGAGTTTAGCCCATTGGCTTCGGCAACTAATGGAAAAATAGATTAGCTCCCACCTGATGTAGAATCACTGCTGGTAGCAAGTAACCAGGTTACGCCCAACAAATTTCTGAAAAAAATCAGCCTAAATTTATTTGGCACATTCGATCCACTTGATTTCAATGCTCCCCTGTCGCCTCCGGAAGAAGATACGTCAATCAAACAGGGTAGCTTAGCGAATATTAACCGATTTACCACGGAAGAGTTGATCAATCGATTAGCTGAATCTGACATCGATTTACTAAGTAGTTTACCTTGGCATTCCATTCAGGCCTGCCCCAACTGTTTTAGCCGAGCGTTAGCTGAACGGAAAAAAGAAACGGATGAAGGCACTCATTACTGCTCAGCGTGCCGCAAACGCGTGAGGCCGGCTTATGTGCCTTTTTATGATGAAAACTACACGGCTGATCCCCATATTGCCGTCACCAAACACCGACGTCACCTTACCCAGCTAATAACTGATAAAATTGCCGGTCTTAAACGACTGGAATCCTTAAAAGTATCTTGCTGGAAAAGGCGCTGCTATTTTATAAGTTTAGATCAGATTGACGAAAAAGCATATAAGGACCTTGCTTTATTGTACGAAGCTTTTTACGCGGATTATACCGCTGACACACCAGATGCCAAACTGCAGATTCATCTCTGCTCTAACGGAGGTAACGTCTTTCAGGCCAAACGAATTAGTGCGCTTATCAATGCCAATCATCACATAACGCATGTTCAGGGGAGTGTGCTGAACAGCGCGGCTTTTACTATTTTCTTTTCGGTGATCTGCACCCGTGAGTTAACTCCGCATGCGCAGGGAATGTATCACTTGGCCCGATCGGCGCAGTTCGTGTTGGAAAATGGGTTAATTCCTGGCTGGCAAGAGACGATTAATGGGGAGGAGTCGCTGGCACTGTGTCAAAAGCTTGGTATGACCGATTTGGAAGTTCTTCGAATAAAAACAGGGGAGGACGTTTACTTTGCATATACACGGTTGAACGATTTTCTCGGACAGCCAACTGCTCACAAACCAATTATAAAAGATATGTCAAATGCTCATCCATACGAGGCTGACATAACAGCTATTGCTAAGCAGTTCACAGCTAGTAATTCAGAGTAATGGCTTTATACACTTTATTTGATCTTCTATGAAACCTTTTGACCGTACTATCATTTACACTCGGCTGGCTCCGCTGCTCAACTTGATTGTCCCGGACATTCCGCTCCGGCCGTTTTTTTCCCGTCTGATTATTGCTTTTCTGACCACTCAGACGATTGGAGCATTAGTTACACTAGGGCAGTCGATGCTGGGCAGTCCCCTGGATGACACCTGGCAATATTACCTGTTTCTGGCGCTGGAAACGATTCAGTACGGTTGTTGGTTTTGGAATGTCTGGTATGGAATTCAGCTGCTGTTTACTTGGGTTATTCCACTCGATGCCAAAGGTGTCCTGACGGCTGAATCTATTGGGTTAGCCGTTTCGCTTGGTTTTCTATTGTTTATGGTTAGTGCGGTTTCTTCACTTCAAGATCAAACGTACTCCTTCACGATCCGATTAGTATTGATTGCTGCCTTTACGATTAGCATCGGCCTGCCAATGATTTGGAAAAAAGCTACATAGTGATGTAGTGCATAGACCGAATAGATAAATGGGATACCGACACATCGGTATCCCATTTATTGTTTTAATGAGCATTAGTTGCTTTTCGGTTAGTCCATACTAGTGGTCAGCGTAGCATTGATAGCTACGCTTTTTTTGTGCGTACGCCCTAACAATGGTTTTTCAATCAAAAACCAGGATAACGTGGCTATACTAATGAGTAGCACCGAGTAAAACATAATTTCTATTAATCTATTCCCTGAATTAATGTGCAGGATGTCAGCCGTTCTCAACCAGGCCTGTCGGCCATAGCTTTGCTGCGGGGCATGAATAGTAAAGATTAGATTATGGTACAGATACAACCCGTAGCTGATCCGGCCAATGTACTGACAAACGGGATTCAAAAGAAGCAGCCGGCCCAGCACGCCAAGGGGTTGATGGCAATAGCCAACCAAATATCCCCCGTAGAGCGATACCGTAAAGCGTAAGCCAGTGGCCATGCCTGGCGAATAGAATAACCCCCGACCGGTAAGCTGCCAAAGCAGGCCAGCCAGAATCACCGATGGCCAGGCGATGAATAAGCTGTTCAGGAGTATCGATGAGTTGAAAAACGATTGACTCTGTTCAGGTCTGTATAGCCAGTACCAGGCAACGAGTAACCCTATGCCATACCCATCCAAACAGCCTGGTAGCAGGCAATAGCTGGCTGGCCACCAGATCGCTTCAGTGAAAAGAAGGTAACTGCTGCCCCGGTAGAATAAACTGATGATAATCAGGATCAATCCGAGCTTGGGCAGCTGCTGGCTGGGCGTCAGCCAGATTAAGAAGGGCATTAGAATATACAACTGTTCCTCAACCGACAAAGACCACAGGTGATCCAGATGAGCTACTGGGTGAGTGACCAGAAAAAAATTGGCGGTATACGTAAAGAAAGGTATACCCTGATGCCGTATCACTGAGTCACCCGTCACCAATAAGACTGTCAAAGCAAGAAAATAAATTGGGAATATGCGCCAGGCTCGTCGTCTTAAAAAGGGAGTTATAAACCTTCGAAAAGAAGCAGGCTCCTCACTTAGATCAACCCGTTGTTTTTCAATTAATAGAATTCGACTTATTAAAAAGCCGCTTAAAACAAAGAATAGCGAAACTCCTGCGTTTCCTGCCATACCATAATCATGCATCCCGTCAACCCAGTGATCAAGGATGACGAGCCCAATGGCCCACGCTCTCAAACCTGTCAACGCAGGGAAATAGCGTACTTTGATTGTCGCCATGGCATTCAAGGGATTATATAGGCACAAGACTATTCATAATACTTTCAATCTGGATAGTAAATTTAGTTTTTTTTCGGTCAATATTTATCAAAGTATGTAAACTATAATTAAAGCTCAATGGGTTAAGAGTACATACCCTAATGGTATACAATGGAGTTTATTCATCTACATCCAGACCATGCGGCTAGAATGCGTTCGCTCAAACGCATACCCTAAGGATCTCACCAGTTTCGTGTTCGGCCTGGAAGAATTAATTGGAAAACCTATTCGCTGAGGAGGGATTGACTTTGTCAATTGAAATTAGTTGACTAGGTATAAGGGTTAATCATTTAGAAGCCCTCGTAACAGTTAAGCGGTTCCGCAGCGGCACGGTTCGGCGTCGCATGACCCACCACCGGAATCCAGTTCATAGCATAAGTGAAATGTTGTAATCTCTTATCTCTCCCTGCATTCTCTTGGTTCTATATCCCTTCAAGATCTACTTTCGCTTCAACCACTCGCTGAATACTTTCCGGCACATTTGACAGGAAGTTATAACCCGTCTGCTTTTCGACCTCATCGATGCTAACTCGGTATCGCGTCCAGGGTTGCAGGCAAGTCGGAGGCCAAGCGGTC